>NZ_JBMDKV010000039.1:0-22816 GCF_057809895.1 Rhizobium sp. FG113 | reverse complement strand
AAGCCCAGCCAATCTCCCCACCTGTGGGGGAGATGCCCGGCAGGGCAGAGGGGGGCACCCCGGATGCCGACGCCTCGGATCCGACGGACGCCGACACCCCCATCCTCCCCAAGGGCTTCGCCACCGCCACCGAGACCCCCGAACCCGTCACCATCGTGCCCCCGGCCAAGCTCAACTGGTTCCAGCGCCTGCGCGCCGGCCTCGCGCGCACCTCGTCGCAGCTGACCGGCCAGATTTCGGCGCTCTTCACCAAGCGCAAGCTCGACGACGACACGCTGCAGGATCTTGAAGACCTCCTGATCCAGGCCGATCTCGGCGTCGAAACTGCACTGCGCGTCACCGATACGCTGGCGTCGGAACGCTACGGCAAGGACGTATCGGGCGAAGATGTGAGCCGCATCATGGCGGCCGAGATCACCAAGGTGTTGAAGCCCGTGGCCAAGCCGCTGCAGCTCGATCTCAGCCACAAGCCGCATGTCATCCTCGTCGTCGGTGTCAACGGCACCGGCAAGACCACCACCATCGGCAAGCTCGCCGCCAAGCTTTCCGGCGCAGGGCTGAAGGTGATGGTGGCTGCCGGCGATACGTTCCGTGCGGCGGCGATCGAGCAGCTGAAGATCTGGGCCGACCGCACCAAGTCGGAATTCATCGGCACCAAGCTCGGCGCCGATGCGGCGGGGCTTGCCTATGACGCTTTCGAGCAGGCCAAGCAGAAGAAATGCGACGTGCTGATCATCGACACCGCCGGCCGCCTGCAGAACAAGACGGAGCTGATGGCCGAGCTCGAGAAGATCGTGCGCGTGCTCGGCAAGCTCGATCCCGACGCGCCGCACACCGTGCTGCAGACGCTCGACGCGACCACGGGCCAGAATGCACTGAGCCAGGTCGAGATCTTCCGCAACGTCGCCGGCGTCAACGGCCTGATCATGACCAAGCTCGATGGCACGGCGCGCGGCGGCATCCTCGTCGCCATCTCCGCCAAGCACAAGCTGCCGGTCTATTTCATCGGCGTCGGCGAGGGCGTGGACGATCTGGAGCCCTTCGAGGCCGAGGATTTCGCCCATGCGATCGCGGGTCTGGGAGACGCGCGGGGCTGATCAAGTCGCACCATTGCCGTCAAAAGCGATTGATGCCACAGATATGCCCGCAAGGGCGCGCAAGCGTCCGGGATAGAGACTGATTAGGGAACGGATTAGGGACCTCATGACGACCGAGAGCGATATCACCCCGTCGGCGACAGACAAGCATCATCCGATGCTCAAGCTGGCGCTGGAGCTCGGGCCGTTGCTGATCTTCTTCTTCGCCAATCTGCGCGGCCCCTGGCTGGTGGAGAAATTCCCGGCTCTCGCCTCGCTCGGCGGCCCGCTCTTCGTCGCTACCGCGCTGTTCATGGCGGCGACGATCATCTCGCTCGTCATCTCCAAGGTGGTGCTCCGCCATCTGCCGATCATGCCCTTCGTCTCGGGCATCGTCGTTTTGATCTTCGGCTCGCTGTCGATCTACCTGCAGGACGAGACCTTCATCAAGATGAAGCCGACGATCATCAATTCGCTGTTCGGCCTCACGCTGCTCGGCGGCCTGCTTTTCGGCAAGTCCTTGCTCGGCTATGTCTTCAACGCCGCCTTCCAGCTCGATGCCGAGGGATGGCGCAAGCTCACCATCCGCTGGGGCGTGTTCTTCCTGTTCCTGGCGGTGCTCAACGAGGTGGTCTGGCGCAACTTCTCCGACGACACCTGGGTCGCCTTCAAGGTCTGGGGCACGATGCCGATCACCATCCTGTTCACGCTGGCGCAGATGCCGCTGATCATGAAGCACACGATCGCGCCCGAGGGCGAGGCCGGCCAGTGACGGCGCTGCAGGCGACTGACCGAGCCAGGCACCAGACCTACTGGTTCATCGCCTGCCTCGGCGTGCTCATCGCGCAGATCGTCGCCGAATATCTGATGGGGCGCACGCCGATCTGCACCTGCGGCTACGTCAAGCTGTGGGAGGGCACCGTCAATTCCAGCGGCAACTCGCAGCACATGTCGGACTGGTACACGCCGTCCCACATCATCCACGGCTTCCTGTTCTACGGCCTGGCGCATCTCGTGCTGCGCGGCAAGCCGATCGCGATGAAGCTGCTTCTGGCGCTGGTGATCGAATCCGGCTGGGAGCTGCTGGAGAACTCGCCGATCATCATCGACCGCTATCGCACGGCGACCATCTCGCTCGATTATTACGGCGACAGCATCCTGAACTCGGCGATGGACACGGTGTTCATGGTGCTCGGCTTCTTCTTCGCCTGGCGCGCGCCGGTCTGGCTGACGGTCACGATCGCCATCTTCTTCGAGATCTTCACCGGCTACATGATCCGGGACAACCTGACGCTCAACGTGCTGATGCTGGTCTGGCCGCTGGAGGCGGTGAAGACCTGGCAGGGCGGGGCCTAGAGCTACAAACTCCAGGCCCACATCTCTAAATCAAATCCTCAGAACGTCGCCGTCTTCGGGTCCGGCCCCATGCGCGCCGAGCTGCTGTCGAGCTTCGCGATCTCGGCCATGTCGTCGCCATCGAGCTTGAAGTCGAAGACCTGGAAGTTCTCGACGATGCGCGACGGCGTCACCGATTTCGGGATGACGACGAGGCCGCTATCCATGTGCCAGCGAATGATCACCTGCGCCGGCGTCTTGCCGTGCTTCTCGGCGATCTTGGCGAGAACTGGATGGGCGATCAGCTTGCCCTGGCCGAGCGGGCTCCAGGACTGCGTGGCGATGTTGAGCTTCTTGTGCGCTTCCTGCGCGATTTTCTGCTGGAAGTCCGGATGCAGCTCGATCTGGTTGATGACGGGCACGACGCCGGTCTCGGCAATCAACCGCTCGATGTGTTCAGGATAGAAATTCGAGACACCGATCGATTTCGCCCGGCCCTCTTCGCGCAGCTTGATGAAGGCTTTCCACGTGTCGACATAGGCGTCGCGGTTCGGCGCCGGCCAGTGGATGAGGTAGAGGTCGACATAATCGGTGCCGAGCCGCTTCAGGCTCTTGTCGAAGGCCTTCAGCGTCGTGTCGTAGCCCTGGTCGGCGTTCCAGAGCTTGGTCGTCAGGAAGATGTCCTTGCGGTCGATACCCGACGAGCGAATGCCCTCGCCAACGCCCTCTTCGTTTTCATAGACCGCGGCCGTATCGACATGGCGATAGCCGGCTTCGATGGCCGCGCGCACCGCGGGTGCCGCCATATCGTTGGGCGTCTGCCAGACGCCGAGGCCGACCTGGGGAATGGAATGTCCGTCGTGAAACGTAATGATGGATTGCTGTGCCACAATAAATCTCCGCGAAAGCGATGAATGGAACGGGGCGTGGTTGAACGGCGGCTATCCCGCCATTTCCCGAAACGCCTTTCAGCCCGGGCGTCGGTCGGATTGCATATAGGTCAGGCGGCCCGCGATATCACCCCTGCTCTCTTATTCCGGGATTACAAAACCCTGACGACGGTGCCCTTGCGCAAGTAAGGCAGGATGCGCTTCATGTCGCGCGGGTGAATGGCGATACAGCCCTCCGTCGGCTGGTAGCCGGGACGGATGAGATGGAAGAAGATCGCCGAGCCGCGATTGCGGGCACGCGCGGTGATGTTCCAGTCCATGACGATGCAGACGTCATAGAGCCCGTCGTCGCGCTTCATCTTTTCGTGACTTTTGCTGAACGGCGCCTTGACGGGTCTGTTGTAGTTGGCGTCATCAGGCTGATCGCACCAGAGCATGTCCTCGCGGATAAGGCGAATCGGTAGCCGCGTTCGCAAACCGGAGGTTTTTTCGCCGCGCGCAAAGCCCGAAATCAGCCGCATTTCGGCGATCGGCGTGGCCCCATCGCCTTCACGCTTGCGTGTGGTGCGCCCCGAGCGACCAACCGCCGCGGGCACCACGACTGTGCCGAATTGCAGCAAAGCCCGGCTTTTCTGCCCCGGTGCCGGTCTAACCGTGATGATCGTTGGTTGTATAGACGGTTTCCGCCTTGTTTTTTCCATGTTTCTCACATGTTTTTGCAATTGCCGGGGCGATGATTGAAATCATATAGCACCATATACGACAACAGCTTGGTATCCTGATCTTTGCCAACACTCTCAAGTTGGCGTAGGAGTAAGGGGACCAGATGGCGAGGGACATAGCCGCATGACAGCACGCACCATTTTGTTGGTGGATGATGACGACGACCTCCGCGAGACCCTCACGGAGCAGCTCTCGCTCTATGACGAGTTCACGGTTCTCCAGGAATCCACGGCTGCCAAGGGTGTCGAACGCGCCCGCGCGACGGCCATCGATCTCCTGATCATGGATGTGGGCCTTCCCGACATGGATGGGCGCGAAGCGGTGAAGCTTCTGCGCAAGGGCGGCCTCAAGGCGCCGATCATCATGCTGACGGGCCATGACACCGATTCAGACACCATTCTCGGCCTCGAGGCCGGCGCCAACGACTACGTGACGAAGCCGTTCCGCTTCGCGGTTCTGCTTGCCCGTATCCGCGTGCAGCTGCGCCAGCACGAGCAGAGCGAGGACGCCACCTTCAGCGTTGGTCCCTATGTCTTCAAGCCGAGCCAGAAGCTTTTGACCACGGAAAACGGCCAGAAGATCCGCCTCACCGAAAAGGAAGCGGCGATCATCCGCTATCTCTACCGCGCCGAACAGAAGGTCGTGACCCGCGACGTGCTGCTCGAGGAGGTCTGGGGCTACAATTCCGGTGTCACCACCCACACGCTCGAAACCCACGTCTACCGCCTGCGCCAGAAGATCGAGCGCGATCCGTCGAACGCCGAAATCCTGGTCACGGAAAACGGCGGCTACAAGATCGTTCCGTAATCATGGCGCTGAATGATGATATCCAGCTGCTCGCGCAGCTTCCGCTTTTCAACGGAATGTCGGAGGATCAGCTGAGGCTGATCGCCTTCGGCGCGGATCGGCGCGTGATCTCGAACGGGCAGATGCTTTTTCGCGAAAGCTCTCCCGCCGACAGCGCCTACGTCATCGTCAGCGGCAGCGTCGAACTCAGCCACACCGGACGCGACAACAAGCCTGAGGTTCAGGCGGTTGTCGGGTCCGGCACGCTTTTGTCGGAGCTTGCGCTGGTCACGCTCGTCGAGCGCAAGTTCACGGCGATCGCCCGCGAGGACACGGCGATCATCCGCATCACCCGCGCGCTGTTTCACCGGCTGATCGAGGAATATCCGGATGCGGCTTTGCTGATCCAGCAGCGCATCCGCGACAACATCGCGGCATTGGCGGCCAAGGCCGCTGCCGAGCTTCACCGCTTCGCCTGAGGCTCTTTTCTAAGTTTAAAGATCGAAATGCGCCGTCACCGGCACGTGGTCGGACGGCCGGTCCCAGCCGCGCGCCTCTTTCAGGATCTCGATGCGCTGCAGATGCGGCCCGAGGTCACGCGACGACCAGATATGGTCGAGACGCCGGCCACGATCGGCTGCTTCCCAATCCTTGGCGCGATAGCTCCACCACGTATAGAGCTTCTGCGTCTCCGGCACGTTCTGGCGCATCAGGTCGAGCCACTGGCCGCGCTTCATGACATCAAGCAGGCCCTCGGTCTCGATAGGCGTGTGGCTGACGATCTTCAGCAGCTGCTTGTGCGACCAGACGTCGTGCTCCATCGGCGCGATATTGAGATCGCCCACGAGGATTGCCGATGTATTGGCCTCGCCATCCGCCTTGAGCAACTTCATCTCCTCGATGAAATCGAGCTTGTGACCGAACTTCGGATTGATCGCCCGATCCGGCTCGTCGCCACCGGCCGGCACATAGAAATTATGGATGCGGATGCGCTTGCCGCCACGCTCGAACACCGCCGAAATATGCCGGGCATCGCCGACCTTGCAGTAATCAGTGCTGTGATCCTCGACGAGCGGAAAACGCGATGCGATCGCCACCCCGTGATAGCCCTTCTGGCCATGGATGATGATGTGCTCGTAGCCCATGGCCTTCAGCGGCGCCAACGGGAACAGCTCGTTCGGCACCTTGGTTTCCTGCAGGCAGATGATATCGGGGCGGTGCTTGAGGAAGAGCTGCTCGACGATCGGCATGCGCAGCCGGACCGAATTGATGTTCCAGGTGGTGATCGAGAAGCCCATTGCGCTGCCTTTTCCAATTCTGTTGGAAGGGCTTTAGAGCAAAGGCCGCGTGGATGGAACGGATGCGGGTGAAGAAAATGGGTGCGGGGTTGGACTCTGGCACGGGGGCACCGGCGTCGAGCACGCGCTTTCCTCTTGCCAACCGCCGCCACGAATGCTCTTCAAGCAACGAACGCCACCTCTCCAGACATCGGCCCGCCCCATGCCCGTTATCCTTCGCGACGCTTCCTTCTCCGATATCGACGCGATCACCGCCATCTACCGCGACTCCGTCCTGAATGGCGTCGCGAGCTACGAGATCGCGCCACCGGATCGCGAGGAAATGGCTGCCCGCTTCGAAGCGATCGTGTCGAAGGGGTATCCCTATATCGTCGCCGTGGACGAGACAGGCGCGCTCGTCGGCTATGCCTACGCGTCGGCCTTCCGCACGCGGCCGGCCTATCGGTTCATGGTCGAGGATTCGATCTATCTGGCGCCGGAAGCGCGGGGCAAGGGTGTCGGCAAGCGGTTGCTGGAGGCGTTGATAGCGCGCACGACGGCGCTCGGCTTCCGCCAGATGATCGCCGTGATCGGCGGTGCGCACCCTGCCTCGATCGCGCTGCATGCAAGCCATGGATTCGAGGAAATCGGCCGTATCAAGGGCTCCGGCTTCAAGCAAGGGCGCTGGCTGGACACGATGCTGATGCAGCGGGGGCTCGGCGACGGCACTGCGACCGATCCCGATCCGGGCACCTATCCGGCGACGCTGTTTCTGGGGTGATAGCGCCTATTTCTCGACGAGCTTCAGCGACTTGTTGAACACCTTCAGCACCTGCTGCAGGTCGTGGCCGCGTTTCAGGATTTGGCCGTGGGTGTTGACGACGGAATAGGCGCCCTGCTTGGCGGCGAGTTTGGGATTCTTTTCGATACGGAAGAGCGGCATTTCGCCGGAACGCTTGAAGACGGAGAAGACGGCAAGGTCCTTCAGGTGGTCGATCGCGTAGTCCCGCCACTCTCCCTCGCCGACCATGCGTCCGTAGATCCACAGGATCGCATCCAGCTCTCGCCGGTGAAACGTCACCGGCAACGGGTCCTTACTCTGCTTGAAGTCCCTGATATCCACGACGACGGGGGAATCGCTGTCGGTGGCCCGATTGTTCCCACGCCGCAAATCCGGCTGATCTGTCATCAGTCTCGAATGCCTCCGTTCGTGACACGCGGGTGACAGTTTGCCTTAGCCTTTACAAATTGCAAGCGCGGCCTCGCGCGCATTAAGCATAGTCTGTGCAATCTGCCGCGTGCCGCATTTCAGTCAAAACAGCGCCTCAATTAAAAGTGAAATTCGCTCGCACTTGACCGGCGCATCCTCAGCGGATTCGCCGACACTGAATTCTGCGCATCGTCTTTCGGCACTTTGGAGGAGATGTGACTGTTTGGCGCCAGCGCGCCAAAGGGCCCGGCTGACCGTATCGACCTTAACCCCAGCCCCGAATACGATCAGTCGGGCCGCCCCGCTTCCACCTGAAAAGACAGATGAAATTCTTGGAAGCGTGTCGCGATTCTTCGGATTCGCTGGTCACGCTTCAAGTCTTTGTTTTGTCGCATGTCGTCGCCGCAAAACCGCTGCACACGTTTGGGCGACATGCTTATGCCTAACGGCTCAGATGTTCTTGCCGGCCATGACGACTGTGGCGCCAAGGATCGCCGATGGCGTTCCATCCGTCGTCGACGACTGCAGCAGCACCGCGCATCCCTCGAGATCGGGCTTCTGCAGCACGGTGGCGGGCAGCGTCAGCTTTGTTTCCTTGCCGTCCCACATGCCAACCGTTTCGACATCCGAAACGCTGTGCGTATAGGCAATCTTCTGGCCGCTGTTTTCGCCCTTTTGCACTTCGATCGTCTTTTCGCGATCGAAATAGACCATGACGACACTGGCCTTGCCCTGGCCGGGGGCGACGTTGATCTCGAGCTGATCGCCCTTGACCTCGGCCTTGATCGGAACGGTCAGCCCTTCGCCACCGGTCAGAAAGCCGTCGACCTTCTTCTCGATGCCGCCTATATCCGAGCCCATGACATGATCGCGCCCGTTGACCACCACCTGAGGCGTGTAGACATTGGCGCGGCCCATGGTCTTCGCATAGCCGTACTGGCGCTCGGTGTTTTCCTTTGAGCTCAGCGTATCGGCCCAGCCCATGTAGTTCCAGTAATCGACATGATAGGCGAGAGCGATGACATCGCCGCGCTCAACGAGCTTGCGAAAGGCCGCGTCGGCGGGAGGGCACGAGGCGCAACCCTGGGAGGTGAACAGTTCGACAACGCCTTTGGGCGCCTCCTCGGCGAGCAAAGGGCCCGCCAGAGCCACACCTGCAATCAGCGAAATCAAAAACCGCGGCGACATTGCACCTCTACCTCTTTTCCTCTCCCACCCTTGCCGGACCAAAAAGGTTGGCAGGGTCTCCATCTCTTCAACCTAGAGATAATCGCTCCCGATCCAAACGAAAAATCACGAACGGGTGAGACGGCGCCCGCGTGGGACAACTCCGCAACACTTCGCCGTGAGGCATCCCCCTCATAGCCCTCCAGACCACGAAAAAGCCGCCGGAAATCGCTTTCCGGCGGCCATTATCATGCATTTCTTAAAAATCATCGCCGATCAGGCTGCGAGATCCCGCAATACCGTCTGCAGGATGCCGCCATTGTTGAGGTAGATCACCTCGTCGAGCGTATCGACGCGCGACAAGAGCGGAACGTCCTTCACGGTGCCGTCGCCATAGGTGATTTTCGCAATCTTCCTCTCGCGCGGCTTGATGTTCTCAAGCCCCTCGATGGTGACGGTCTCGTCGCCCTTCAGCCCCAGCGTCGCCCAGGTCGTGCCCTCCTCGAAGACGAAGGGAATGACGCCCATGCCGACGAGGTTCGAGCGGTGGATACGCTCGAAGCTTTGTGCGATCACGGCCTTGACGCCGAGCAGGTTGGTGCCCTTCGCTGCCCAGTCGCGCGACGAGCCATTGCCATATTCGACACCGGCGAAGATGACGAGCGGAACGCCCTCGGCCTTGTACTGCATGGCCGCGTCGTAGATCGATTCCTCTTCCTTCGATGGATAGTGGATGGTGTAGCCACCTTCCTTGCCGTTCGGGCCGAGCATGTGGTTGCGGATGCGGATGTTGGCGAAGGTGCCGCGCATCATCACCTCGTGATTGCCGCGACGCGTGCCGTACTGGTTGAAATCGGCAACGCCGACATTGTGCTCCAAGAGATAGGCGCCGGCCGGCGAGGCCGCCTTGATCGAACCGGCCGGAGAAATGTGGTCGGTGGTGATCTTGTCGCCGAAGAGGCCAAGGACGCGCGCGCCCTTGATGTCGGAGACGCCGGAGCCTGTCTTGCCCATGCCGACGAAGTAGGGCGGGTTCTGCACGTAGGTCGAGTTGTCGTCCCAGGCATAGGTCTGGCCCGGGGGAACCTGCACGGCCTGCCAGTTGGCATCCCCCTTGAAGACGTCGGCATACTTCGTCTCGTAGAGTTCGCGGGTGACGTATTTCTGGATGAAGGCCTGCACTTCGTGCGAGGTCGGCCAGATATCCTTCAGATAGACGGGGTTGCCGCTCTGGTCCTCGCCGATCGGCTCCTTGGTCAGGTCCTTCTGCACCGTACCGGCAAGCGCATAGGCGACGACGAGCGGCGGCGAGGCGAGATAATTCGCCTGCACGTCGGGCGAGATACGGCCTTCGAAGTTGCGGTTGCCTGACAGAACGCCCGAGACGATAAGGCCCTTGTCGTTGATCGTCTTCGAGATCGGCGCCGGCAGCGGACCGGAATTGCCGATGCAGGTGGTGCAGCCGAAGCCGACGAGGTTGAAGCCGAGCTTGTCGAGATCGGCCTGCAGGCCGGACTTCGCCAGATATTCGCCGACCACCTGCGACCCAGGCGCCAGCGAGGTCTTCACCCACGGCTTGGTCTTCAGCCCCTTGGCGACGGCATTGCGGGCAAGCAGGCCGGCGGCGATGAGCACCGACGGGTTGGACGTGTTGGTGCAGGACGTGATGGCGGCGATCGCCACATCGCCATGGCCGAGATCGAAATCCGTGCCTTCGACCGCATAGCGGTTGGAGAGCTGGCCGGGCTTCTTGTAATCGGCATCCATCGAGCTGGCGAAACCGGACGCGATGTTTTCCAGCGGGATGCGGCCTTCGGGACGCTTCGGGCCAGCCATGGCGGGCACGACGTCGCCGAGATCGAGCTCCAGCGTATCGGTGAAGACGAGATCGGAGCCATCGCCTTCGCGCCACATGCCCTGCGCCTTCGAATAGGCTTCGACCAGCGCGATGCGGTCATGCGAACGGCCGGACATGGTGAGGTAGTTGATGGTCTCGCCATCGACGGGGAAGAAGCCGCAGGTGGCGCCGTATTCCGGGCCCATATTGCCGATCGTCGCGCGGTCTGCGAGCGGCATGTTGTCCATGCCGGGGCCGAAGAACTCGACGAACTTCGAGACCACGCCCTTCTTGCGCAGCATCTGCACGACCATCAGCACGAGGTCGGTCGCGGTGACGCCTTCCTTGAGCTTGCCCGTCAACTTGAAGCCGATGACTTCGGGAAGCAGCATCGACACCGGCTGGCCAAGCATGGCCGCCTCGGCTTCGATACCGCCGACACCCCAGCCGAGAACGCCGAGACCGTTGATCATCGTCGTGTGGCTGTCCGTGCCGACGCAGGTGTCTGGATAGGCGATCGTCTCGCCGTCCTCTTCCTTGGTCCAGACGGTCTGGCCGAGATATTCGAGATTGACCTGGTGACAGATGCCGGTGCCGGGAGGCACGACGCGGAAATTCTGGAAGGCCTGCTGGCCCCACTTCAGGAAGCGGTAGCGTTCGCCGTTGCGCTGGTATTCGAGCTCGACATTCCTGGAGAATGCCTGCGGCGTGCCGAATTCGTCGACGATGACGGAGTGGTCGATGACGAGATCGACCGGCACCAGCGGGTTGATCTTCTCCGGATCGCCGCCGAGCGACACCATCGCGTCGCGCATCGCGGCAAGGTCGACCACGGCGGGAACGCCGGTGAAGTCCTGCATCAGAACGCGCGCCGGGCGATAGGCGATTTCGTTTTCGACCGTGCCTTTGTTGTTCAACCATTCGGCAACGCCAAGGATATGTTCCTTGGTGACCGACTGGCCGTCTTCGAAGCGCAACAGGTTCTCAAGCAGAACCTTCATCGAATAGGGAAGCTTGGAAACGCCGGGCAGGCCGTTTGCTTCGGCCTTCGGCAGGCTGAAATAGACATAGTCCTTACCATCGACGGTAAGGACGGAACGACAGTGGAAGCTATCAAGTGATTTAGACACGAGAGACCCCGTTTCTGATCGCGAACACAATTGTGCGGACGCCTATGCACTAAAGGCACATCAGGATGCGGGTACGGCCATTTCCGCGGTCCGCACATGAAGTCAGACCTCATGTTCGGCGCTAGGATGAAATTCACGCCGACCGCTGGCGTGGTAATCCACATATAGATAACTTCGGCAAAAGCTGCCAGAGAGGGACCAACCATTTCTGAATTTTTTGCATCGCATGACTGAAAACGTGAACCCCGGAACCCCCATGCATCTTCAAGCCTCCGATCTCGCTGCCTTCAGGGGCGAAGAGCTGATTTTCGAAGGCGTCTCCTTTAGCCTGACCTCAGGCGAAGCCCTGGTTCTGACTGGCAAAAATGGCTCCGGAAAATCGACCCTGCTGCGCGTGTTGGCCGGCCTGCTGCGGCAGGAGACGGGCACGATCACAGTCACGAACGCCAACGGCGACACCGACATCCGGCTCCCCGAGATCAGCCACTATCTCGGCCACCGCAACGCCATGAAGAGCGAGCTGACGGTGGACGAGAACCTCGCTTTCTGGCGCCGCTATCTCGGTAACGCCGATGGCGGCACCGGCATGTCGATCGAAGACGCCGCCGATGCGGTAGGCCTCTCCGGCATCACCCATCTCCCCTTCGGCTACCTCTCCGCCGGCCAACAACGCCGCTTCGCCTTCGCCAAGCTTTTGGTCTCCCACCGCCCCGTCTGGATCCTCGACGAACCAACCGCAGCGCTGGACGCTAGCGCCGACCAGCTTTTCGCAGGGTTGATCGAGGCGCACCGTGGGGCTGGCGGCATCGTGATTGCGGCGACGCATCAGCCGCTGGGGTTGAGCGATGCGCGGGAGTTGCGGATGGCGGGGTTTTCGGGCGTGAGTGCTGGGGTGTGGGGGTGATGGCGATGGTTGTGAGAGACATGGTTGTTGCTCAGAGGGTGCGGCCCCCTCATCCGACCCTTCGGGCCACCTTCTCCCCGTTGGGGCGAAGGGTAGGTCGGCGCGAGCGGCTCACCACGAGTCCCTTCTCCCCCACGGGGAGAAGATGCCGGCAGGCAGATGAGGGGGCCACGGGCGCCGAGTTCAGCTATAGCCGAGCCGCAAAGGCTCCATGCCACCGTCGCGCCAGGATTACCCCCCTCTGCCCTGCCGGGCATCTCCCCCACAGGTGGGGAGATTGGCTAGGCGCAACCGCTCGCTCTACCTTCGTTAGTTGGCGCAAACATCGCAACGAGTCGATCTCCCCCCTTGTGGGGGAGATGCCCGGCAGGGCAGAGGGGGGTACCGCACCCACCAACCTCTCAAACGACCACACCCACCAACCCACCACCCTCGCCACAGGCCACCACCACCCCACCCCAAAGAGGGCCCACCCATGACCGCCCTCCTCTTCCGCGACCTCAAGCTCTCCATCCGCGCCGGCGGCGGTGCTCTCGTCGGTGTCCTCTTCTTCCTCACCGTCGTCGCCGTGATCCCCTTCGGCGTCGGCCCGGATCTGGCGCTGCTCGCCCGCATCGGCCCCGCCATCGTCTGGATCGGCGCGTTGCTCGCGGCCCTGCTCGGCCTCGACCGCCTCTTCCAGGCCGAGCGTGACGATGGCGCGCTCGATCTGATGCTGATGCAGGAGACGCCGCTGGTGCTGACCGTTCTCGTCAAGTGCCTGGCCCACTGGCTCTCCACCAGCCTGCCGCTGGTGATCGCCTCGCCGCTGCTCGGCCTTTTCATGAACATGAGCGAGAAGGCGATCGGTGCGACCATGCTGACGCTCCTTGTCGGCACGCCCGCCATCACGCTGATCGGCGCGGTGGGCGCAGCCGTCGCGGTCGCGCTTCCGCGCGGCGGGTTGCTGGTGTCGATCCTGGTGCTCCCGCTTACCATTCCGGTGCTGATCTTCGGCGTCAGCGCCACCTATGCAGCCGTCGAGGGGCCGGCCCCCTTCATGCCGCCGTTCCTGATCCTGATCGCACTCACGCTGTTCTTCGCCGTCATCGGCCCGGCAGCCGCGGCGTTGGCGCTCAGGAACACATCGGATTGATCATCGGCTTGATTGCCCGCAAGGGCGGATCGCGCTAAGGAGACGGCATGACCGAGAATAGCCTTGCCATCACCAAATTCAGCGATCTCGCCAACCCCACGCGGTTCCTGGCGCTCGCTTCCCGCCTCATCCCCTGGATGGCCGGGTTCACCGCCCTCTGTTTTATCGTGGGGCTGTATCTCAGCTTCACGACCGAGGGCGACTACCAGCAGGGCGAAACCGTCCGCATTATGTATATCCACGTGCCCGCGGCATGGCTGTCGATGATGGGCTACACCATCATGAGCCTGTCGGCGATCGGCACGCTCGTCTGGCGCCACCCGCTGGCCGATGTCTCGGCCAAGGCCGCCGCCCCCTTGGGCGCCGCCTTCACGCTGATCGCACTCGTTACCGGCTCGCTCTGGGGCAAGCCGATGTGGGGCACATGGTGGGTCTGGGATGCGCGGCTCACCTCTGTCTTCATCCTGTTCCTGATGTATCTCGGCCTGATTGCGCTCAACCGCGCCATGGAAGACCCGAGCAAGGCCGCCCGCCTCTCGGCCGTCCTGATCCTCGTCGGCTTCGTCAACATCCCGATCATCAAATTCTCCGTCGATTGGTGGAACACACTGCATCAGTCGGCAAGCGTGCTGCGCATGGACGGCCCGGCGATCGACCCGGAATTCCTGCGCCCGCTTCTGGTCATGGCGATCGCCTTCACCATGCTGTTCCTGACGCTGCATGTGATGGCGATCCGCAACGAGATCTGGCGCCGCCGGATTGCCGCCCAGCGCCGGCTTGCCGCGCGCCTGGCAAGTCGCGAGGGTTAAAGAGATGACACAGTCCTACGCCTTCTACGTCTACGGCTCCTACCTATTCGCCGGCCTAATCACCATCGCCGTGACGCTCTGGACCTGGCTCGACGGCCGCGCCCGCCGCCGCGAACTCAAAGCGCTCGAAGCCTCCGGCATCCGCCGCCGCTCCGCCCGCGCCAAGGATGCGCCCGAAGCGAAGGCCAACGCATGACCGACGCGCCGAACATCGAGCCGACGCAGTCCACGCAATCCGCCGCCCCCGGCACGCCAAAGGAAAAGCGCGGCCTCGGCCGCTACGCCTTTGCGCTGATCCCGCTTCTCGTCTTCGCCGGCATTGCCGGCACGGCGGGCAAGATGCTCTACGATCAGGATGTGCACGGCAAGAACATCTCCGAGATCCCCTCGGCGCTGCTTGGCACCAAGGCACCATCGCTCGACCTGCCGCCGCTAGAGGGCGCCAACCTGCCGGCGCTCACCGACGCCGCCGTCAAGGGCAAGCTGACGCTGGTCAACGTCTTCGCCTCCTGGTGCATTCCCTGCCGCGAGGAGCATCCGATATTGAAGGAACTGGCGAAAGATAGCCGGCTCAATATTGTCGCGATCAACTACAAGGACAAGAACGACAACGCGCTCGGCTTCCTCGGCGAGCTCGGCAACCCCTACAAGGCGATCGGCGTCGACCCCAAGGGCCAGGCCGCGATCGACTGGGGCGTCTACGGCATCCCCGAAAGCTACCTCGTCGGCCCGGATGGTACGATCCTCTACAAGCGCGTCGGACCGTTCGACGATATCAGTTTGAAAGAGGGGCTTTATCCGGCGATGGAGAAGGCTTTGGGGAAGGCGGGGTCGTAAGGGGAACTGGTTCTGGGGGGGATAGAGTAAGCCTTTGCGCTTGTAGCCCCCTCATCCGCCTGCCGGCACCTTCTCCCCACTGGGGAGAAGAGACTCGTGGCGAGCCGCTCGCTCGACCTCCCCTTCTCCCCAACGGGGAGAAGGTGGCCCGCAGGGTCGGATGAGGGGCTACAAGCGCCAACGCGAGCCACGGCAAAACGCGCCAACGCCAACTAAAGCCACCACCCAATCACCCCACCAAAGACCGCGGCACCACAAACCTCTCCAACACCCCACTCCCAACAGTTACACCCCGCCAGGCCACCGCGAAATCAATCACCGCCAAAGCCCCCGTCGGAAACTTCTCCCGGAGCCCGGCAAGCCTCTCCCCATCCGAAGCGAGATCGATCGCCAGCTCCTGCAACCCCGGATTATGCCCAACAACCAGCAACGTCCGAACAGCAGCATCGACACCACGGATAACCCCCGCGATCCGCTCCGCCGCCGCCTCGTAGATCTCCCCCACATCCCGCCGCTCGATACCATCAGGCAGCTCGGCACCAACCAGCGCCCAGCTCTCCTGCGTGCGCCGCGCCGTGGAGACCAGCGCCAGATCGGGAACCAGCACCTCGCGGGCCATATAGCGCCCCATCAGCGGCGCTGCCTTCAAACCGCGACCGCCGAGCGGACGATCATGGTCGTCGACGCCTTCGGGCCAGGCGGATTTGGCGTGGCGAAGCAGAAGCAGGCGGTATCGCGGGAGCGGGGTGGCTGGTGTCATGATGCTCTCCGGATGAGGGATGGGAAATTGTAACCCCATGAACGAAAAAGGACAGGCCGAGCCTGTCCTTTCCAAATCGCGCAATCCAGCCCCTCCCGTCACCGGAAGAGGCCGAAAAATCTTACTTCCACTCGCGGATATCGACGAAGTGGCCGGCAATCGCCGCGGCAGCTGCCATGGCGGGCGACACCAGGTGGGTGCGGCCCTTGAAGCCCTGGCGGCCTTCGAAGTTGCGGTTGGAGGTCGATGCGCAACGCTCGCCCGGCTTCAGGCGGTCGTCGTTCATGGCCAGGCACATGGAACAGCCAGGCTCGCGCCAGTCGAAACCGGCGGCCTTAAAGATCTTGTCGAGGCCTTCGGCTTCCGCCTGTTCCTTGACCAGGCCGGAGCCCGGAACGATCATGGCGCTGACGGTGCCGGCAACGGTCTTGCCTTCGACGACCTTGGCGGCGGCGCGCAGGTCCTCGATGCGGCCGTTGGTGCACGAGCCGATGAAGACGCGGTCGACGGCGATGTCGGTGATCTTCGTGCCCGGCTTCAGGCCCATGTAATCAAGCGCGCGCCACTTTGACGTACGCTTGTTCTCGTCGGCGATTTCATCCGGGTTCGGAACGATGCCCTGCACCGAGATGACATCCTCGGGCGAGGAGCCCCAGGAGACGATCGGCGGCAGTTCGGCGGCGTTGAGCGTGACGACGCGGTCGTAATGCGCGCCTTCGTCCGACTTCAGCGTGTTCCAGTAGGAAATCGCCTGGTCCAGCGTTTCGCCTTTCGGCGCGCGCGGCTTGCCCTTGATGTATTCGTAGGTCACATCATCCGGCGCGATCAGGCCGGCGCGGGCGCCGCCTTCGATCGACATGTTGCAGATCGTCATGCGGCCTTCCATCGACAGCGCGCGAATGGCTTCGCCGGCATATTCGATGACGTAGCCGGTGCCGCCTGCCGTGCCGATTTCGCCGATGATGGCGAGCACGATGTCCTTGGCGGTGACGCCGGCGGGCAGCACGCCATCGACCTGCACCAGCATGTTCTTCGCCTTCTTCTGGATCAGCGTCTGGGTGGCCAGAACGTGTTCCACTTCGGACGTGCCGATGCCGTGCGCCAGCGAGCCGAAGGCGCCGTGCGTCGAGGTGTGGCTGTCGCCGCAGACGATCGTCATGCCGGGCAGGGTGAAGCCCTGCTCCGGTCCGATGATGTGGACGATGCCCTGGCGCTTGTCGCTCGCCGAATAATATTCGACGCCGAACTCGGCCGCGTTGATCGCCAACTGCTCGACCTGGATGCGGCTTTCCTCGTTCTTGATGCCGAGGTGGCGATCGGGCGAGGTCGGCACGTTGTGGTCGACGACCGCGAGCGTCTTTTCAGGCGCGCGAACCTTGCGGCCCGTCATGCGCAGCCCTTCGAAGGCCTGCGGCGAGGTGACTTCGTGGACCAAGTGGCGGTCGATGTAGAGAAGACAGGTGCCGTCGTCCTGTTGATCGACCAGGTGGTCGTCCCAGATCTTGTCGTAGAGGGTACGAGGTGCGCTCATGGCGATACATCCGTTATTATGCAAAGGGCGTTTGCTTGCAGTGGGGGTATGGAGCTTGGTGGCGCATAGGCCACCGGCCGTCGGTCGATCAGAAAGGGATCAACGAAGTCGGCTGTTGAGCGCACCGGAAACGGTCGCAAAGAAGCGTGCCGGCAGGCGGTAGTGATCCTGCAGCACGAAAATATGCGCCCCAATGCAACTGAACTTGGATTCCATGAGCAGTCACTTACCAATTTTTGCGATGCTCGGCAATTCGATTCATCAGCGCTATCGCCTGAGCTTTATCGCCGTCCGTCTCTGCCGCGCATTCGCTTCTCGATCTGCCTCAGGCCAAGCGACAGGCCGATCGTCAGGATCAGGTAGATATAGGTGACGATCGAATAGGTTTCAAAGAAGCGGAAGGAGCCGGACGCATAGATCTTGCCCATCTGCGTGATATCGGACACCCCAAGCACCGAGACCAGCGAACTATCCTTCACCATCGCCACGAAATCGTTCGACAGCGGCGGAAAGATCACCTTGATCGCCTGCGGAAAGACCACGAGGCGAAAGCGATGGTAGCGGGACAGGCCGAGCGCCTTGGCGGCCTCGATCTGCCCCTGATCGACCGACTGGATGCCGGCGCGGAAGACTTCAGCGATGAAGGAGGAATAGCCGATCATCAGCGCGATGATCGCCCGCCACATCAGCGAGAAATCGCGCACCAGCACCGGCTCCGCCAGCCCGGCATTGACCAGCGGCGCGGTCAGGAAGTTATAGGCGGCGACGAAGGCCGGCGCGCCGACGAAGGCGACGTAGAACAGAAGCACCAGCATCGGGATGCCTCTGACGACCTCGACATAGAAGCGGGCGATCTGGCGCAGCGCGACGCTGTCCGAAAGCCCGAGCAGGGCTATGCCGAGCCCGAGCAGCGTCGCCAGCGCGAAACCGACGAGCGTCACGAAAATGGTGATGCCGACGCCGTTGAACACGGTGCGGAACACCTGCGCATAGACGTCGTTGGCGATGATGACGGCGGCGAGCGTAACGCCGATCACGACAAGGGCGACCAGCCACCAGGGATAGTCGCCCTTCTCCTGGCCCCGCGGATTTGGCTGCGGAGCCATCATGCTTCAGTCCGGGCGCGGTACACGGTTACGACAGACGGGATCATTGACCCATCTTGTAGTCGAGGAACCATGTCTTGTTGAGCTTGTCGAAGGTGCCGTCGGCCTTCAGGCTCGCGATCGCCGCATTGACGGGACCGACGAGATCGGAGCCCTTCGGGAAGATGAAGCCGAAATCCTCGGTGCCGAGCGGCCCGCCGATCACCTTCAGCCCGCCATTCGACGCATCGACATAGCCCTGCGCCGCGACACTGTCGGTCAGGACCACGTCGACATCGCCGGCTTTCAGCGCCTGCACCGTGGCGCCGAAGGTCTCGAACAGCTTGATGCGCGGGTTCTGCTCGTTGCCATCGAGGATCTCGTAGACCGCGGCATAGAAGGGCGAGGTGCCCGGCTGCGCGCCGACGAGACCGTCATTGAAAGCGCCGAAGGTCTTGGCGTCGGTAAAGCGCGTCTCGTCGCCGCGTACCAGCATGAACTGCTGCGAGCGCATGTAGGGATCGGAGAAGTCGACCTTGGCCTTGCGGTCGTCCTTGATGGTGATCCCGGTCATGCCGATATTGTACTGATTGTCGGACACCGCCTGGATCATCGCGTCCCAGCTGGTGTTCTGGTACTCGACCTTGAAGTTCAGCCGCTTGGCGATCTCGTTCATCGCATCATATTCCCAGCCGATCTGCTTGCCCGTCTTCGGATCGACGAACTGCAGCGGCGGATAGGCGTTCTCGGTGACGACCACGACTGTCTTGCCCTTCAGATCGGGAAGCTCGGCGGCGGTGGCAGCAAGCGGCGAAAGAGCGAGTGCGGTCAGTCCGGCAAGGACGGTGCGACGAAACAGCATGAAATATCTCCCCAAAATAGCGCTCGCGGAAACTGTCATGTTTGCAAAGCCGCTGGCAAGAGGATTGGCGTGCGAGGATGGGGGAAATCGGGAATGGTGGTTTAAAAATGAGGGTGTTTGGAGCATGATAGGCGTAACGGCACGATCAGCGTCCGTAGCCCCCTCATCCGCCTGCCGGCACCTTCTCCCCGCTGGGGAGAAGGAGAGATGCCGCGCTGTCCCGGCCAAGATAAAACGCTACATGTTTGGTGAGGGGCGCACAACGCCAGCCACCAGCCCCTTCGCCCCAGCGGGGAGAAGTGCCGGAGCGCAGCGAGGCGATGAGGGGGCCACACGGCAAAACACTGGCCACCTCCCCCCTTGAACAAAATCCCAATCGGATGTCGGATCACCCACCACCCGCCCGTCCTTAGGGTCTCGCATCAACTCGGAGGAACACCCCATGCCAAGCACCATCCGCCTGCACCGCGTTCTCGCCACCAAGCCCGAGAAGGTCTACCGCGCCTTCATCGAAGCCGACGCGATGGCCAAGTGGCTGCCGCCGAACGGCTTCACCTGCAGCGTCCACCATTTCGAGCCGACCGTCGGCGGCACGTTCAAGATGTCGTTCCGCAACTTCACATCAGGCAACAGCCACTCTTTCGGCGGCGAATATCTCGAGCTCGTGCCCGGCGAACGCGTGCGCTATGTCGACCGCTTCGACGATCCCAATCTGCCGGGCGAGATGGAAGTGACGGTCGAATTGAAGAAGGTCTCCGTCGGCACCGAAATCAACATCACCCAGGCCGGCATCCCCGACCTCATCCCGCCGGAAGCCTGCTATCTCGGCTGGCAGGAATCGCTGCGCAACATGGCCCGGCTGATCGAGCCGGAGATTGCGGAGTAAGGGGGGAAGGGTCCGACATTACGGAAGTCCCCTCCCCAACCCCTCCCCCTTGTGGGGAGGGGTTGGGGAGGGGACTTGGCCACACCCTCACCCAACGACCGAATGCGCCTTTCGATTGCATTAACGCAGAACTGCTATCCCGGCGTCGCAATAATCGTCGTCACGGAGCAAGCATGACACCCCGCCCTTCGGATTTCGCCACCGCCGGCTGGGCCTACGGCCCGACGGAAACGGCGTCCGCCCTCTGCGCGCTGGAGGCAGCCGGCATCCGGGTGCTTGCGCACACGCTTCATCACACGACGATGGTGCCCCACTTCATGACGGCGCTTGGCGGGATCGAGCTTCGCGTTCCGGCAGCCGATGCAGAAGCCGCGCGGGAAGTCCTCGCGTCCATTTCGTTTTCACGTCCGCGCGGCAACATCTGGCTGCGCGCGGTGGGCGGCCTTGTGCTTCTGCTCTGGATCGGCATGCCGCTGCCGGCAAGCGGCCTCTATGGCGTGCGCCCCGTTGCCGCCGCGCCTCAAAGGATCGAGCCTTAGTCGGGCCGCATTCGCCACACCACCCCTTGTGACATGATCAGATGCACGGCGAAGTTTTTGTATTTTAATCCTTATTGACGGAGACGATTTTGAGCAAATTCGACCCCATTCGAACGCGTGAAGTGACGGATGAGCTTATCGGCTACAGAATTCGTGCCGAATACGATCCCGCCAGCCCGATGGGCAATGTTGCTGCACGTCAGATTGACGATGCCGTCTCTGCCTTCCTGGTGCGTTATGACCAGCAAACAACGCCTATTCTTCCACGTGCGCTTGAGTGGCTGGACAAGGCCATCGAGGGAAAGGAAGAGGAAAGGTTTGGTGGTCTTCCCTGTGCGCATCGCGTAACCCTGCACTGGGCCAAGGCCCTTGGCCAGTGGATGCACGGCAAGGGAAACGACGAAGCGTCTTGGAAAATCGCACAGGACGCACAAATTGAATACATGCGGACCGGCTTTACCAAGGTATTGGGTCCCGACAAGTTTGATTACAAGCTCCAGCGTTTCGTCCGCCAGGAAACCAGAGGCCTGCCGTATAGCAGAGGAATGCTGCTCACCTACGGCACTCTCGATGATTTCATGGCGTTCAGCTTTCAGGCCGGACAGTACGAAACCGCGGTCGAAGAATATGAGCGACACTTGAAGCCGAAAGTGCCATCGCTCAAGGCAACGTTAAAGCCAAGGGCTTTTGCCTATGCGCTGTGCTTGAAGAAGTTGGGACGGGCGCGGCTTGACGAAAATGACCTCTTTGAGGCTGGGCGGCGAATGTTGCAGGCCAATCTTGAGGAAGAATGGTTGGGATCGGGCCAAGATAAGCGCGCGGCCACATGGTTGAAGATCGTCTATTGGCACCACGACCAAACCCTGACACCGCTCGAGACAATCTTCAAAGCCTATGATGACATGCCGAACGTGCCTTTGCCCGATTTCATGCTGGCACCCCAGGCTGAGCCGGCTTCCCTGCGAAGGCGGTGGGCGCGGCTATTGGAAAGACTGCGGTTCAAGTGAGGCTTCGCATTCGTCAAGCGCATGACGATTTGTTTTAAATCACGCCACCACACCACCAAAACAAAAAAAGGCGACCCGGAGGTCGCCTTTTTCGTCAATCCTTGCGGATGAAGCTTATTCCGCTGCCGGCTCGGCTGCGGCGGCTGCTTCAGCGGCAGCTGCCTTTTCGGCGGCTTCCTGTGCTGCCTTTTCGGCTGCCAGAGCCTGAGCAGCTGCAACCTTTTCAGCTTCCAGACGTGCCTTTTCCTGGGCGAGAGCAGCGCGCTCGGCGTCGTTGAGCTTGCGGGCGCGAACGCCGGTGTCTTCAACGATACGGGCAGACTTGCCGCGACGGTCGCGCAGGTAGTAGAGCTTGGCGCGACGGACCTTACCGCGGCGAACGACTTCTACGCTTTCGATGGCAGGCGAGTAGACCGGGAATACGCGCTCGACGCCTTCGCCGTAGGAGATCTTGCGGACCGTGAAGTTTTCCTGCAGACCGCCGCCGGAGCGAGCGATGCAAACGCCTTCGTAGGCCTGTACGCGGGTACGCGTGCCTTCCGTGACCTTCACGTTGACGCGAACGGTATCACCAGGAGAAAATTCCGGGAGCGTGCGCTTGGCTTCGATCTTGGCGACCTGTTCGGCCTCAAGCTGCTGAATGATGTTCATGTGTCAACCTCATTGTTGGTTCGACAACCAGAGCGCCCTGCGATCAATCCTTGGGTCAAGCCTCGGACTTATGCCTCTTCAGGCAGGGGCGAATGCGTCTGTCTTTCTTTGCTTGGTTGATGGGAGATTCCCATTCCGGGGGTGCGCATACTCTATCACGCGGGCTTTGTCACCCCTTGAGGGGTAAGATTCGTCAGGAATAGCGGCACTGTGCGTTACGGCGAACGCTGCGCTACGGCTGCTGTCGGCGGGTGTGATACCCTCCTCTGCCCTGCCGGGCATCTCCCCCACAAGGAGGGAGATCGACTCTTGGCAACGGCATCCCCAAACAATGAGCGTGGAGCGAGCGGGCAAGCCCAGCCAATCTCCCCACCTGTGG
>NZ_JBMDKV010000038.1:0-23149 GCF_057809895.1 Rhizobium sp. FG113 | reverse complement strand
GCTCGTCAGGCTCATAACCTGAAGGCCGCAGGTTCAAATCCTGCCCCCGCAACCATCTTTACTTGCGAAGACCCCGCCCCCGAGGCGGGGTTTTTCGTTTGCGCGGAAATCGTAAGGATTCCAGCAAGATCGCCCTGAACGTCGATCTCCACCTTGCCCGCGACCGGCGTCAGCACAATCTGATCCACCAGCGAGCGAATGGTGTCGGCGGCCTCTATCCGCTTTCCCTCGTCTTCATCCTGAAGCGACTCGTAGAGCTGCTGGATGCGCTTGCGATATTGCAGCGCCATGC
The DNA here is from genome assembly GCF_057809895.1 of Rhizobium sp. FG113. Taxonomy (NCBI): domain Bacteria; kingdom Pseudomonadati; phylum Pseudomonadota; class Alphaproteobacteria; order Hyphomicrobiales; family Rhizobiaceae; genus Rhizobium; species Rhizobium sp. FG113. Next base: position 22,857 of record NZ_JBMDKV010000038.1, on the reverse strand, counting down.
TCGGGTGGAGCAGTGGCGGTGGCTCGTCAGCTTCGGCTAGGAACAGTTCCAGATCGGCTTTTCTCGCCTCGAGCTTGTTGCTTCGCTCCTTCACCATTTCCACGGAGAGCGCGTCGCTCAGGTATAGATCGAGAATCTTTTCCAGTTCTCGGTTGATCTTGGTCAGCTCAGCCTCAGACGAGGCAATACTGGCGCGGCCTTCCATTCGCAGGCGGTTCATCTCTTGCGTGAACACCTCGCAGAAATGGGCGAACAGCTCAGGGTCAACGAGTCTGGTACGCAGCGCGTTCAGCACGCGCGATTCCAATTCATCACGGCGAATATTGACACGGTTGTCGCAGGTGCCCTTGTTGCGAGCCGTCGAGCATCCGATCAGCGTTGCCGAGATCGCGGAGTACCCGCCACCACAGCATGAACATTTGGTTAGGCCCGAGAAGAGGTATTTGGGACGCCGCCGGTGATTGACGGTGCGGACATCTGTGTTGCCGTTATCGTCGCGGGTGAGCTTGTTCTTCTCCTGCCGTGCCTTCACAGCATTCCAGAGATCGTCGTCGAGGATTCGGAGCTCTGGCGTCTCCTGGATGACCCATTCCGATTCCGGGTTGGGGCGCGCCTGGCGCTTTCCGGTGTTCGGGTCCTTTACGAAGCGCTGGCGGTTCCAGACGATCTTGCCGACATACATCTCATTATTGAGGATGCCGTTGCCACGCTTCGGGTTGCCGTTGATCGTGCTGAAACCCCAGTCGCCGCCCGAAGGGGCCGGAATGCCGTCCTTGTTCAGTGCAAAAGCGATGGTCTTTGCCGACTTACCGGCGGCGTAGTCGCGGAAGATGCGGAGAACGACGGCGGCCTGGTCTTCGTTGATGGTGCGGTCGCCGCGAATGGGTTCGCCATTGGCGTCCAGCTTCTTGACCACATCGTAGCCATAGGAATTGCCGCCACCCGATTTGCCAGCCTCGACACGGCCGCGCTGGCCGCGGCGGGTCTTGTCAGCAAGATCTTTAAGGAAGAGGGCATTCATCGTGCCCTTCAGACCGACATGCAGATGGCTGACCTCGCCTTCAGACAAGGTGAACATCTTCACATCCGCATAGGACATGCGTTTGAAGATACCGGCGATGTCTTCCTGATCACGCGAGAGGCGATCCATCGCCTCAGAGAGGATCACGTCGAACCGGCCACTCATGGCGTCGGTCATCAGGGCCTGGATGCCCGGACGGATCAGGGATGCTCCTGAAATCGCGTGGTCGGTATATTCTTCGATGACGTGCCAGCCCTGCTTTTCGGCATGGAGGCGGCACATGCGAAGCTGGTCGGCGATGGAAGCGTCGCGTTGATTGTCAGAAGAATAACGGGCGTAGATCGCGACTTTCAAAACATTGCTCCCATCCGCATCAGGAGGTGCGCTTCCTCCTTTGCCTGGACAACTTCACTTCCTCTGCAAAGCATTCCCGTGCCGCCTGCTTTGCCAGGATGCCGACCAGACGCAGAAGGCGAGGGTCGCGACTGCCGCACGGCGTAAACGTCAACTCCGGCGCGTCCAGCAGCAAAGATTCGAGCAGCGCTTCGCGCTCGGCTACTGTCATCTTTGCTGTGTTTTGTGGGGCTCGCAAGGTCATAACTGACAGCATTCGTCCCATGCCCGGCATTAGCAACGAAATTTGCGGGCGAACATTTGGCGGCGTTCAGTGTGCCAATGCGCGTTATGGCGTGCGGCGGCGTAACATGGCGTGCCATGGCAGAGTAAAATGACCTGTCGGAATCGCTCGCTGTCGCCGTCATCTTTTGCCTCGTTGCTGGTCCCTCGGAAGCTGTTGCTTGCAAATGAGACTTTATCGTATTGTAATTAGAGATACAAGGCGCTATCTTCCGACTAAGGAGACTCGCCATGGGCAACACTGCCGAACGCAAGGAATATCCGATCTCGATGCGTCTGCCCGAAGCGGATGTTGCCATGATCGATCGCGCCGCCAGCCTGCGCGGCCGCTCGCGCACCGATTTCGTGCGAGATGCCGCTGTGCGCGCGGCCGAGGAGGTCGTCATGGAGCAGGGCCTGATCCGGATGAGCCCGGAAGGCTTTGCTCAGTTCATGGATGTGCTGTCGCGCCCGGCCGCTCCTGTTCCGGAGATGGTTGAAGTGCTGAAGCGGCCTGCGCCGTGGGAGCCCGGCTACGCGGCGAAGCGGTAACCCCTTGCTGCTTTCAGGACCCGAGCCGCTTTCCGCCGATCACGATGTTTCCCAGTTTTCCTGTGGCAAGCCGACGCTCGACCACTGGCTGAAAACCCGAGCGCTCTCCAATCAGCAGAAGGGCTTTACCGCCGTTCTCGTCGTGCATGAGGCAGGGCGTGTGGTGGGATATTACGGCCTTGCACCAATAGCCGTTGTGCCATCGGTGCTACCGCGCTCCATCCGGACGGGGCAGCCGCCTAATCCAATTCCCTGCATGCTGCTTGGTCAGCTCGCGACCGACATCGGCTCCGCCGGGGTGGGCATCGGGACTGGCCTTGTGAAGCATGCCCTCCAACGCTGCGTTCAGGCCGCATCGCTGATCGGTGGGCGGGCATTGATGGTCAACGCCGTCGCCGGGGAGGCTGCCGAACTCTGGCAGCGCCGAGGATTTGAGCCTACCAGAGATGATGAACTGGTCCTGTTTCGCTCGATCAGCGATATTGCTGCGTCGCTCCGTGAGGCTGGAAGGTGAATAGCCCCATGTTTGGTGGACGTCTTCCTTGCTAAATTGAGGCAAGGACCTGCGCCGAACATTTAAGACGGTGACCGGCAAGGCGAGGATCTCGAAGGAAATCCGCGACCGCCTCCATAACCACGCGTTGCAGGATGCCAGCTGCGAGAAGCATGACTGCTAGGCACTACATGGTGGAAAAGCGCGCCGACATGACGAAAAGGGAAAAGTTCGTCTCCGCCACGCTTGCCAAGAAGTGCCGGAAGGGCATGCAATAGCCCGGCGTTCGACGGCACTCAGATCCTGTCTGAAAACCGATCATAGGCATCGATCCGCCTAACCGGGGGATCGACCTCATACCGATAGATTTCCGTTCTCAAGAACCGTAGTTCGGCCTCGCACTGAGCCTCGGGAACGTCAATATACCAGGCGCGCGGCTGCGGGCCGGGATCGCCGTTCCAGCGGTACCCCCGCGCTTTAAGGACATCCTTGAGGTCAAAGGGCGCGTTCTCCGCCCAGATTCGCCAAGAAACGGTACGAGCGCCGTCCAGGAGACGGCTGAGACCTGTAGCGCCAGATCGGGGCAGCCACATCGCCAACAACTCGACCGTAGCAAGACAGTCGTGCATCGCGCGGTGGCGGTCGTAGAAGAAGCCGGCGGCCTGAGCGAGATAGGCGAGTTTCGTGCCCTCGAACCCCTCTGCTGCCCAATCGATCTGGCTGAGCGAGCATGCCCACGGCTTCGTCGAGAACACGTCGTTGAATCGTTCAAGGAAGCGGCGGTCGAACGCCGCATTGTGCGCGATGACGAGCGAAGCCGGCGCTGCGAATGAGGCTACCGCTGCGGGATCAACAATCTGGCCGGCCACCATCTCGTTGGTGATGCCCGTGATCGCGGTGATTTCCGGGGCGATAGGCTTGCTCGGCTGACGCAGCCCTTGGAAGCTGTCGCCCACGCTGAAAATGGTGCCATCCAAGCCGTAGTTGAATGGTGTCATGGCGAGTTCGATGATCTCGTCGCGCTGAGGGTCGAGCCCCGTGGTCTCCACATCGACCACCAGGCCGAGGCGCAGCGGCGTGCCTGGCGGAGGAACGATGCGAGGGCGCGGTTTGAGACGCCGGATGACCCGGTAGTCTCCCGTGACCTCCAGCGCCTGCGCCAGGGTCTCCAGATGGTCAGAAGATGTCATCGTCTGACGCTTCGTTTACTGCCATCGGCTCCCCTCCAGCGGTATCGGCCGGAGCGAGTCGAATGTCGGCGGCTCGACCTTCTTCGTGGAACCACAAATCGACCACGGCGGTATCGTCGCTGCGCGGCCGCGGTGATGCCTCCCGCACCTTGAATGTCGTCGGGAGATTGACCGATGTTCCGAACACCAGCGCGTGCTGCCGAGGCAATGACGGCAAACGCTTCAAGGCCGAATCCGAGATGAACGGCGTCATCTGCCGAATCTGAGAAAGATCGTCGGGGTTCTGGATGCGGTGAACCAGGAAATTGGAGCACTGGCTGAGAACCGTCTTGGACAGCTCACTCGGGCGTTGTGATGCCAAGAGCACGAACATGCCGTATTTGCGTCCTTCCTTGGCGATGCGCTCGAATATCTTGGTTGCGTCGATGGAAAACCGGGAGGGCGTAGAGGCAATATACCTGTGAGCCTCTTCGAGGAGCAGGTGTATCGGGAAGCGGTTTCTTGGTTCCGCATGACGAAGAAACCGAAAAAGCATGCGTGCGATGACCGCACTGACCAGCTCAACGATTTCATCTTCGACGGAATTCAGATCAATGATAATGACTTGATTGCGTTTGGTGAACGCTTCACCAACAGCCCTTTCCAGACCGACGATGTTGGTCAAGAACTCCAGATCGCTTACAGCCGCACCAACGTCAGCTCCTTCGTGACGTAAAAAGGCATATTCAGTCCTCTCTTGGAGAGATCTGAGCCGCGTGACCATGGACGAGCAGTAATCTCGGATTTGACGGTTGCCGTGGGCCTCCTCATAAAGGATCGCGAAATCCAGACATTCGTGCAGCTCATCGAAAGAGAACGGCGTCCGATTGTAGGCTGGTAAGGGAGCATCCTTCTGGAGCTTCTTCCTTACTTCATCCAGAAATGCCGATTGGTTGTTGCCAGAAAAATTTCCGTATTGAAAATTCGGACTGAAGCGGTTCAACAACGCCATATTCAGATCGTTCGTCGGATACTTCTGAAGAAGAGAAACGACGCGCTGAAACTTCGACACTGGGGAGTCGCCATCCGCACCTCGAAAGCACTCGATGATGCAAGTGGCGACAAAGTGCTCGCGCAGAGCCAGAGCGTCTGGCGTGTTGGCATGAAAGAGACTTGTCAGACCTAACGCCGTCCGAAGGACCGGCAGTTGCGTTCGCTCGCTCGCCTGCAAAAGCAGTTCCCATTCTGCCATTTCCAGGAACCAGTGCGGCATCCGAAAGCCAGCGGTCGTCCCATCAAGGGTTACGCGATGGACGCCGATGCCGCCGTCTTTTGCCAAAGGAGCAAGCGCCTCGTGATACTCGCCATTCACGTCGAAGACGATAAACGTCGCTCCGCGAGCGTGATGTTCGTCCGGCTTGTCGAAAAGAGACTGTAGTACCGAGGCGACCGTGCATGACTTGCCGCTGCCGGTGTTACCCAGGACGGCAACGTGGCCACCGAAGAACTCGTTCAGACGGACTTTGACGTCGTAGTCCTCGAACACCACGGACTTGCCGATTGGCAGAACCCGGTAGCGCGTGGCGCCTTCTGGTTGGCAGACGCCACCATCCGGGCCGATTGACGGCACGACGGCCGCCTCGGTCTCGAAGATGCGATCGAGTTCGCCGTCCAGGGCATAGAGTGCGTCCGCATAGAGGGACGGGAAAACCGACACACCGAAGCGGAACGCGTCGCCGCGCATCGGCAACATGCCGACGGGCACCACATCCAGATATTTTGAGGAGCCAGCCCGGTCGAAGTCGCCCCGCTCGGACGGCGTGCTCGCATCGCGTTCACGCAAGCCGACAACCTCGACCACGACATATTCCGACTGCGACGGAATCATCAGGAATGATCCCAGCCGCGCCACATAATGCACGTCGTCGAAGCCGACGACCGTGAAATTGTCGGTGCCGACGTGCATCTCGACGACAAAGCGGTCGGCCGCGACCGAGACCACCTTGCCGATCGCCCGCTTGCGATCGTCGTGGCTCATGCCTCGCCATCCTTTGTCTCGTCGCCCCTTTTCGGCGCCAGCTCCGACAACACCTTGCGGACGGCGTCATCAATCCTGTCGCTGGGGCGCTGGGGCATGAAATGCTCGACGATCATGTCGAAGTAGTGCGCCCTCGTCCCCGCGGTAGGACCATTGCCTCCAATGATCCAAATGCGCGGATCGCGCAGCGCCCGCAGCTTGGCGATCTCGCCGTCCGTATCCGGCGCCGCGAAGATCACCAAGCGGAAGGTCGGGATCGTTAGGGCCTGGTAGATGATGTTGTTCAGGTGCTCATCGCCGAAGGCGTAGCCGGCCGTGATGAGAACGCTCTGCTCGCGCACGATCCGGGACTGAAATTCCCGGAACAGGTCTGCGTAGGGCGAGCCGAGCGAAGAGTTCTGCTTCGCCGGCGTCGGATAGATCAGCATCTGGTTCGTGGATTCCGGTGGCCAGACTTCCTTGATCGGGAAGAGGCCATGATCGTCCTCGGTCCAAGTGACCGAACCATGCAATTTGCAGAGATAGACGAAGGCGTCGACGGCGGTCCATTTGCGGCTGGCGACGTCGAGCTGCTCGGCCAGAGCATAGCGGAAGATCGCCGGGTTGAAGCGGCGTTCTACGACGCCGGAAAAACCGTTGGCATAGGGAATGCCCAGGCGATCCATCGCCAATTCGCTGAAATGATCGTAGTTGGTCGTGAACACCCAGGGCCGGGGCAAGGACCGATCGCGTAGGACCAGTTTCTTGTAGAAACGCTCGTAGAGGTCGCGCACGGTCGTGTCGCCCTCCGTGGCGAAGGCCCCTTGGGTGACACGGGTCCATAGGAAGTCCTGGACCTTCTTGATGATGCCGTCGAGAACAGCGCGATAGGGGTGAAGATCGGGATTCTCGCTCTGGCGCAGCACGAACCGTTGCGCGAACAGCACCTCCATCAAGCGTTCCAGGTTACGGCTGTAATCCTTCGCGAGGTCGACCCCGAGCGCATCGAGATAGTCGAGTTCGTCTTTGGTTAGCCGCCACGGCGCCGGTACAGCGCCGGCTGTTGGCGGATCGCTGTAGAATCCCGCCGCGCGTGCCTCGATGGTTTCGCCGCAAAACTCCTTGGCCAGCGGCGCCATGGTCGCAATGCCGAGTTCCTTTTTGTCCTTCATCAGGGAAGAACATCCGGCGCCGAGCAGAAATGCGATGTTCTTGGCGTTCATGGCCTCGGAAATCGCCTTGCGGGCGCTCTCGATCCCCTTGTTCCAGTCCAGTTCAGATGGCTCGGCATCGCCGTCCCGCAGAAACTGGAATTTTCGCTCTTCTTCGACTTCGCTCATATACCCCCGGTCCTCCCAGTTTCTTACTTGGCTGCTCTGTTCGCGCGCGCGGCTATATCAGCGCACTGCGCCATGAGCGCTTCGAACGGCTCCTCGTCGTCGAAGAGCAGTCCATCCTCATCCATGCGGGCATAGTCATCCTCCAACGCCTTCGCGCCATCGCCGACCGGCACGAGTTGCAAGCCGCCGCTGACAGCCGCTGCATAGTCGATCGGCGTGCGGTCGGCGGCCTTCTCTGCGAAGAACATCGACTTGTGCCGAGCGACAGCGTTGGCCAGGTCGCGATCGGCAAAAGCGGCTTCCGCGAAGCCGGCTTCGTCCAGTCGGACAACATCGTGCCAATGTCGCGCGAAGCGGTCGCCGCGCAGCCGCTCCTGGAGGCAGAAGACGTGGATGGCGGTCGCCTTCTCCCAGAACGTCCGCTCCGCGTGCATGACGCGCGGCCGCGCAGTCGGGAAGAGCAGCCCCTCGATCAGGCCGGCAGCATCACAGACGATGTCGCGCAGACTCGCCGGTTCGCCCGTCGAGCGCGCGCCGAACTCCAGCATGACGCTTGGAGCCACATAGCCGGACCCGGCTGCGGTCGCCTCATAGTCGATGAAGAGCTTCTCATCCTCGACGCGGACGGCCGCCGCCAGACCTTCGACGGCCAGTGCGGTCTCGATCACAGGCTGCACGGTTTCCGCGACCCATGCCGGTAACCGCCGACGGACCTCGCTGGACCAGCGCTTTTCCTCGCTTCGTGTCTTCGGCAGACCCTCGCCATTGTCCCCAACCAGATCGGGCGCAATCGCCCGAATGTCGTAGGTCAGATCCACGTCCTCCGAAAACCGGCGAATGACCTGATAGGCTTTCGACAGCGACGTGCCACCCTTGAACACCAGATGCTCGCCGAGCGGTGCCGCGTAGAGCGTCGCCAGCGCCCACACCACCCACACATCCTTTTCGAGAAGATGGGTGGGACGACCCGAACGGTCGGCGACGACGCTCAACGCGTCACGCCGATCCTCGGCCGAAAGCTGGAGGAAAACGTCAGCCATAGGCCGCCTTTCCGACGCTCTGCGCGAGCCATGTCGGAAGCTGCGGCGCGGCGGCGACCAGTTCGCCGAACACGCCGGGCGGCATCTTCCGCTTCAAGGTCGTGAGCGCGGCCTCCGCCTTTTCGGGGCCGAGCCAGGCCAGCGCCCGCACGGCCTCGCCTGCGGGGCGGTTGGCCAGGGCCAGTTGCCAGCGCGGCGCGTGCCGCAATTCGACGACCTGCTTGCCGAGGTGTATCTTTCGGCTGCGTCCGGAGGTCAGATAGACCGAGCGGACGGGCACCTGCGTCGTCAAGCCAAGCGCGTTCGCCGCGGCGGCTCCGTTCGAGACGATGATCTCCCCTTTTTGGGTCGCGAGGGCCTCGACAGCCTGCTCGACCGAAGGTGCGCGCGTGCCAAACCGACTGGCGATGGGGCGCAGATAGACGCCACGACCGGCGCGGATGAGCTGCCCGCGCTCGGACAGACGCGACAATGCCTGATCCACGGCCGCCCGGTTTCCGAGGTGGAGCAGGCCCTTGGCGGACACGGGCATCCCTTCGGGAAGTCCCGTCGCATGTGCCAGAATCTGTTCGGTCAGCCGTGTCATCGTCTTTCTCCTGTTGGAAATATACGCGGGTTTCTGACAGTTTTCAAGGAAGCGCAGGGGAACATACCGAATAGGGGGAAAGCCTTCCCCTGCGGCCGAGCCTTGGTCTCTACCTACCCCTTCTGCGGGGAGATCCCCGCAACGCCCCCTTCAGAGTGAGAGTGCGGACGGATTTTCCGTGACGGGTTAAGAGCTGGAGGAGAGGCTTCCGGCACCCGTCGCGGAGATCATCCCGATGGCCAGACAGGGTCGTAACCTCGCGGAAGGTGGCGCGCGCAGCAACCTTTACGACGACATCACCAACAAGATCATCGCCGAGCTGGAGCAAGGGCGGTTGCCATGGGTCCAGCCCTGGGGTGCGTCGCCTGATACCGCCCCGCTGGGCCTGCCGAGAAATGCTTCAACCGGCCGGTCCTATTCCGGCATCAATATTCTCATCCTCTGGGGGGCTGTCATCCAGCATGGTTTCCCCGCTCAGGCGTGGCTGACGTTCCGCCAGGCGCTTTCGCTTGGCGGCAATGTCAGGAAGGGCGAACGTGGCACGACTGTCGTTTATGCCGACCGTTTCACCCCCGAGGACGAGAAGCGCCGTGCCCGCGAAACGGGTGAGGATGCGCATGCCATTCCGTTCCTGAAGCGGTTCACGGTCTTTAACGCCGCGCAATGCGATGGCCTACCCGATGAGATCACGGCAGTCGCGCCGCCACCGCCGCCGGGCCTTATCGAACCTCAGGTCGAGGCGTTGATCCGGGCCACCGGCATCGACTTCCGTATTGGCGGCAATCGCGCCTTCTATATGCCGTCGCTCGACTATGTGCAGGTGCCGCCTCCGCAAGCCTATTTCGAGCCGATCAACTGGCACAGGACGGCCCTGCATGAACTGGGGCACGCCAGCGGCCATCACAGCCGCCTCAACCGCGATCTGACCGGCTCGTTCGGTTCGAAGAAATACGCCTTCGAGGAGATGATTGCCGAACAGACCGCAGCTTTCAGTTGCGCCGCGCTCGGGATCGTGCCGACCGTCCGCCATGCCGATTACATCGGATCGTGGCTGGAGGTCATGCGCGAGGATTCCCGCGCCATTGTCCGCGCGGCCTCGCAGGCCAGCAAGGCGGCGGACTGGCTGCTGTCGCATCTGCTTGCCGAAGACACCGGGGAGTCGGATGCGAGCGAAACCGACCGGAGGGCGGCGGCATGATCCTCCTGACAGGCGCACAGCACGACCGCCTGCTGGCCAATGGTCGCCAGCGCGATCAAGATCACATTCCCGGTCGTGAAGTTCTTCAATCCCATCGGTGAAGGCGTCTGGCTTGCCACCGAACTGGATGAGGATGGCGACATCATGTTCGGTCTGGCCGATCTCGGCTATCCCGAACTGGGCTCGTGGAGCCTTAGCGAGATGCAGTCAGTCCGGCTGCCCTTCGGCATGGAGATCGAGCGCGATCTGCTGTTCACCGGCGATTTCCCGATCTCGGTCTGGGCCGAGGCCGCCCGCGAGACCGGCAGCATCCGCGCCGCCGAGCGTCTGCTCTACCGCGTCGGTGCGAGCTTTTCCCGCACATCCGCCGATACAGAAAACCGGAGTGCCTGATTTCCGGGTTTCAGGTTCTGCGGCTGGCGTCGCTCTCTTCAGAGGAAGAGGGCGGCGCTTCGCTTCGTGACGGGCTGATAGCCGGAGAGAGAGGCTCACCGGCGTCCGTCATGGAGTCACTGACATGGCCACTGCCGTTCAAAAGATCACCCTGTCATCCTCGCGCGACATTCCCTTCAACAAACTGGTGCTCAGCCAGTCCAACGTCCGGCGCGTCAAGGCCGGGATCTCTGTTGAGGAGCTGGCCGAGTCTATCGCCCGTCGCGGCCTGATCCAGTCCCTGCATGTCCGCCCGGTCGTGGATGCCGAGGGCAAGGAAACCGGCATGTTCGAGGTGCCCGCCGGCGGTCGCCGCTTCCGGGCGCTGGAACTGCTGGTCAAGCAGAAGCGCCTCGCCAAGATCGCGCCGGTCCCGTGCGTGGTGTCGGAGGCCAGCGCCGATGTGCTGATCGACGAGGTATCGCTCGCCGAGAATATCGAGCGCGCACCGCTGCATCCGCTCGACCAATTCCGCGCCTTCCAGGCCATGCGCGAAAAGGGCATGACCGAGGAAACAATAGCTGCCGCCTTCTTCGTGGACTCCAAGGTGGTGAAACAGCGCCTGCGTCTGGTTTCCGTCTCACCGGCATTGCTCGACGTCTATGCCGAGGACGGCATGACGCTGGAACAACTCATGGCCTTCAGCGTCAGTTCTGACCATGCCCGTCAGGAGCAGGTCTGGGAAGCGATCAGGGATGGCTGGCAGAAGGAACCCTACCACATCCGACGCCTGCTGACCGAAACCACAGTCCGCGCCGCCGACAAACGGGCGGTGTTCGTTGGTATCGATGCCTATGAAGAGGCTGGCGGCTGCGTGCTGCGTGATCTCTTTCAGCAGGACGATGGTGGCTGGCTGCAAGATCCGGTGCTGCTCGACCGGTTGGTGGGCGAAAAACTGAAGGCCGAGGGCGAAGCCATCGCCGCCGAGGGCTGGAAATGGATCGAGGTCGCCATCACCTTCCCCTATGGTCACGACCATGGCCTACGCCAGATTGTCGGCACCACGGTCGATCTGAGCGAAGAGGAACGCGCCACCCACGAAGCATTGCGCGACGAGTATGACCGGCTTGAAGTCGAATATGGCGAGGCGGACGAGCTGCCTGACGAGATCGACGCCCGCTTGGGTGAGATCGAACTGGCTCTGGAAACCTTCGAGCGCCGTCCGATGACCTTCGAGCCGGACCAGATCAGCATGGCGGGTGTCTTCATCAGCATCGACGCCGATGGCGCATTGCTGATCGAGCGCGGCTATGTTCGCGCCGAAGATGAAACGCCTGCGGAACCGGAAGCTGAAATCGTTGACCCGGAAACCGGCGAGGTGATCCAGCGGGCAGAACCGGAGGTAAGCCGCATGGGTGCAGTTATCACGCTGGGCGGCCAGGCGGTCGAAACTGAGGAGGAAGACGAGGCCGACATCATCAAGCCGCTGCCCGATCGCCTGGTCAGCGAGCTGACCGCGCATCGCACGCTGGCGCTGCGGGATGCGGTGGCAGTAAACCCGCATGTCGCTATGACGGCACTGCTGCACAGGCTGGCCATGGATTGCTTCATGCCGCATTCCAGCAAGGGATGCCTCGAAGCCCAGGTCCGGGAGGTTCATCTGCCCGCACAGGCCGAGGATCTGCGCGACAGCGCGTCGGCCAAGGCTATCGCTGACCGCCACGAACGCTGGCGCGATCATGTCCCGGCAGACGATGCCGCCCTCTGGGATTGGCTGACCGATCTGGACGATGGGTCGCGCATGGAGTTACTCGCCCATTGCGTCAGCTTCGGTGTCAATGCGCTCTATGAGAAGCCGAACCCTTACAGCGGCACGGGCGTCAGCCAGCACGGGCTGGACATCCGCCTGTCGCAGGCTGACCGGCTGGCCCGTTCGACCGGCCTCGACATGGTGGCCGTGGGCTGGCGGCCGACGGTCGGCAATTATCTCGGCCGCGTGACCAAGCCGCGTATCCTTGAAGCTGTACGTGAAGGGGCCGGAGACCGGGCCGCCGAGTTGATCGGACATCTCAAGAAGGGCGACATGGCCAAGGAAGCCGAACGCCTGCTGGCGGAAACCGGCTGGCTGCCTGAGCCGCTGCGCATGGCGGACGAGGGTATCGAAGTCGACCCGGCATCGGGCACTGCGGCGGAAGCCGACAATCTGCCCGATTTCCTCTCCGGCGATGGCGAGGACGACCCCGCTGACGATGAGGAAGAACAGCATATGGTCGCTGCTGAATAGCACTCATGCGGGGCGGCTTCGGTCGCCCCGTTCTAACCGCTCCGTTTCCGTAACTCGCCCGATCCTCGTGATCGGGCTTTTTCTTTGGAGAGCCGCCATGGCTGCCAGCATCGACGTTGATGAAATATTTGCTCAGGATCGGGAAAACCGTCCGCTGGAGCGTACACTGCCCTGGGAGGAAAGCCGCGACGGCATGACCGTTGTTGTGGAGCCAAAGCCCCATTGGGCCGAAGATATGCGCGTTTTCCGGCTCGATGCCCGTGAATACTGCCGCTATGCCGAATGGACTGCCCATGGCGGCCGTGCGCGCTTCTATGGTCACATCGATACATCGGGCGACGATCTGATGATGAAAGCCCGCGCGATGGTTGCCCGCGAAATTGCCGATGGGCTTTGGAGCTGAAGACCCGATCGCAGGGTCTCTGGCCGTGAGGATGGGATGTCTGCACCGGACGGGCCCAATCCGGCTTCACCATGCAATCCGCCATCCCGATCAGGACAAGCGGCAGCCATCTCTGGCCTGAAGGAACACGATCCTGATGCCAGCATGGTGGCAAGGCTGACGCGGCAGAGCATCTGCGACGGGTATCCGGCATCCTGTCAGATGCGAAAAACCACCCCCGCTTCCATTCGCAAACCTTGGTCCGATCCGTCTCTTTGACATTCAACCCCAAAGGGGTCGGCTTACGCGCGCGTGCCGCCCTCGGGGATTCGGGAAAAGTCCGAACGCCCTCGGGTGATTGCAGATCCGGTCAGACACTTCGGGCGCCTGTCGCGCGGGGGATGGTCCCCCGCCTCCCAAAGACAGGAGCCGGAACCCATGTCCTATGCAGATGCCACCGCCTTCGCCGCCAGCCTTGCCGCCACGCTGATGGTTTCGATCGTTGTGTTCCAGGCCGGAGACGGCACCCACGCCGCGTGCCCTGCCGCCGAGTTCGACGGCGACGACGACATGGTGTAGCTGGAGCTGGACCCGTGGGAATAAGGCGCGAAAGCGCCTCATCCCCGACGGCCCGAGCGCGGCAGCCCGCGCTTCGGGCCTTCAGCGCGTCGCGATGGTTGCCCATCGCCGACGGCGGAACCGGGCTGCCCCGGTCAGAGAGGAAGAGTGCGGGCCGTTCGGCCGTGACGGGTTGAGGGTCGGAGAGAGAGGCTCACCGGCGCCCGTCATGGAGTGACCCCGATGACCTTTGTCCGTTCCGAAACCTTCCGTTCCATCGGTCAGATTCTGGCTGTCGATGTTCTGCCCGCGCTTTATCGAGCGCAAAAGCTGCCGCTTCGCATCTCTTGTCTGGGCGTCGCCAACTATGACGCCAGTGACGCGGCGAACAGCTTCGACCGCATGATCCCGCTTGGGGAATGCCCGTCACCGGAAGAGGCCATCCAGGCCGCCGCCTTGCGCGTGGCGCGCGGTGATATTTGCACGGGGCCGGACAGCTTCCCATATTTTCAGCCGCGCATCATGCTCATTCAGGACCGAGATCAGCGCCTGGTCCTCGCCGGTGAAATCCGCGCCGGCATTATCCTCTGGCAACAGCCAGTCGCATCCGATGCCGAGGCACGCAGGATCGTGACCGAGGCCAGCCGCCTGCGCGGTATGGCATTCCGGGCCTCGGACCCCGGTGATGCGAGACGGCTGCGTTACCGCGCCGCTGCGCTGGAAGCCCGGTTGGTCGATCCCAACTGGCGCGAACACGCGGCCGATCTGCTCCGCCTGCCGCAGGCCGCCTGAGCTTCACCCATTCCGTCCCATTCGGCTCGGCCATACGCCGGGCCATGTCATGTCCGGAGACCGTCATGGCCGACTATTACACGCACTTTTCCTGCCTGCTCGAAGTGGGCACCCCCGCAAACGCCGCTCGCGCACTCGATCTCTACAACGCTCTGTCGGATGAAAATGCTGCCGAAGACCCGCCCTCGGACGGCTTCCTGCTATCGATCCAGCCCGAACATGGCGGCACGCAGCTCTGGATGCGCGATGACGTCACCGGCGATCCCGAGCATGTCATCCAGTTCGTCAAGCGATGCGCCGCCGAGTTCAGCCTGACCGGTTTATGGGGGATGCAATACGCAAATAGCTGCTCGAAGCCACGCATCGACGGGTTCGGCGGCGGGGCGCATGTCCTTGATCTCGCCACCGGCGAGACAGTGGACTGGATCTATACCGATGGCTGGCTTTCCTCGGTTCTGGAAGGGAGAGCCCCCTATGCCTGAGGTCATCGAAACCACCGTCTATCGCCTCAACGAATTGTCTGATGCGGCAAAGGACAAGGCCCGTGCTTGGTATCGTGAGGGCGGCTTCGACTATGACTGGTACGATGCCGTCTATGAGGATTTCCAGCGCATCGCGGAAATCCTCGGGTTGAACCTCAAGACCCGCACCGTCCGATTGATGGGCGGCGGCACCCGGCAGGAACCCTGCATCTGGTTCCGCGGCTTCTGTTCACAAGGTGACGGTGCGTGCTTTGAATCGTGGTATTCCTACCGGAAACATGCTCCGCGCCTTATCCGGGAGCACGCACCGCAGGACACCGAATTGCATCGTATCGCCGATGCCCTTCAGGCGGTCCAGCGCCGCAACTTCTATCAGCTTCGCGCCGATGCCAGCCATCGCGACCATTATTATCACGAATACTGCATGTCGATCACGGTCGAGCGCGACAGCCCGACCTGGCAGGACATGACCGCTGATGCCGAGGAGGCGGTCATCGAGGCGCTGCGCGATCTGGCCCGCTGGCTCTACCGCCAGCTTGAGCGCGAGTATGATTATCTGTCCTCGGACGAGGCTGTCGATGAAACCATTGCCGCCAATGAATACACCTTCACCGCAGCTGGTCGCCGCTTCGGATGATCCCGAGAAGACACTGACAAGCGCCCCACCGTCCGGTCGGGGCGCTTTTTTTATGCTGCGCTTTGAGAGTCAGAGGCGGGCCGGAAGGGGTTAAGTCCGGGCGGTCGAGAGAGAGCGCTGTTCGGACTCTTCCATTTCTGCTCTCCTGAGGTTTCCGACATGAACATGGTGTTTCCCGTGGCCGATCCGGTCACGCCACTGGCGGCTGCGCCCGCGATTCTGGCTGCGGCTAATCTTTTGCTTCCGTCTCTCGAACGCGGTGAACGCATCGATGCCGCCACCTTGCGCCGTGCTATGGAAACGGCCTTCGTCGCGTCCGACGCTACTGGCGTCTGGGACTGGAAGCTGGCCTATGAGGCGTGCGAAGTCGCTACCGTCCTTTTCTTACGCAAATACGGAAAGGCGCTTTTCCGTAAAGCCGCGTCTCCGGCGGCACGCATTTCCGTGCTGGCAAAGATCGCGGCGCTGTTGCCCACGCAGACCCGGCGTTCCGAGGAAAGCCAAAACCTCCAGCAATTTTCGACGCCGATCCCGCTCGGCCTTACCGCTCTGACGGCTGCCGCGATTACGCCCGATGACAGGGTGCTGGAACCATCGGCGGGCACCGGCCTTCTGGCGATCCTGGCGCAGACCATCGGTGGCTCGCTGATCCTCAACGAACTGGCCGAGACCCGCGCCGATCTGCTTGCCCAGATCTTTCCGGCTTTTGCCGTCACCCGCTTCGACGCCGCCCAGATCGATGATCATCTGGCTCCGGATGCTGTCCCGTCCGTGGTGCTGATGAACCCGCCATTCTCGGTCATGGCCAATGTCAGCGGGCGTGTCGCGGATGCGGCCTATCGCCATGTTGCCGCGGCACTGGCCCGTCTTGCTCCCGGCGGGCGGTTGGTGACGATCACCGGCGCTGGCTTTGGCCCCGAAGCTCCGGCATGGCGGGACGCCTTCATCCGCTTGCAGGCCCGTGGCCGCGTGGTGTTCAGCGCTGCCGTCGATGGCGCGGTCTATGCAAAGCACGGCACCACGATCGACACGCGGCTGACCGTGATCGACAAACTGCCCGCCGACGATCCCGCCAGTTTGCCGGCTTCGCCGGGGATCGCGCCTGATGTTGCCACGCTGATCAGATGGATCGAGGAACAGGTTCCGCCGCGCCTGCCAGTGTCATTGCCGAAGATCGTGGTTTCCGCTTCGGCCACCGCGCCGAAGACCGTGCGGGGCTATCTCGCACGCTCGGCGGTTACGCGATCTGTCGCTGCTTCGGCCAATGATCCTGATGGCGTCGAACTCGCCTATGAGACCGTGGACTGGACGCCACCGGAAGGCGCTCGCCTGTCCGACGCGATCTATGAGGAATATGCGCTGCAATCGCTGCGTATCGCTGGTGCACAGCCGCATCCGACCAAGCTGGTGCAATCCGCCGCCATGGCCTCCGTCGCACCGCCCAAGCCGTCCTACCGGCCCATGCTGCCGCCCGACATCTGCGCGCGTCTGTCGGACGCCCAGCTTGAAACGGTGATCTATGCAGGTGAAGCCCACGCCGATCATCTCGCCGGCGCCTGGACCGTGGACGAGCATTTCGACAATGTGAGTGCCGCGCCCGAGGATGCTGCCGGATCGATCCGCTTTCGCCGGGGCTTCATGCTCGGTGATGGAACCGGCGCCGGCAAGGGTCGCCAGTCCGCCGCCATCATTCTCGACAACTGGCTTCGCGGTCGGCGCAAGGCGATCTGGATCTCCAGATCCGACAAGCTGATCGAGGACGCGCAACGCGACTGGTCGGCGCTCGGCATGGAACGGCTGCTGGTCACGCCTCTGTCACGCTTCCCGCAGGGCAAGCCGATCACGCTGTCGGAAGGCATCCTTTTTACCACCTATGCCACGCTACGCTCCGACGACCGGGGCGAGAAGGTTTCCCGCGTCAAGCAGATCGTCGAATGGTTGGGGTCCGATTTCGATGGAGCCATTATCTTCGACGAGAGCCATTCCATGCAGAATGCCGGTGGCGGAAAAGGTGAACGCGGTGATGTCGCCGCCTCGCAGCAGGGACGTGCGGGCCTGCGGCTTCAGCACGCGCTGCCCGACGCCCGCGTCGTCTATGTCTCGGCGACTGGCGCCACCACCGTCCATAATCTCGCCTATGCTCAGCGCCTCGGCCTCTGGGGCGGTGAGGACTTTCCGTTCCAGACCCGCGCCGAGTTCGTCGAGGCGATCGAATCCGGTGGCGTTGCGGCGATGGAGGTCCTGGCCCGCGACCTGCGATCTCTCGGCCTCTATACCGCCCGCTCACTCTCCTATGATGGCGTCGAATATGAACTGATCGAGCATCAGCTCACGGACGAACAGCGGCACATTTACGACTCATATGCTGCCGCCTTCGCTGTCATTCATGGAAACCTGGACGCGGCGATGGAAGCCGCCAACATCACCGGCAGCGATGGGACGCTGAACCGGCAGGCCAAATCCGCCGCCCGTTCGGCCTTTGAAAGCACCAAGCAGCGCTTCTTTGGCCATCTGCTGACCTCCATGAAAACCCCGACCCTGATCCGGTCCATTGATGCCGATCTTGAAGCGGGCCATGCGGCCGTCATCCAGATCGTCTCGACCGGCGAAGCGCTGATGGAACGCCGGCTATCCGAGATCCCCACCGAGGAATGGAACGATATTTCCGTCGATGTCACGCCGAGGGAGTATGTCGGCTCGTATTTGCAGCATTCCTTCCCGGTGCAGCTCTATGAACCCTTCTCCGATGGCGAGGGCAACCTGTCGTCACGCCCCGTCTTCCGCGATGGTCAGCCGGTGGAATGCCGCGAAGCCGTGGCGCGGCGCGACGAGATGCTGGAGCAGCTGGGTTCGCTTCCGCCTGTCCCCGGAGCGCTCGACCAGATCGTGCAGCGCTTCGGCACGGATATGGTGGCCGAGGTCACAGGCCGCTCACGCCGGATCGTGCGCAAGGGTGACGGGGTATCGGCACGTCTTGCGGTCGAGAACCGTGCGCCTTCTGCCAACCTTGCCGAGACCTCGGCCTTCATGGATGACCAGAAGCGCGTTCTGGTCTTCTCTGATGCCGGTGGCACGGGGCGCAGCTATCACGCCGAACTCTCTGCGAAAAACCAGCGGCTGCGCGTGCATTACCTGCTGGAACCTGGCTGGAAGGCCGATGCCGCCATTCAGGGGCTGGGCCGCACCAATCGCACCAATCAGGCGCAGCCGCCGCTGTTCAGACCCATCGCCACGGATGTCAAAGCCGAGAAGCGCTTTCTCTCGACCATCGCCCGCCGCCTCGACACGCTGGGCGCGATCACACGCGGCCAGCGCCAGACCGGCGGTCAGGGGCTGTTCCGTCCAGAGGATAATCTGGAATCCGCCTATGCTCGCGATGCGTTGCGCCAGCTCTATCTGCTGATTGTGCGCGGCAAGGTCGAGGGATGCTCGCTCGAACGGTTTGAATCCGCAACCGGCCTGAAGCTGATGGACAGCAATGGTGTGAAGGACGAACTGCCGCCGATCACCACCTTCCTCAACCGCCTGCTAGCATTGACCATCGAATTGCAGGGCATCCTGTTCGCCGCCTTCGAGCAGCTTCTGCAGGCGCGTATCGACGGGGCGATTGCATCCGGCACCTATGATATGGGGCTGGAAACGCTGAAGGCCGAAAGTTTCATCGTCACCGACCGGCAAGTGATCCACACCCATCCGGGCACCGGCGCGGAAACCCGGCTCCTGACGCTCACCGAGCGCAAACGCAATCAGCCGGTTACGCTCGATGCGGCCCTCGCGGAACTGGATGATCCCCGCGCAAGATTGCTCATCAACGAGCGATCCGGTCGCGCCGCCGTGCAGATCCCGACCACCAGCGTCATGCTGGATGATGGCGAGATCGAACGGCGCGTGCGGCTGATCCGTCCCATGGAGGCGATGAACATTCCGGTGCGGGCGACGGGCGAGACCCATTGGATCGAGGCTGACCGTGCCGCCTTCACCACAGCCTGGAAGGCGGAACTGGCCCAGGTGCCGGAGTTCACCGACAGCATCCTGCATATGGTGACAGGGCTGCTTCTGCCGATCTGGAAACGCCTGCCGCAGGACTCCGCCCGCGTCTATCGGCTCCAGACCGACGAGGGCGAACGCATCATCGGTCGCCGGGTATCGCCGGCCTGGGCCGCCAATGCTTCGACCAGTGGCGTCACCAACAGCCTGACACCGGATGCCGCCTATACCGCGCTGATCGAAGGTCGCACGATCCTTGATCTCGCCGAGGGGCTGCAATTGCGCCGCGTCCGCGTCATGGGCGCCAACCGGATCGAACTGACCGGCTTTACTGACGCGATGCGCGAACGGCTGCGGGCCTATGGCCTCTTCAGTGAGATCATCTCGTGGAAACTGCGCTTCTTCGTGCCCGTCGATGCAACAGGACCGGAGATCACCGGCAAACTGCTCGACCGCTTCCCGGCCCTGCGCATCGGTGAGCGGGAGGCCGCATAATGGCGCGTCTCAACGCTTCCGAACTGGCGCAGCGTCTCGGCCGACAGGCCGAGGCGGTGTGCCGTCACTATCTGTCGAATGGTCGCAAACAGGGCAATTACTGGCAGGTTGGTGATGTCCGAAACACGGCTGGCCGCTCCATGTTCGTCCGGCTGCACGACAGCGTGAAAGGCATTGCCGGTAAATGGCAGGACTCGGCCACGGGTGAATATGGCGATCTGCTCGATGTCATCCGGGATTCGCTCGGTCTGATCGACTTCGCCGACGTTGCCGAAGAAGCCCGGCGCTTCCTCACCCTGCCGCATCCTGAACCGCAGCCGCCATCCCGTCCGTCCCGAACGCCAACACCATCGAGATCATCCGAGGCCGCACGCCGCCTCTGGCGCATGACCCAGCCGCTGATCGACAGTACCGCAGAAGCGTATTTACGCGGACGCGGCATTACGGATTTACGCCAGACCACAAATCTGCGCTTCCACCCCAACTGCTACTGGCGGCCCGAGGATGATGGCCCGACGCAAGCCTGGCCCGCCATGATCGCCGCCGTCACCGACCTCAATGGCAGGATCACCGGCGCACACCGCACATGGCTGGCCCCGGACGGTTCCGGCAAGGCGTCTGTCGATCCGCCGAGGAAGGCAATGGGCGACCTGCTCGGACATGCGGTTCGTTTTGATGATGCGCAGGATGTCATGGCAGCGGCGGAAGGTATCGAAACCATCCTGTCGCTGCGTCAGGCTCTGCCCACCATGCCGATGGTTTCCGCACTCTCGGCCGGACACCTCGCCGCCATCCTTTTCCCGCCGCAACTGCGCAGGCTCTATATCGTCCGTGACAACGATCCGGCAGGTGACAGCGCTCGTGATAGCCTGATGGACCGGGCGCACGAGGCCGGGATCGAGGCCATCACACTCTCGCCCATGATGGGGGACTTCAACGAAGATCTCGCAACTTACGGGCTGGATGCCGTTCAGGCAGAGATCCGGGTGCAAATCGCTCCCGAGGACGTCAGCCGCTTCATGGCTTCAATCGCATAGCCGGCACGGGGCCGTGATCGGGGCGTTCCGATCCCGTCATGCGCATTGGCTGCATCCTGTCATCAGCAGAGGACTGCGCCTTGGCCTTCCGAGAGGGCGATCGGCCCACAAACGCTCCGGTCAGGCAATGGCGGCGCCCGACTGATTTCCGTCGGCGGGCAAGCCGGCCTTTACAGCGCGAAACAAATCAGCCGGGCTTTGCCATCAAGACCCTCGCCAGAGGCTCGCGCTGCCAGACCGGAGCGCCCGTGGGCGTGTCTCGCCATGAAGGCCGCGACGGTCGCGGTCCAACTGACGGAAGCATCCCATGTACGCGCACGACGATTTCGAACCCGAGCACAGGACGTCCCCGACCGGCCACGCCATCGAAGAACTCGAACTCTACGGCTACCGCCCCTCCGAAGACGAGGCCGACCCCCGGATTACACCCGAAGATCACGTCATTCAGGGCGCAGTCTCCGACATCTTCGACGCCCTGATTTCCACCATGGCCGACACCAGCCTCGATTTCGACCTCGACGAGATCCTCTGGTCCACCGTCAACACCTTTCACCGCGCTGTCGAGCGGATCGAACGCAAACTCGACGATAACGAGCAGGCACAGAAGCGCCTTCAGCGCGAACAGGATGGCAGCGAGGTCAAATCCGTCCAGCTCGAAACCCTGATTGGCGCGGGCCAAAGCCTGATCGAGCGCCGCGACAGCATGGAAACCTTCCGCGATACCGCCGCCGACATCTATCTGCGCACCACCGGAATGCCCTGGTCGCAACGCTCCGGCTCACGGGTCAACCATCGCCAGATGACCTCGGCCATGATCGACAGCCGCGACTTCATCGCCGCAAAACGCCGGGTCGACAACGAGGTGCTGCTGCCCGCCGGACCGAAGATCGCCTTTTCGGGCGGTGACACCACCGATCACCGGACGATCTGGGCCAAGCTCGATCAGGTCCACGCCAAGCACCCGGACATGGTGCTGATGCACGGCGGATCACCCAAGGGCGCGGAACGCATCGCGGCCACTTGGGCCAATAACCGCAAGGTCGCACAGGTCGCCTTCAAACCCGACTGGGCAAAACATGCAAAGGCAGCACCCTTCAAGCGCAACGACCAGATGCTCGGCATCATGCCGATCGGGGTCATCATCTTCCCCGGCACGGGTATTCAGGACAACCTGGCCGACAAGGCCCGCAAGATGGGCATCCCGGTCTATCGCTTCGGGACCGGCAGCGCGTGAGCGCTGCCTGTTCAGCATAAGCACTACTGCAATAGCGCCAGGTCGTCCCAACGAATTCGGACATAACGGCCTGAGCGCTTTGGCAATTGCTTGCGGCTGACCATTCGCCCGGAGACCTGGAATTCCGCATTAATTTTGACCACGAGCAGCTTGCTGAAATGCCTTGATGTATCCACCATCACCACGTCTTTGCTCTTGAAAGGAGTGATGGTTTTGATCTCGACATGATCATTTTCGAGCCTGCCGTCCGAACCTTGCGCGTAGGTCTTGTTCAACTTGATGCCGTAGGTGATGGCACCGAACAGCTCACCGATGTCGCCATACACAGATAAATGCAGGCCCGTCTCCAGATGGTAGCTCTCAGCGAGTGAGATCAGGTCCTCAAAATACGGGATCATTGATCGGATGGCGTTTGGATACTTCGCTCCCCATTCCTTGTGACGAAGCTGTTCGTCAATGTCTGACCATGTCACCCATTCGCCGTCATCATAAAATGCCCGATCTGACCAATCAGGGCAATCGCATATGGCTCACGCGAGTAAGCCATTGAGAACGTTTCGGAGAAA
>NZ_JBMDKV010000037.1:0-28629 GCF_057809895.1 Rhizobium sp. FG113 | reverse complement strand
CCAGCCAATCTCCCCACCTGTGGGGGAGATGCCCGGCAGGGCAGAGGGGGGCGCCTCAGGCACAGCGCCAACCCGAATACCATCCACCCCCTGTGCATTATTTGATTAAATATTTGTCAAATGCCCAAATCGGGAGCAAGTTCGATTGTGGCCATTTTGTGGCCCGCGAATCCTAGGAGGGGATTACATGACATCTGGCAATCCGTCGCCCTCGTTGTACAACGAGGATCTGGCGCCCGCTCGGGAGAGGAAGTGGGGCGCCTTCAGCATTTTCAACGTCTGGACCTCGGACGTTCACAGCCTGTGGGGCTATTATCTCGCCGCCAGCCTTTTTCTTCTGTGCGGCAGCTTCATCAATTTCGTCATCGCCATCGGCCTCGGCTCGCTTGTCATCTTCGTGCTGATGAGCCTGGTCGGCAATGCCGGCGTCAAGACGGGCGTGCCGTTCCCGGTTCTGGCGCGCGCCTCGTTCGGCACCTTCGGCGCCAATGCGCCGGCGCTGGTGCGCGCGGTCGTCGCCTGCTTCTGGTATGGCGCGCAGACGGCCGCCGCCTCGGGCGCCATCGTGGCCCTGCTGATCCGCCACGAGAGCATTCTCGCCTTTCACCAGAACAGCCATTTCCTTGGCCACTCGACGCTGGAGGTGATCTGCTACGTCATCGTCTGGGCGCTGCAGCTCTTGATCATCCAGCGCGGCATGGAAACGGTGCGCAAGTTCCAGGATTGGGCCGGTCCGGCCGTCTGGATCATGATGCTCGTCTTGGCCGTCTATCTCATCGTCAAGGCCGGCACCTTCTCCTTCGGAGCCGAAATCCCGCGCGACGTGCTGATCGAAAAGACCAAGGATGCCGGCGTCCCATACGAACCGGGCACCTTGCCTGCGCTCGCCGCCGTCGCCGCCACCTGGATCACCTATTTCGCAGCCCTCTATCTGAACTTCTGCGATTTCTCGCGCTACGCCAAGGATGTGAAGACGCTGCGAAAGGGCAATCTCTGGGGCCTGCCGATCAACCTGCTCGCCTTCTGCCTGGTGGCGGGCGTGACCACCACGGCGGCCTTTACGGTCTATGGCGAGGTGCTGCTGCATCCGGAAGCCATCTCGGCCAAGTTCGACAGCTGGTTCCTGGCGCTTCTGGCGGCACTCACCTTCGCGGTGGCGACGCTGGGGATCAACGTCGTCGCCAACTTCGTCTCACCGGCCTTCGACTTCTCCAACGTCTTCCCGCGCCACATCAGCTTCAAGCGCGGCGGCTATATCGCTGCGTTGATCGCGCTGGTGCTCTATCCCTTCGCCCCCTGGGAGACGGGTGCGGCCCACTTCGTCAACTTCATCGGCTCGACCATGGGGCCGATCTTCGGGGTGATGATGGTGGACTACTACTTGATCAGAAAAGGCGAGCTCGACGTCGCGGCGCTCTATCGCGAAGACGGCGAATTCCGCTTCCAGAGCGGCTGGCACGTCAACGCCTTCATCGCGTTTGCGATCGGCGCGCTCTTCTCCTCCATCCTGCCGACTTTCACGTCTGTTCTGCCGGAGTGGTGGGGCACCTACGGCTGGTTCTTCGGCGTCGGCATCGGCGGCGGGGTCTATTATCTCCTGCGCATGACCACCCGCGGCTCCGCCGTCGGTGCTGCCTCGCGATAAATAGAGTGCCCGGCTCCGGCCGGGCATTTTTCTTTGCAACGGATGCGGCTGCCCGCATCTTCAGCACCTCGGAATTGAGGCTGCGGTGGAAGCGTTCCTTCTTGCCGCGTCCCTGTGGATGATACGGTCTTGCTCGTCCACAACCGACCTCGCCCGCCAAGCCATCAAAACCTCCCAGATTACGATCCGAAAAGTGTCAGGCATGTCTCCGAACATCTGTCAGGTATGTCTCCGGGCTTTACACTTGTGCCGAGGATCTAAGCACGCTTCTACGCGCACGACCTCGATGACTGTTCATCGCCTGCTTCGCCGAGCGAAGCTACGCCGTCTACCGCTCAGCCTATACCAATCCCGAGAATTTCCCCCTGAAGCAGCATTGCAACTTCGGCGGTCGCAAAGTCTTGCCTCTTGCGGCTGGCTGCTTTAGCTCAGGAGTGAAATGGAGCAGACCTAATGATTTTCATGGTAATCGCGGTCCCGATCGTCTTGGTCTGCTTTCTCATGTTTCCCCGCCACACGCTGATCGTCGTTGCCGCCCTTGCCTGCGTCGGCGCTGCCGTTGGTCTCTATCTCTATTTCCAGCAATCCGACCGGCTGAACTCGGCGAGCCTGATATCCGGCACGAGCAGCGGAACCAGCGGTTGCCAGGATCCGGACAAGCCGGTTTTCGTCGAACTGTCGAACGCTTCCGACCGGCAGGTCAATATCGTGCGCTTCCGGCTGATCGCGAAGCGTCCGGGGTTCAGCGGCGAGGTCTATTCGGATTATTTCAGCAGCGACAAGATCATCGCGCCGCATAGTGAGTACGGCAGCTGCTGGGCGCTGAACCGCTACCGTGGTCTCGATACCTTGCCGGGCCGCCCCGCACCTGCCGATTTCGAATGGTCCGTCGATATCTCCTCGGTCGATTTCGCAGGCAACTAGGCGAGGCCTTGAGGTCTGGCCATCGGCCAAAGAAAAACCGCCTGCAACATCTCTGCTGCAAGCGGTTCTTAACGTCTCAATCAAGGGCGACAGCGTCGCCCTCTCTCTCGCTCTTCGTCTTACTTGCGGTTGCCCATGAACTGCAGCAGGAACATGAAGAGGTTGATGAAGTCGAGGTAGAGCGTCAGCGCGCCCATGATCGCCTTTCGGCCGGCCATGGTGGCGTCGTCGGCGGCGTAGTACATTTCCTTGATGCGCTGCGTGTCGTAGGCCGTCAGGCCCGCGAAGATCAGCACACCGATCACCGAGATCGCGAACTGCATGGCCGAGGAGGCCAGGAAGATGTTGACGATCGAGGCGATGATCAGGCCGAAGAGACCCATCATCAGGAACGAGCCCATGGCCGACAGGTCACGACGGGTCGTGTAGCCGTAGAGCGAGAGCGCGCCGAACGAGGCGGCCGTCACGAAGAAGGTCTGCACGACGCTCTGGCCGGTGTAGATCAGGAAGATCGACGACAGCGACAGGCCGACAAGCGCTGCATAGACCGCGAAGGTCGTCTGCGCGGCCGATACGCTCATCGAATTGATCCTGAAGCTCAGGAAGAAGACCAGCGCCAGCGGAGCGAAGATCACCACCCACTTCAGCGGGCTGGTGTAGATCGCGGCGCCGAATGCGGTCAGCTGGCCGTTGGAAACGGCGAATGTGAATGCGAAATAGGCGGCCAGGCCGGTGATCGCCAGGCCGATAGCCATCAGGTTGTAAACCTTCAGCATATAGCTGCGAAGGCCCTGATCGATCTCGCCGGTCTGGACACCGCTCTGAACGCGGCCCTGGTAATTTCTTAGGTCAGCCATGATTTCCTCTTGTCAGCTCCGAATGAACACGGTGTCGGGTTTTCTTGCCCGGGCGCCGCTGCGGAGCTTCAGCATGCCTGCGGATAATATGAGCCTTTCGCCCTTTGCAAACAAGAGCCTTGCAACCCGCGATCGGGTTAAATCGCCGTAAGGTGCCGGAATTATTTCAACCCGGCCACTCAGAGCTCGCGCAAAACGGGTGCCGCCTTCTGGCCGAGAATGCGCCATGTGCCGATCAGGCCGATGCCGACGGTCAGCACCAAGGCCGTGACGATCGTCATGCCGGCGACGTCAGGCAGGAACTGCGAGGGGATCTTCATGATGCGGGCGACGATGAACCAGGCCGCGACGCCGCCCGAAAGCAGCGCGAAGACAGCGGTTGCGAGCCCGAGCATCAGATACTCGTAGCAGAAGGCGCGCATCAGCATGCGTCTCGTGGCGCCGAGCGTCTTCAGCACCACCGCGTCATGGGTGCGGGCACGGTTGCCGGCGGCAAGGGCGCCTGCGAGCACCAGCACCGAGGCGATGAGGGCGACGGAGGCAGCGGCGCGGATCGCGGTCGCCAGCTGCGCCACCAGCGAATTGACGATGTCGATCGCATCCTTGACGCGCACGCTCGTGATCGTCGGATAGGTGTTGGTCACCGATTTCAGGATCGCGGCTTCCTGCGAGGATGTCGCCGAGGGATCGGTGAGTGTTGCCAGCCAGGCATGCGGGGCGCCCTTGAAGGTGTTGGGCGAAAAGACCATGACGAAGTTGATCGACAGGCTCTCCCACTGCACCTTGCGCAGGTTGGCGATCTTCGCCGTCATGTTGCGGCCGAGCACGTTGACGGTGACGGTATCGCCGACCTTGAGGCCGAGTTCGCCCGCCTCTTCCGCTGAAAACGAGACCAGCGGCTCGCCGCTATAATCCTTGTCCCACCATGTGCCCTCGGTCAGAACAGCGTTTTCGGGAAGCGTTTCGGAATAGGTGATACCGCGGTCGCCGCGCAGCACCCACTGGCCCGATGGCGGCACCTTGCGCTTGGTCACGTCCTCGCCGTTGAAGGCGAGGATGCGGCCGCGCAGCATCGGCACCTCGACCAGCTTGCCCTCGGGCGCATCGGTCTTCACCAGATTGCGGAAGCCGTCGAGTTCGGCGCCCTGGATATCGACGAAGAAGAAGTTGGGTGCGCCATCGGCCATGCGGCCGGTCAGCTGCTGGCGCAGATTTCCGTCGATCAGCGTCAAGGTGACCAGTAGCGCCAGGCCGAGGCCGAGCGAGAGCACGACCGAGGGGGTGAGCGCGCCAGGGCGGTGGATGTTGCCGATCGCCAGCCTCAGCGCCGGCGAATTGACGCGCGGGCTGCGGCGGGCAAGCCAGGCGATCCCGGCTGCGACAAGGCGCAGGACGACGAAGGCAAAGGCGATGGCGCCGATGAAGACCACGGCGATGAAGCGATCATGGGCGGTCGCCACCGCAAGGGCGGCGAGCGCTGCCAGGAAGACGGCTGCCATCAGAATGTAGGGCCAGGAGGGCAGGCGGCGGGCCTCGAAGCCCTGCTCGCGAAACAGCGCCGTCGGCGGCACTTCGCGGGCGTGGCCGAGCGGCATGATGGCGAAGGCGAGCGTCGTCAGGATACCGAAGAGCACGGCCAGCGACAGCGCCACCGGATAGAGCGTCGGCGCGGTCGAGACCGGCAGGAACTGCGCCAGGAACTGGGCCGCCAGAATGGGGGCGGCCGCACCGATGACGAGACCGATGGCGATGCCGCCAAGCGCGATGAGGCCGATCTGGAAGAGGTAGATGAGGACAACAGTCGCAGCCGGCGCGCCGAGGCACTTGAAGGTGGCGATCGTCGTACGCTTGGCATCGAGGAAGGCGCGCACGGCATTGGCCACGCCGACGCCGCCGACGATCAGCGCGGTCAGGCCGACCAGTGTCAGGAACTGCGAGAAACGCTCGATGTTTTCGGTAAGCGAGGGGGCGGCGCGGTCGCTTGTGCGGATCGACCAGCCGGCCGAGGGGAAATCCTTGGTGGCGCGGTCGCGGATGCCTGCCATGTCCGATCGGTCGTTCAGCTTGACCTTGTAACTGTGCTCGACAAGGCTGCCGGTCTGGATCAGACCCGAGGCCTGCAGAGCCTGGCGGCTCACCATCAGGCGCGGCGCGAAGCCGAAGCCTTCGGAGACCGCGTCCGGCTCGGTCTTCACCGTGCCGGTGATGTTGACGATGACGTTGCCGAGCAGCAGCTCGTCGCCGATCTTGAGGCCGAGACGTTCCAGAAGCAGCGGCGCGGCCAGCGCGCCATAGGTGCCATCCTGATCGGCAAGAAGCGTATGCAGCGGGTAGTTGGGCTCGGCCTCGAAGCTTCCGTAGAGCGGATAGGCATCGTCGACGGCCTTGACCTCGACCAGCGCCTGGTCGGATCCGTCAGGCTTGCGCGCCATGGAGCGCAGGCCTGTCGAGACCGAGACCTTGCCGAGCGAGCGCAGGAAATCCAGCTCGTTGGCGGCCGCCTCGCGGTTGTTGAGCTCGAAGCGCACGTCGCCGGCCAGAATCTCCTGGCCGCGCGTGGCAATCGTGTCGGTGATCGACTGCGAGACCGAGTTGACGGCGGCAATCGCCCCGGTGCCGAGCGCGATGCAGGCGAGGAAGATGTAGAAGCCTCTCAGGCCGCCGCGCAGCTCACGAAGGGCAAGACGGAAGGCGAGCGCGATACGCGGGGTGATCAGCGTCATGCAATGGCCACTTCGGCTTCAATCGCGGCGCTGTCGCCTTCTATCTTGCCGGAGCGGACGCGGATCTGGCGCGAGCAGCGCTTGGCGAGCGCGTTGTCGTGGGTGACGAGCACCAGCGTCATGCCGCGCTCGGCCTGCTTGGAAAACAAAAGGTCGGCGATCTGCCGGCCGGTGTCGGTGTCGAGATTGCCTGTCGGTTCGTCGGCAATCAGAAGCGCCGGCGATGGCGCAAGCGCGCGAGCGATCGCCACGCGCTGCTGCTCGCCACCGGAAAGCTGGCCGGGATAGTGGTTCAACCGGTCGCCGAGGCCGACGGATTTCAGCTCGCGGCGGGCGATCTCGAAGGGATTGGCGACATTGGCGAGTTCGAGCGGCACGGCAACGTTTTCAAGCGCCGTCATGTTGGCGATCAGGTGGAAGGACTGGAAGACGATGCCGATGTTGCGGCCGCGAAAGTCCGCGACCTGATCCTCGCTCATCGTG
Organism: Rhizobium sp. FG113; assembly: GCF_057809895.1. Taxonomy (NCBI): domain Bacteria; kingdom Pseudomonadati; phylum Pseudomonadota; class Alphaproteobacteria; order Hyphomicrobiales; family Rhizobiaceae; genus Rhizobium; species Rhizobium sp. FG113. Next base: position 21,997 of record NZ_JBMDKV010000037.1, on the reverse strand, counting down.
TGCAGGGGCGCTTCGTTGATGTTGATCTCGCCGCTATCCAGCCGCTCGAGGCCGGCAAGCACCATCAGCAGCGTCGACTTGCCGGAGCCGGAAGGGCCGACGATGCCGACCGATTCACCGGCGGCGATCTCAAGGTCGATACCCTTCAGCACATGCACGGACGCGGCGGCACTGCCGAGCGTCAGATCGGCCCGTTTCAGATCGATGATGGTTTTTGCCAACGGTAAATGCCCTACCTATATGAAAGCCCAGCTGCCGCCAATTTAGGGACAATGGAATGAGATTTAAAGTTGCGGGTCTTCACATCGCTGTCATCGTCTTTTCGGTGATGCTTTCGGTTTCAGCGCAGGCGCGCACGATCAATCTCGTCGGCTTCGGCGACAGCCTGATGGCAGGGTATCAATTGCCGCCCGGCGACGGCTTTCCTGAGAAACTGCAGGCGGCGCTGAAGGCGAAGGGGCTCGATGTTACGGTGGCGAACGCAGGCGTTTCCGGCGACACCACGACAGGCGGGCTTTCGCGCATCGACTGGTCGGTGCCGGATGGCACCGATGGGGTCATTCTGGAGCTCGGCGCCAACGACGCGCTGCGGGGGATAGCGCCCGAACAAAGTGAGAAGAACCTCGACCAAATGATTACCCGGCTCAAGGAACGCGGCATCGCGGTCTTCCTCGCCGGCATGATGGCGCCGCCGAACATGGGCGGCGACTACGCGGCGCGGTTCAATCCGATCTACGAGAAACTCGCCAAAAAACATGGCCTTACGCTCTATCCGTTCTTCCTCGATGGCGTCGTTCTCGATGCGTCGCTGAAGCTGGAAGACGGCATGCACCCCAATTCCAAAGGCGTGGATACCATGGTTCAAAAGATGGAACCTGCAATCACACAATTCATTGGAACGTTGCCGACTGTGAAGAATTAGGGACTTGCGCACGTGGTCAATGCGTGATTCCGTGTGAGCACCTGCAAAAGATTCGGGGAGTGCTCGTTATGCCGAGACTGTTTACCGCCCTCGAAATTCCGCGCAATGCGGCGATGAGCCTGTCATTGTTGCGCGGTGGTCTCCCTGGCGCCCGATGGATCGATGTGGAAAATTACCACATCACCCTGCGCTTCATCGGTGATGTCGATAATCGCACCGCTGACGAGATCGTCGACCGGCTCGACCGCATCGACAGGCCGGAATTCCAGATCAAGCTCGACGGTATCGGCGCTTTCGGTTCCAAGAAGCCGCATTCGGTCTGGGCCGGTGTCACGCAAAATCCCGAAATGTATGCCCTGCAGGCCGAAATCGAGCGGATCTGCCAGCGGATCGGCCTTTCTCCTGATCCGCGCAAGTTCACACCGCATGTAACGCTGGCACGGCTGAAATCCTCGCGCGTCGACGATGTCGTGCACTATCTCGCCGGACGCGGCAATTTCCAGACCGCATCCTTCACCGTGCCGCGCTTCGTGCTTCTGTCGTCGCGCGATTCGGTCGGCGGTGGGCCTTATCTGACGGAAGAGGTGTTCCCGCTGCGCGAGGCACTGTCTGCGCCGAGCGTCGACAACAGCTTCCTGCAGCCGGCCAAGAGCCTGGCATAAACGGCCTCGAAGCCATCGACGCCGCCATAATAGGGATCGGGGATATCCTCTCCGCTCCCGAGCGCCAGATCGCCGAACAGATGGATGTTCTGAGCCTCGGGATCGAGCGCCTTCAAGGCCGCGACATTGTTGCGGTCCATGGCGATGATCAGATCGAAATCGGCAAAATCATCTCTGCGGATGCGCCGCGCGCGCTGAGCTGATATGTCTATGCCGTGATGGCGGGCGGTCGCGATCGACCGTCTGTCGGGCTCATCGCCCTCGTGCCAGCTACCAGTGCCGGCGGAATCGACAAGAAAGCGGTGGGAGAGGCCGGCTTCGGAGGCGAGGTGGCTGAAGACGCCTTCGGCCAATGGCGAACGGCAGATATTGCCCATGCAAACAAACAGGATACTGGTGCGTTTCATAAGAGACCCATGGTGAACGCAAAGGACAATCGCATGAAACGGGACAAACTGGAACGCCAAGCGATTAGCGATGAACTGGCGAAACTCGACGGCTGGTCGCTTGGCGACGGCGGCAAGTCGATCACCAAGAGCTACAAGTTCAAGAACTTCGTCGAGGCCTTCGGCTTCATGACGGAATCGGCCCTTGCAGCTGAAAAGCTCGATCATCATCCGGAATGGTTCAACGTCTACTCCAAGGTGGATGTGACGCTCAGCACACATTCGGCCGACGGGCTGACGGAGCTCGATTTCAAGCTGGCCGGCCTGATGGAGAAGGCGGCGGCGCGGCGGATCGATTGAATCGCGGCTGAAGACCCCCCATATTCTGGCCTGACCTCAAAAGGGCCAAGTGGAACATAAAGGGCCAACTGGACATGGACGACGTCAAATACGGTGAAATCCTGCTGCCGGGCGATGAAGAAACGCAGGAGCGGCGGGAGAAGAGCGTTCGGCAGAAATTCTGGCCGACCTTCCGCAAGGCGGCGCGCAAGATCCCCTTCTCGCGCGATGTCGTGGCCGCCTATTACTGCGCGCTCGACCGTGAGACACCGCTCAAGGTGCGCGGCACGCTGCTCGCCGCACTCGGCTATTTCGTGCTGCCCGTCGACATGATCCCCGACGTGCTTGTCGGCATCGGTTTCACCGACGACATCGCGGTGCTATCGGCCGCCTTCGCCATGGTCAACCGCCACATCCGCCCCAACCACTACGAAGCCGCCGACAAGGCGCTGCAAGACGTGCCCGATCGCGTGCGGCCCGAGGATATGAAGACGGTTTAGGCCGACTGTTCGCCGGCCGGTCACGCTGACCTTTTACGCTGACCCTTCACACTTGGCGCGCGCCTTTCAACTGCGCCAGATATTCGCTGCGGGAAAATGGGTTCGGGCCCGAGCGACGGCGCGTCGGTGCCGCGCCCCTGACCGGCCGATAGCCTGAAAACTCCGTTTCCATCGTCCCGAGACCGCTTGTCAGCGACGGCAAAGCGCGTTGGACGTCGTGGACGTTGATGGCGGCGATCGTGCCGGCCAGCATCATCATCTCTCCGCTGGCGACCGGCGGTTCGAGCGCGGTGTCGAGGCGCATCAGCAGGCTTTGCACACGCGGCAGCGCGTCGGCGGGCATGTCGATCGTGATACGGTCGATCGGCTCGCAGACTTCGGTTCCGGCGATCCGCAACGCCTGCGCCAGCACCAGAGGCGTCAGGTTGCGATGGTCCGACGGGGTGCTTGTCGTCCATTTTCGGAGCCTTGTGATCTCGGTGATTGAAACCGAGGCGTTGATCACCTGCCAGCCATGAACGCCCTGGCCGAACGCGGCTTCGAGGGTTTCGTCGATCGCCTTGAAGGCGAATGGAGGCGCCGCACCCGGCTCGACCTCGAAGATCAGCCGATGCCGGCCTTCGCTTTCGCTCGCTTCGACACGAAGCCCGATCGTTGCCAGAAACGGATCGGGCGCGTGCTCGATGGCGTTTCCGACGCCGAGGATGCGCTCGACATAGATCGGGGAGGTGTCGAGGAAGCGTACGGAAAGGCCGTAGTCCGCCTTCAGCGTGTGCTCGACCACTTCCTTCTGGACCTCGCCATAGAGCGATATCGAAAGACCGTCCTCGCCGTCGCCCTGCCGCAGATTGATCAGCGGGTCCTGTTCCGAGAGCTGGGACAGGGCCTTCCACAGCGCAGGAGCATCGGCCTTGTCATCCGGCACAATCGCCGCTTCCAGCATGGGCGGTGCGAACTGCCTTTGCGGGGCCGCGGCGCGGTCTCCAATCCAATCCCCGACCTTGATGTCCGAGAGACCTCTCACTCTGGCGATATCGCCCGCCTGGGCGACGTCGCTGCGTCTCACGCGCCCTTCGGCAAAGATCTCGATATCGGTGACGCGGTTCTCCTTGTGGGCGATCGGGATCCGGTCGCGAACGCGCAGGGCGCCTGAGACCACACGAAGCAGCGCGAGCTTCTCTCCCGCCGCATTTCGCTCGACCTTGAAGACGGTTGCCGAGACCGGGCCATCCATCGGCGGTATCGGCGCTGGAAGAAGATCGGTGATGCCGTCAATCAGCTCCTCTATCCCGGCGCCTGTTATGGCCGAGCCAAAGTACACCGGGAAGATCAGGCCATCGGCGGTTTGCCGCGCCAGCCGTTCCCGTAGCGTTCCGGCCTCCACGACGCGATCCTCCGCGAAGGCGGCAAGCAGGTCGTCGTCGCGCTCGGCGAGCGCCTGCAGAACGCTGGCGCGGAAGTCGCGGTCATGCCAAACGCCGGGGTCGAAGCTTGCGAGCGGCGTTCCTGCTGCGCTGGCGGTTCCCATCGGCACGAGGTCCTTCGTCAGGCGGTCGCGGAGATTGGCAAGTGCTGCCCCGCCATCGGCGCCGCGCCGATCGACCTTGTTGACGAAGATGACGGTCGGCACCTTCAGCCGGGCAAGGGCACGCATCAGGACGCGGGTCTGCGCCTGCACGCCCTCGACGGCGGAGACGACGAGCACCGCGCCGTCAAGCACGCCGAGCACGCGCTCGACTTCGGCAATGAAGTCGGGATGGCCCGGGGTGTCCAGAAGGTTGATCCGCGTGCCTCGCGCGCTGAACGACGCCACGGCCGAGCGGATGGTGATGCCGCGGTCGCGCTCCAGCTGCAAGGTGTCGGTCTGGGTGTCGCCGGTATCGACGCCGCCAAGCGTCTTGATGACACCGGCGTGAAACAACAGGCGTTCGGTGAGACTAGTCTTTCCGGCGTCTACATGCGCCAGGATTCCAAGATTGAGTGTTCGCATCGCACAACATGTTCATGGCTACGGGAGTGGCTCCATTGGCTTCGAACATGTGACGGCGCATGTGATTACCTCCATCTGTGGATGAAGGCATCTGATACTACTCTTCCCTTCGTTGCAAGAGCGCGATGGCGGTTCGGCTCACGCATTTTCCGCTTCCAGCATCTTCTTCAGCTTGCCGAAGGCCAGCCGGATGCGGGATTTGACGGTGCCGAGCGGCAGGCCGGTCGATTCGGCGATTTCGGAGTGGGATTGGCCGAGGAAGAAGGCGGCGCGGAGCATTTCGCGCTGCTCTTCGGGCAATTGGCTCACCGCTTCACGAACTTGTGCATCGCGATCGCCATTGGCGACCAGCTCGTCGGCGCCGATCTCGGCGGTCGGCTGGAGGGCAGGATCGTCCTCGTCGAGGATGCGGGCGCGGGCGCGGCGCTGCAGGTCGATGCGGCGGTTGCGGGCGATGCGGAAGAGCCAGGTGGAGAGCGACGAGCGGCTCGAATCGTAGAGATCGGCCTTGTGCCAGAGCACGATCATGACCTCCTGGACGAGCTCTTCGGCCTCGCTTGCGGTCATTTTCTGTCTGAGAAGCCAGGATTTCAGGCGTGGGGCGAAATAGTCGAACAGGATGGCGAACGCCTGCTGGTCGCGGCGTTCCGCCACAGCCCCAGCTAGGGCAGCGAAGCGCTGTTTGTCCTCGGCGTCCATTCCGTTCGAAAGCCCCCTGGCTCGATGAAATCCTTGACGGATTTCCAGTCCTTATTCACGTACATCGGTTTTTCGAAACGTCAAACTCTTGCCGTTATCTTTATGTCTTAAATTCCTTAAGAGCGATGGTTTCAGATCATTTCCGGACTACATCATCCCGAGCGTTAATCCGGCGCTCAACATTGACACCCGGGTGGAAATGGCACAGGCACGGACTTCTCGCGGCCTGCGTTGACGCTTTGGTAACCTGAATTAAGTCAAAATAAAGCAGATCGTGATTATGCGCCGCCCGCTCGCTCGGGCTCGAATCGCAAGAACCGGCAGGAATATCCATGTTTGTAAAAAGTACCGTACTCGCCCTTTCCCTCGTTCTCGCCGGCGCCGGCATCGCATCCGCACAGTCCAAGAAGCCCGCAGCCGCCGCGCAGCAGCCAGCCGCCGCCGCTTCCACCGCGCCGACCCGCATCCAGCAGTTCCAGGCCTGGGGCGCCTATTCCTACAAGCAGGGCAACAGCACCGTCTGCTACGTCCTCTCGGTGCCGACCGAAAAGAAGCCCGCCGGCATCGACCACGGCGAAAACTTCTTCATCGTCTCGCAGCGCCCGGGCCAGAACATCTCCTACGAGCCGCAGGCGATGATGGGCTACACCGTCAAGGACGCCTCGAAGATCAACGTCGTCATCGACAACAAGACCTTCGTGATGTTCACCAAGGACAAGGCCGGCTGGGTCGAGAACGCCGCGCAGGAGCCGGCGCTGGTCGCCGCCATGAAGGGCGGCCACTCGATGACCGTCAACGCCACCTCGCGCAAGGGCACGGCGACCTCCTACAGCTATTCGCTGGCCGGCATCTCGGCTTCGCTGAAGCAGATTGAAAGCTGCAAGTAAGCGCCGGCGACACGCGCCTGATTTTCGAAGGCCGGCCTTGCGCCGGCCTTCGTCGTTTCCATCTATAGTGACGGATGGCAAAAATGATGCTAAAGGCGCGCACAACAGCGGATGGATCGCGGCTCGGCCGCCAAGTTCCGCATTCACTTTCTGCCTTCATGCCCGCTCCGCCCGCCAGTCATTCGGACTATCGGGAGGATCGCATGTTGAATTCGGGATTAGATTAAATGTCCGTCATGGATGCGATGACCGTTCTCAAGCCCGCAGGCAACCAGCCGGCGCGCGGCGAAGCATTGCCGAAGCCGTCACTCATCGGCCTCACCCGCGAGGAGATGGGCGCCGCGCTGCGCGAAAAGGGCGTGCCGGAAAAGCAGATCAAGATGCGCGTGGCGCAGCTTTGGAACTGGATCTATGTGCGCGGGGTCTCCGACTTCGATCACATGGCCAATATCTCCAAGGACATGCGCGAGACGCTGAAGACGCACTTCACCATCGCAAGACCCGAGATCGTCGAGGAGCAGGTCTCCAACGACGGCACCCGCAAGTGGCTGCTGCGCTTTCCGGCGCGCGGTGCCGGTCGCCCGGTCGAGATCGAGGCGGTCTATATCCCCGAAGAAGGCCGCGGCACGCTCTGCATCTCCAGCCAGGTCGGCTGCACGCTCACCTGTTCCTTCTGTCACACCGGCACGCAGCGCCTGGTGCGCAACCTGACGGCGGAGGAGATCCTGTCGCAGCTCTTGCTCGCCCGCGACCGGCTGGGTGATTTCCCGGATCGCGAAGCGCCGCAGGGCACGATCATGCCGGCCGAGGGCCGCAAGGTCAGCAACATCGTGATGATGGGCATGGGCGAGCCGCTCTACAATTTCGACAGCGTCAAGCAGGCGCTCCTGATCGCCACCGACGGCGATGGCTTATCGCTCTCCAAGCGCCGGGTGACGCTCTCGACCTCGGGCGTCGTGCCGGAAATCTTCCGCACCGGTGACGAGATCGGCGTCATGCTGGCGATCTCGCTGCATGCCGTGCGCGACGACCTGCGCGACATTCTGGTGCCGATCAACAAGAAGTATCCGCTGAAGGAGCTGATCGACGCCTGCCGCAAGTATCCAGGGCTTTCCAACGCCCGTCGCATCACCTTCGAGTACGTGATGCTGAAGGACGTCAACGACAGCCTTGAGGACGCCAAGGGGCTGATCCAGTTGCTCAAGGGCGTGCCGGCGAAGATCAACCTCATTCCGTTCAACCCCTGGCCGGGCACCAACTACCAGTGCTCCGACTGGGCGCAGATCGAGAAGTTCGCCGATTTCATCAACTCGGCCGGCTATGCCTCGCCGATCCGCACGCCGCGCGGCCGCGACATTCTCGCCGCCTGCGGCCAGCTGAAGTCGGAATCGGAACGCATGCGCAAGACCGAGCGCCTGGCCTTCGAGGCGATGATGATCGCCAACCACGGCTCGGACGACTGACGCTTGCGCGAGTGATCAGCAAGTTTGATCCTCTCAGCATCTTCTAATGATTGATTTTAAGGGCCGCTTTTCCTACAAGCGGCCCAAAATCATAATTGGAGGATACCCATGCGTTCTGTTCTGCTCGCTGCCGTGGCCGCGACCCTTGCCCTTTCCCTTCCCGCAAAAGCCGAAGACGTGACCGTTGCGGTCACCGCGATCGTCGAACATCCGGCGCTCGACGCTGCCCGCAAGGGTGTTCTCGATGTGCTGACGGCTGCCGGCTACAAGGAAGGTGAGAACCTGAAGTTCGTGTTCCAGTCGGCGCAGGGCAACCCCGCGACCGCAGCCCAGATCGCCCGCCAGTTCGCCGGTGACGGCCCCAATGTGATCGTTCCGATCTCGACCCCTTCGGCGCAGGCCGTGGTCTCTTCGACCCGCGACATCCCCGTCGTCTTCACCGCCGTGTCCGATCCGCTCGGCGCGCAGCTGGTCAAGAACATGGACAAGCCCGGCGGCAACGTCACCGGCCTTTCCGACATGTCGCCGGTTGCCGAGCATGTGGCGCTGATCAAGGAAATCCTGCCGAACGCCAAGACCATCGGCTATCTCTACAATTCCGGTGAAGCGAACTCGGTATCGCTGCTCGCGGTTCTCAAGGTCGAGGCTGAAAAGGCCGGTCTCAAGGTCGTCGAATCCGCCGCCACCAAGTCCGCCGAAGTGCAGGGTGCCGCCCGCGCGCTCGTCGGCCGTGCCGATGCGATCTATATCCCGACCGACAACACGATCATCTCGGCGCTAGAGGGTGCCGTGGCCGTTGCCGAAGAGGCCAAGCTGCCGCTCTTCACCGCCGACACGGATTCCGTTTCGCGCGGCTCGGTCGCCGCTCTCGGCTTCAACTACTACGACGTCGGCAAGCAGACCGGCGAAATCGTCGTTCGCATCCTGAAGGGTGAGAACCCCGGCGATATCCCGGTCAAGGTCGCCGCCGGCAGCGATCTCGTCATTAACAAGGGCGCCGCCGCCAAGATGGGCGTGACGCTGCCTGAAAGCGTGCTGAAGCGCGCGACGAAGACGATCGACTGATACAGTCACCATCAAGACCTGAATGATCAGCCGCTCCCGTTTGCACGGGGGCGGCTGATCGCATAGAGATGAAGACCCCTCCCAACCCTCCCCACAAGGGGGAGGGCTAACCCAGCCGCACCGCCGAGCCCCGATTGAGGCAGGCGGGTGCCACGGGTCTTCTCCCCCCGTGTGGGGGAGATGGCCGGCAGGCCAGAGAGGGTCTTGTCCACGGAAACAGCACAAGAAAGGGCAAAAGCCTTGAGTCAGATCGCATTCTGGGGAGCCGTGGAGCTGGGGTTGGTCTATGCCTTCGTCGCGCTCGGCGTTTACCTCGCATTCCGTGTGCTCGATTTTCCGGATCTGACCGTCGACGGCTCGTTTCCGCTTGGCGCCGCCGTGACCGCGGTGCTGATCATTGCAGGCGTAAATGCCTGGCTGGCGGCGCTGATCGCCATGGCGGCGGGGGCTGCGGCCGGCATGGTCACCGCCATGCTCAACGTGCGCTTCAAGATCCTCAATCTCCTGGCATCCATCCTGACGATGATCGCGCTGTTTTCCGTGAACCTGCGCGTCATGGGCAAGCCGAACGTGGCGCTGATCAATGCCGATACGATGATCAGCCCGTTCTTCGGCCATGGCCTGCGTGATTTCTATGTGCGCCCGCTCTTCGTCGGCGTGCTTGTCGTCATCGCCGTCATCGTCGTCTGGCGCTATCTCGAGAGCGATTCCGGCCTCGCGATGCGCGCGACCGGCGCGAATGCCCGCATGGCCCGTGCCCAGGGTGTGGATACCAACCGCCAGATCTATCTCGGCATGGCGATCTCCAATGCGCTGGTGGCGCTCGGCGGCGCGCTTTTCGCGCAGACCAACGGTTTTGCTGATGTAACCTCGGGCGTCGGCACCATCGTCGTCGGCCTTGCCGCCGTCATCATCGGCGAGACGCTGCTCGGGAAACGCGGCCTGCTGATCGCGCTCATCGGCTGCGTCATCGGCTCGATCCTCTACCGCATCGCCATCCAGCTGGCGCTTTCCAGCGACGTGATCGGCCTGCAGGCCTCCGACCTCAATTTTGTCACCGCCGTCCTCGTCACGGTGGCGCTCGTCCTTCCCCGCCTGCGTCGCGGAGGTGCCTCGTCATGATTTCGCTCAAGGATATCAAGGTCGTCTTCGGCAAGGGGACGCCGCTGCAGAAGCAGGCGCTCAACGGCGTCAACCTGACGATCGAGGAAGGCTCGTTCGTGACCGTCATCGGCTCCAACGGCGCCGGCAAGTCGACGCTGCTTGGCGTACTCGCCGGCGATGTGCTCGCCAGCGAAGGACAAGTGATGATCGGCCACACCGACGTGACCCGCAAGCCGACGGCCGCGCGCGCCGGCCTCGTCGCCCGCGTGTTCCAGGATCCGCTGACGGGAAGCTGCGGCGCGCTGTCGATCGAGGAGAACCTGGCGCTGGCCGCACGTCGCGGCGAGCGGCGGGGCTTGACCTCGGCGCTCGGGCCACGCCGGCGCGAGCATTTCCGCGAGCGCATCGCCGAGCTCAATCTCGGGCTTGAGACCCGGATGAAGGACCGCATGGATCTTCTCTCCGGTGGCCAGAGGCAGGCGATCTCGCTTGTCATGGCGACGCTTGCCGGCTCCGAGGTGCTGCTGCTCGACGAGCATACGGCGGCACTCGATCCAGGGATGGCCGAGTTCGTGATGGGGCTGACGGACCGCGTGGTTTCGGAGCGCAAGCTGACGACGCTGATGGTGACGCACTCCATGCGCCAGGCGCTGGACTACGGCCACCGCACCATCATGCTGCATGGCGGCGAGATCATGCTCGACGTCTCCGGCGACAACCGCAAGGATCTGCAGGTCGAGGACCTGATCGACATGTTCCGCAAGATGCGCGGCCAGACGCTCGACGACGACGCGCTGCTGATCGGCTGATAGCGAAGTTGACATTCACCCCGGGACCGACAAGCGCTCCCGGGGTTTTTATTGATGTCAGCGCGCCTGGGTGAGCAGGATCTTCGCCGCGAAGACGGAGAAAACGCCGGCGAAGGTATAGTCCATCCCGCGCAGAACCTTCCTGTTGTTCTGCAGCCAGCTCGCCAATCCGTCGGAAGCGAGCACCACAAGCGCGTTCACCGGCATGCCGATGACGATGAAGAAGAAGCCGAGGAAGAGCAGCTTCTGCGTGACCGCTGGATCGCCTGCGGTGACGAACTGCGGCAGGAAGGTCATGAAGAAGATGATGACCTTGGGGTTCAAAAGATTGACCCAGAAGCCGCTGGCGATATTCGAGAGCGGCGTACCCTTTATCTCCTCGACCTTCTCGACCGAGAGCTTGGAGCCGAAGCGGATCGCCTGCACCGCCAGCCAGAGCAGATAGGCGGCGCCACCGGTCTTCAGGATGAGGAAGGCGGTGGGCGAGGCGGTGATCAGCGCCGAGATGCCGAAGGCAACAAGCATGGTGTGGACGACGATGCCGAGGCTGGTGCCGAGCACGACATAAAGCGCCGGCTTCTTGCCCTGCGACAGCGCCCGGCTGATCGACAGCGTCATGTCGGGGCCAGGGGTCGCGGCAAGCAGCAGGCTCGCGGCGGAAAAGGTCAAAAGCGTCGGCAGGCTCGGCAGAAAATCCATGGCACACTCGTAAAGCCGGTTATGAAAGCAATGCCTCATATCCGGCTTTCAAGGAATGCACCAATCAAACCTTCTAATAGGCCCGATCGCTTCAGTTCTTACTTGCCTTCTAAAAACGCCTTGAAGCGATCGGCGTAATCGGGATGCCAGCGCGACAGCGGCGGGCGGTTCTCGATGATGTCGCCGACGGCCCAGGCCATGCGGCGCTCGTCGACCGGGCGGGCGACGTCGTTGTCGGGGCAGAGGATGTAGAAATCGCCCTTCTCAAGGCTCTCGATCATGAAGTCGACTGTCTGCTCGGCGGTCCAGGCAGCCGCCGGCTTTTCACCGCCAAACCCCTTGGAAAGGCCGGTGAAGACGAAGCCTGGGATCAGCAGGTGGGCGGAAAGCTTACCGCCCTCGGTGTTGCGCAGCTCATGCTCCAGCGCCTCGGTGAAGACCTTCACGCCCGCTTTGGAGACATTGTAGGCCGGGTTGCCGGGAGGCGTGGTGATGCCCTGCTTGGAGCCGGTGTTGATGATCAGGCCCGGTTCGCCATGGGCGAGCATATTGGGGCCGAAGGCGCGGGTGCCGTTGACCACGCCCATCAGGTTGACGCCCAGGATTACGTCCCAGCCGCTGTCGTCGCTGAAGATCGAGGTTTCCGGCCCGATGCCGGCATTGTTCATCAGCACGTGCACCTTGCCGAAGCGTTTCGTGACCTGCCGCTCCAGCGCCTGCAGCGCTGCCTTGTCGGAGACGTCGGTCTCGACGGCCAAGACATGGTCGTCGCTCGAAACGGTCGCGACCGCCTTTGCCGCTGCCGCCAGTCTATCGGCGCCGAGATCGGCGATGACGACGTTCATGCCCTTGCTTGCAAAGTGCTTGGCGGCCGCCAGGCCAATGCCCGAGGCGCCACCGGTGATGACGGCGACGTTGGAGGGCTTGATGATATTGGTGAGATCGGTCACGGCTTGGGCCTTTCGCCAGGGATTGTTCGCTCGCAGCCAGATATGGTAATCTCGAAGGGCAAGTCAAACCGCAGAAAAGCCTAACCGGCGGGCGCTTCCGCGACGTCCTTGCCCTTGCGTCCGGCGTCAATCTCGCTAAAAGTGCCCGGCGATACCGGGTCTTGCGGCTGGCCGCGACCCTCCTGGCACAACGGATCTCATCATCATGGCATCGCACAAAGACGTAAAGAAAGTCGTCCTCGCCTATTCCGGCGGTCTCGACACCTCGATCATCCTGAAGTGGCTGCAGACCGAGCTTAACGCCGAAGTCGTCACCTTCACGGCCGACCTCGGACAGGGCGAAGAGCTCGAGCCGGCGCGCAAGAAGGCCGAGATGCTTGGCATCAAGGAGATCTACATCGAGGATGTGCGCGAAGAATTCGTGCGCGATTTCGTCTTCCCGATGTTCCGCGCCAATGCCGTCTATGAAGGCGTCTACCTGCTCGGCACCTCGATCGCCCGTCCGCTGATCTCCAAGCACCTGATCGACATCGCCAAGAAGACCGGCGCCGACGCCATTGCTCACGGCGCCACCGGCAAGGGCAACGACCAGGTTCGCTTCGAGCTTTCGGCCTATGCGCTGAACCCCGACATCAAGATCATCGCTCCCTGGCGCGACTGGTCGTTCAAGTCGCGTACCGACCTGCTCGCGTTTGCCGAAGCCCACCAGATCCCGGTTGCCAAGGACAAGAAGGGCGAAGCGCCGTTCTCCGTCGACGCAAACCTGCTGCACTCCTCTTCCGAGGGCAAGGTTCTGGAAGATCCGGCTGTCGAGGCGCCCGAATACGTGCACATGCGCACGATCTCGCCGGAAGCGGCACCCGACAAGGCCACGATCATCAAGGTTGGCTTCGAGAAGGGCGATGCCGTCTCGATCAACGGCGTGCGCATGAGCCCGGCAACGCTGCTCGCAGCGCTCAACACCTACGGCCGCGACAACGGCATCGGCCGTCTCGACCTCGTCGAGAACCGCTATGTCGGCATGAAGTCGCGCGGCGTCTACGAGACCCCCGGCGGCACGATCCTGCTTTCGGCCCACCGTGCGATCGAGAGCATCACGCTCGACCGTGGTGCGGCGCACCTCAAGGACGAGATCATGCCGCGCTACGCCGAGCTGATCTATTACGGCTTCTGGTTCTCGCCGGAGCGCGAAATGCTGCAGGCGCTGATCGACAAGAGCCAGGAGCATGTCGAGGGCGAAGTGACACTCAAGCTCTACAAGGGCAACGTCATGGTCATCGGCCGCGAGAGCGACAAGTCGCTCTACTCCGACACGCTCGTCACCTTCGAGGACGACCAGGGCGCCTACGACCAGAAGGACGCCGCCGGCTTCATCAAGCTCAACGCGCTGCGCCTGCGCACGCTCGGCAAGCGCAATCTGTCGAAGTAAGCGACGTTTGCTGATCTTGTTTCAAAGGCCCGCCTCGTGCGGGCCTTTTTCTATGCGGGCGTTTGTTGCGCAAGCGCCAAGCCCATCGGTGCGGCAGCGAAGCCACCACACCGTCGTCTGACATCAATCGCGATAGGCAGCCGTTCCCGGGATGACCTCGTAAGGCACCTTGAACACCTTGTCGTCGAACTGCACGCCGGTCTTCACGTTGAAGACCATGACCGAGGTGTCCTTGCCCTGGTTGTCGGTGATCGTCCACTGGCGCAGATCATAGGTCTTCGGGTCGAACATCATGGTGATGGTCGAGTTACCGAAGACAGTGTTGTTGCCGAGCGCGATGGTTGTCAGGTCGGACTCTTCCTTGACGCTCTTCACCGAGCCGGCCGACAGGTCGATCTTCTGCGCAAGAAGCAGGCTGAGCGGCGTCTTCGACAGCGGGTAGAGGTCCCAGGTCTTCAGCTTCATGTTGCCGATCGCCACGTTCTTGCCATCGGCGATCACGCGGATCGGCGACGGGTCGTCGTAGTTGAAGCGCAGCTTGCCCGGGCGCTGGATGAAGAACTTGCCGCCGGTCTGCTCGCCCTTGGGGCCGAACTGCACGAACTCGCCCTGCATCGTGCCGACCGAGGAGAAGTGGTCGGCGATCGCCTGCGCGGTGCCACTTGTGGACGCAGCCGCGGCCGCCTGGGCGAAGACGTTGAGCGGCAGCGCCGTGGACGCAGCCGCGACAGCAAGCGCGCCCAGCATGTGGCGCCGTGTCAGCGTGAAGCGGTCCAGGAATGTGTCGGAGTGGTTCATGAAAGTCTCCTTTATGCAGTCTGCATGCTGCCGAAACGCGGCGTCTTCATGGCGTCCTAGCACGACCGGCCAAAGGTAACGTTTTCGCGCCGATCAGGTTTCCGTGAAGGATCACTACATGCGAGATAAATCGGAACCTGCGCGCCGGAATCAAGGGCGCGCACGCCCTTACCGGTCGAGAATATCGCCTTCGGTGGGAACCAGGATCTCGCGCTTGCCGGCGTGGTTGGCCGGGCCGATGATGCCTTCCTGCTCCATCCGCTCGATGAGCGAGGCGGCGCGGTTGTAGCCGATGCCGAGACGGCGCTGGACGTAGGAGGTCGAGGCCTTTCCGTCGCGAAGGACGATGGCGACGGCCTGGTCGTAGGGATCGTCGGAATCCGCGAGATTGCCGGTGCCGGAAGGTCCGCCGCCGTAATCGCCGTCCTCGTCGTCATCGGCGGTGATGGCATCGAGATATTGGGGCGCGCCCTGCGTCTTCAGATAGGCGACGATGTCTTCCACCTCGCCATCGGCCACGAACGGGCCGTGGACGCGCTGGATGCGGCCGCCGCCGGCCATGTAGAGCATGTCGCCCATGCCGAGAAGCTGTTCGGCGCCCTGCTCGCCCAGAATGGTGCGGCTGTCGATCTTCGACGTCACCTGGAAGGAGATGCGGGTCGGGAAGTTGGCCTTGATCGTGCCGGTAATGACGTCGACCGACGGGCGCTGCGTCGCCATGATCACATGGATACCTGCGGCGCGCGCCATCTGCGCCAGGCGCTGCACGGCGCCTTCGATATCCTTGCCGGCCACCATCATCAGGTCGGCCATTTCGTCGATGATGACGACGATATAGGGCAGCGGCTTCAGGTCGAACTCTTCCGTCTCGTACATCGCTTCGCCGGTCTCCCGGTCGAAGCCCGTCTGCACGGTGCGCGAGATCGCCTCGCCCTTGGCCAGCGCCTGCTCGACGCGGGAATTGAAGCCGTCGATGTTGCGCACACCGATCTTCGACATCTTCTTGTAGCGCTCTTCCATCTCGCGCACGGTCCATTTGAGCGCCACGACGGCCTTCTTCGGATCGGTAACGACGGGCGAGAGCAGATGCGGGATGCCATCATAGACGGAGAGTTCGAGCATCTTCGGGTCGATCATGATCAGTCGGCACTGCTCCGGCGTCATCCGGTAAAGCAGCGACAGGATCATGGTGTTGATGGCGACCGATTTACCCGAGCCGGTGGTGCCGGCGACGAGCAGATGCGGCATCTTGGCGAGATCGGCGATGACGGCTTCGCCGCCGATGGTCTTTCCGAGCGCCATGGCAAGCTTGGCCTTGGAAGTCTCGAAATCTCTGGAGGCGATCATCTCGCGCAGATAGACGGTCTCGCGGATATTGTTCGGCAGTTCGATGCCGATGGCGTTGCGGCCCGGCACGACGGCGACACGGGCGGCGATCGCGCTCATCGAGCGGGCGATATCGTCGGCAAGGCCGATGACGCGCGACGACTTGATGCCGGGGGCCGGCTCCAGTTCGTAAAGCGTGACGACGGGGCCGGGGCGAACATGGATGATCTCGCCCTTGACGCCGAAATCCTCGAGCACGCCTTCAAGCATGCGGGCATTCTGTTCGAGCGCATCGGCAGACAGCGTCGAATCGCGCACGACGGCCTTGGGCTCCGCGAGCAGATGCATCGACGGCAGCTGGAAGCCTTCGGGGCGAATGAAGGAGCCCTGCTGCTCGCGTTCGATGCGGGCGCCGAGCTTGGGGCGAGCGGCAGCCTGCTGCACGCGCGGCTCGGCGCGACCGCCGGCCTGCTTGGCGGGCGCACGCATCATCCAGCCATTGTCGTCCTCGTCATCGGGCAGGATATCGGCCGGGCGCGGCGGCATGTCGCCGTCATAGCCCATATCGTCGTCATCATCGTCGTTAAGCGAGATCGACGGCGCCGAGACCACGCGGCGCGGCGAACCGGCCCGCGGAGCGATCGACGGATCCATCGAGGGATCCATGCGCTCGCCGCGTTGGGGCGCCTTGGCGCGCACCGGCTCGTTGAGCTTGCCGAACTCGTCATCGTTGAAATCGTAAGGCGCGTCGTAATCATCGAGCTTGCGCTTGCGCGGGCCCATGCCGAGCATGCGGCGCATGCGGGCCTGGCTCATGTACCAGGCATGCGTCAGCGCGCCGAAGGCAAGCCAGCCGCCCTCGTCGTCTTCCTCGTCCTCATCGCCCACCGAGCGCAGCTTGGAGCGGCTGGCGGCGTAGTTCTCTTCTTCCTCTTCGGCCTCTTCCTCTTCCGTGCGGCCGACGATGCCAGCGGCAAAGAGCATCATCCACACGCAGGGGACGGCGAAGATGCAGCCGACGGCGGTGGCGAAGGTGCCGGTTGGATAGGCGCCGACGAACAGCGCCGGGAAGCGCAGGATCATGTCGCCGATGACGCCGCCGATACCGTTGGGGATCGGCCAGGTGAGCGGCGGCGGAAAGCAGCCGAGAACGGCCGACGAAAGCACGGAGCCGAGGCCCCAGGCGGCGGCGCGCGCCGGAATGCGGGTGAAGCGGCGGCCGGAAATCAGCGCCAGCGCCCAGGCGACGACGGGCAGCAGCGCAACCACGCTGGCAAGGCCGAAAAACTGCATCAGGATATCGGCGAAGGCGGCACCGCTATAGCCGAGCACATTGGTGGGCTCGTTGCCGGTGGCGTAGGAATAGCTCGGATCGGCGACGTTCCAGGTTGCCAATGCCGCGACGGCCAGTGCCAGCGCAATGAAGATGGCAAACCCCAAAAGGGTCTGCGCCTGCCGGAAAATGAACCCCGAGAGGGAGAAACGGTCCGGCCGGCCATCCATTGCTGGCGATGTGCTTCTTGCCATGTGTTGTACCCGTCCAATGCCTGATGCGTGCGAATCGCCAATGCGCTTCGCGCTCAATGCGTCCGCTCCACCTAACCAAAGGACGGTTAAAGCGATGTTAACCATGCGGGGTCTGGCTCATGCCCCGGAAAATAAAAACTGAAAATAAAAAGGCCCGAACCTTTGAAAGGTCCGGGCCAAAAGCGGCTCAAGTGTTGATTAAGCCGCAACGGGCTGTTGAGCGGCGCTCATATTTGAGCGCCGCAAGCCTTGATTAGGAGTGGTAAGCGGCTTCGCCGTGCGTTGCGAGGTCGAGGCCTTCGCGCTCGGCTTCGACAGGAACGCGCAGGCCGACGATGACGTCGACGATCTTGTAGAGGATCACCGAGCCGATGCCGCACCATACGATGGTGATGGCGATCGCGGTGATCTGCGTCATGACCTGGCCGCCCATGGTAACGCCTTCGGCATAGCCGACACCACCGAGCGATGCGCTGGCGAAGATGCCGGTGAAGATCGCGCCGAACATGCCACCGATGCCGTGAACGCCGAAGACGTCAGCAGTATCGTCGTAGCCGAACTTGTTCTTCACAACGGAGACGAAGAAGTAGCACAGCGGCGAAACGATCAGACCCATGATGATCGCGCCCATCGGGCCGACGATGCCGGCAGCCGGCGTGATGGCGACCAGACCGGCAACCATACCGGAAGCGCCACCGAGCATGGAGGCCTTGCCGCGGGTGAGCGTTTCAACGACAGCCCACGAAACGACGGCTGCAGCCGTGGCAACGAAGGTGTTGACGGTAGCAAGCATCGCGCCGCCCGAAGCTTCGAGGTTGGAGCCGGCGTTGAAGCCGAACCAGCCGAACCAGAGCATCGAGGCACCAACCATGGTCAGCGTCATCGAGTGCGGAGCCATCATGTCCTTGCCGAAGCCGGTGCGCTTGCCGACCATGATCGCGCCGATCAGACCGGCAACGCCGGCGTTGATGTGAACGACGGTACCGCCTGCGAAGTCGAGCGCGCCCATCTTGAAGAGCAGGCCGTTTGCGTCCCAGACCATGTGAGCGATCGGGAAGTAGACGAAGGTGGCCCACAGTGCGCAGAAGAGCACCACGGCCGAGAACTTGATGCGCTCGGCAAACGCGCCGACGATCAGGGCAGGCGTGATGGCCGAGAAGGTCATCTGGAACATCGCGAAGATGAACTCAGGAATGACGACGCCCTGCGAGAAGGTCGCAGCAGTCGAATCCTTGGTGACACCGGCGAGGAACATCTTCGCCGTTCCGCCCCAATAGGCGCTCTCGGAGCCGCCGAAGGCGAAGGAGTAGCCGTAGATGACCCAGATGAGCATCATGACGGCAGCAACCATCGTGCACTGCATCAGAACCGACAGCATGTTCTTGGCGCGAACGAGACCGCCGTAGAACAGCGCCAGGCCCGGCAGGATCATGAACAGCACGAGAAGCGTGGAGATGAACATGAAGGCGGTGTCGCCCTTGTCCGGAACCGGAGCGGCAGCAGCAGCCGGAGCGGCCGTCGTGGCGGCATCCTGCGCGAAGGCGACGACCGGCGCGAGAAGCGCTGCGGACGCAGTGGCAAGGCGCGCCAGAGTGGGAGAAAACTTCGAAATTGACATAGAGAAAAGCTCCTTGGCTCTACCGTTACTTACAGCGCTTCTGCGTCGGTTTCGCCGGTACGGATGCGCACGGCATGGTCGATCGAGTAAACGAAGATCTTGCCGTCGCCGATCTGGCCGGTCTTGGCCGACGAGGCGATGGCTTCGACAGCCTTGTCGACGACTTCGCTTGCGACGGCGATCTCGATCTTGAGCTTCGGCAGGAAGCTGACCGCGTATTCGGTGCCGCGATAGATTTCGGTATGTCCCTTCTGGCGCCCGTAACCCTTCACTTCGGTCACGGTCAGGCCCTGAATGCCGATCGCGGTGAGGGCTTCGCGCACCTCATCCAGCTTGAACGGCTTGATAATGGCCATCACAATTTTCATCTGGTTTCCCATCCTTCGTTACCCTCGGCACGGAGCCGACTCTCCTTGCCACTGCCGTTTGCGACCAGCGACCGACCTCTTACATTCAAGGGCCGTGCCAGATTCGAAACGATTTGTTAAGGTATTGAAAAATAAGGAGGATATTTATGAGCGCCAATAAACAGGCAAATGATTGCCTAATAATCGCTCAAAAAATACACAAACCGACAAATTTGCACCCAAATTAGTCATTTGCCCTTTTACGAATCAAGCCCTCCTGCGCCACCGACGCAATCAGGACACCATCTCGCGTATAGAGGCTACCGCGCGTCAAACCTCGCGCGCCGGATGCGGATGGGCTGTCCTGTGTATAAAGGAGCCAGTCGTCGAGCTTGACCGGGCGATGGAACCACATGGAGTGGTCGAGGCTGGCGACCTGGATCGTCTGGTCGAAGATCGAGGTGCCGTGCGGGTAGAGCGACGTGTCGAGCAGCGTCATGTCGGAGATATAGGCGAGCACCGCCGCCTGGGCGTGCCGGTCATCGGGAACCGGACCATTGGCGCGCACCCAGACATGCTGCAGCGGATCGAGCTTCTTGTCGGAGAAATAGTGGGTGAGCGAGACCGGCCGGATTTCGATCGGCCGCTCGCGACCCCAATATTTGCGGATCGCCTCCGGCGCATGCGCGAGATAGCGCTTGGCGATCTCGTTCTCGTCGATCAGCGTCTCGGGCATCGGCACATCGGGCATGGCGACCTGGTGCTCGAAACCGGGCTCTTCGATCTGGAACGAGGCCGACAGCGCGAAGATCGCCTTGCCGTGCTGGATGGCGACGACGCGGCGGGTGTTGAAGCTCGAGCCGTCGCGGATACGCTCGACCTGGTAGATGATCGGCACCGAGGGGTCGCCCGGCCGCATGAAATAGGCATGCAGCGAATGCACCAGCCGCTCAATGTCGACGGTGCGCTGCGCCGCCATCAGCGCCTGCGCGATCACCTGCCCGCCGAACACACGCTGCCATCCCACCTGCGGGCTGGTGCCGCGGAAGATATCAACCTCTATCGGCTCCAGATCGAGTGTCGCGAGCAGGGTTTCCATCGCGGTCGGTTTTTCGGTGAGGCGCGTCATTTTGTATGGCTCCGGCAGGTAGGAAGTGTGGCGATGATGATCTATATAGATCAATAGGATATTCTAAAAGAACGGGACGGGCGTTATGCGTGACATGCTTGTGGTTGGCGGGGGTTATGTCGGTCTCTCCATGGCTGTCGCGGTCAAGCAGGCGGCGCCGCATCTCGATGTCGCGGTGGTCGAGGCAGCCCCCGCGGACGTCTGGCGCAAGGACCCCCGCGCATCCGCCATCATCGCCGCCGCCACCAAGATGCTCGACGTTTTCGGCATCTGGAACGAGATCGAGCCGACCGCGCAGCCGATCACCAAGATGATCGTCACCGATTCCAAGACCTCCGATCCCGTCCGCCCAGTCTTCCTGACCTTCGATGGCGAAGTCGAGGACGGCAAGCCCTTCGCCCACATGATCCCGAATGTCGCGATGGTGGGCGCGCTGCGCGGCGCCTGTGAACGGCTCGGCATCGAGATAACCCATGGCCTCGGTGCCACCGGCCTGAAGACGCTGGACACCCACGCCGAGATCACGCTCTCCGACGGCAGCACGATCGAGACCAAGCTGGTGGTCGCCTGCGACGGCGTGCGCTCGCACCTGCGCGATCTCGCGGGCATCAAGACGGTCCATTGGGAATACGGCCAGTCCGGCATCGTCACCACCGTCGAGCACGAGCGCCCGCACAATGGCTGCGCCGAGGAGCACTTCCTGCCATCAGGCCCCTTCGCCATCCTGCCCTTGAAGGACAACCGCTCCTCGCTGGTCTGGACGGAAACGACAGCGGATGCCAACCGACTGGTGCGCTCCGACGATCTGATTTTCGAGGAAGAACTGGAGCGCCGCTTCGGCCACAAGCTCGGCGCGCTGAAGGTGGTGGGCGACAAGCGCGCCTTCCCGCTCGGCCTGACGCTGGCGCGCGCCTTCGTCGCGCCGCGCCTGGCGCTCGCTGGCGACGCCGCTCATGGCATCCACCCGATCTCCGGCCAGGGCCTCAATCTCGGCTTCAAGGATGTGGCGGCGCTCGCCGAAACCATCGTCGAAGCCGATCGTCTCGGCCTCGATATCGGCTCGATCAACATTCTGGAGCGCTACCAGGCCTGGCGCCGTTTCGACACTTTCCGCATGGGCGTGACCACCGATGTGCTGAACCGCCTGTTTTCCAACGACCTCGCGCCGATCCGCATCGCCCGCGACTTCGGCCTCGGCCTCGTCGACCGCCTGCCGGGCCTCAAATCCTACTTCATCGGCCAGGCCGCCGGCACGACGGCAGCGGGCAACCCGCGCTTGCTGGCGGGCGAGGCGATTTAGAGCCTTTCCTGGTTAGCTTGAAGCATTCTGCCGGAGCAGGTTTTCGTC
>NZ_JBMDKV010000036.1:0-29247 GCF_057809895.1 Rhizobium sp. FG113 | reverse complement strand
TTCCGGATACGTTCTTAAAAGTCGGACAGATTCGCCACTTTCGTGTCGTGACGCCGTCCTTCCATTTCCCGGCCGCATCGCGCCCGAATCTCAGCGCGAGCCGGTGGCTCATTACGTACCTACGTTGATACGTTTCAACGTAGGTAAGCATCCGAAAATAGCAATTTTTGTTTCGTACGATACAATCTCTATTGACCGACAGGCACGCCGGCGCTAGAATTTTGTATCGTACGAAACAACGCGAGGCCGCCATGCTCTCCGACAACCCGACCGCCAAGACCTATGACGGCCTGAACCGCGCCTATGCCTTCTTCAACGATCGCCTGTTCGCCGGCGAGCTGCCGGCCTGCCTCGTGACCTTGCAGCGCGCCAAGAAGGCTTACGGCTATTTCGCGGGCGGGCGTTTCGGCTCCAAGGACGGCAAGACCGTCACCGACGAAATCGCCCTCAACCCCTCGCACTTCCGCGAGCGCACCACGGAACAGAGCCTGTCAACGCTCGTCCACGAAATGGCGCACCTCTGGCAGCACCATTTCGGCAAGCCCTCGCGCGCCGGCTACCACAACAAGGAATGGGCCGAGAAAATGCACGCGGTCGGCCTGGTGCCCTCCGATACCGGCCAGCCGGGCGGCAAGGAGACCGGCCAGCAGATGACGCACTACATCGCACCGGGCGGCCCGTTCCAAACCGCCTTTGCCGATCTCGACGCCGAAGGCTTCGACGCCCTGTATGTCGAGCTGTGGGGCGATGCGGAAACCCGCAAGAAGCGCAAGGCGAAGGCGGCGAGCAAAACCCGCTACACCTGCCCGAGCTGCGAGCTACACGCCTGGGCCAAGCCCGGCGCGCGCCTGATGTGCGGGGAATGCGAAATCCTCATGGAAGCCCCGGAATCCGACGAAGAGGGCGAGGACAAGGAAGAAGCGGCCTAAAGGCCGCCAACCTCCTAAGCGTAGGGTTTCGCCCCTTTCCCGCAGATGCCCCAAAAAGATCACGCATCACCCCACTTGCAAAGCGCGCGAGTTTTAGGCAACTTATGAATGCGTGCGGCACGCACGTATATGTGATAATACAGGGAGGGATCATCATGTTCCGTGAATTCGCCTGGTAAATCACTCGGGCGGCCGGCAAGTCCGGTCGCCCACCTCCGCATTCAGAAAAATCATCTAAATTGTTGAGGGAGAAGGGAATGCAACTTGTCGATCATCCGTTCGTGAAATTCGATCAACTGAAGCCGATCTACAATTTCACCTATCCATTGTTCCGCACTATCTCGGATGATTTTTACGGATATCTGGATTTCAAGGAATTGACCGGCGCTAGCAAGATTCCCCAAGCTCGCACCATTTCCCTCTACCTCCATATTCCCTTCTGCGAAACCATCTGTTCCTTCTGTCCCTTCCAGAAGGGGGCCTACAAGCACGCCGATCAGGTCGAAGCCTATGTGTCGGCAATCACGGCGGAAATTACTGCAAAATCGGAGTTCGTGCGTTCGCTCGGTGGGCGCATCCGCAGCATCTACATGGGTGGCGGTACACCTTCCATTTTGTCGGCCGACAATATCCGGCAGATCGGGAAGCTGCTCCATGCCGAGTTCGATCTGTCCTCCCTTGCCGAATTTACATTCGAATGCGAGCCGAAGAGCGTCACGCGGGACAAGCTGCAGGCTGCCCGCGAGATCGGCGTCAATCGCATCAGCTTCGGCGTCCAGACGTTCACCGAGCGGTTCCGGTCCCTCTTCGACCTCACCTCGACACGCGAGCATATCGAGAACACGGTGCAGTGGTCGCAAGAAATCATCGGCCGCGTCGGCTTTGACATGCTGTACGGCATGCACGGCCAGTCAGCCGAGGAACTGCTTTACGATCTCAAGCGGGCGACCGAGCTTCAGCCGGAAACAATCAACCTCTATCCGATCAACAATATCGCCATCACGCCCAAGCTGCACAAATCCTATGCTGCGCAGGGTATGGGGCCGTCGAGCCTATCGCATCGTCAGGTGTTGCGGCTGTTCGGCGATACCTTCATGCGGGCATGCGGCTATGCGCCGTGCAACGGGCACTCCTACATCAAGGACGCCGAACGCTCGTCCCTCAATTCCGCCGGTTTGAGTTCGGCCAATCATTTCCGCTATCATAAATACCTGCACGGCTACCAAGACGACTATGTGGTCGGCTTCGGTGCCTCGGCTCAATCCATCCTCGGCTCTCTGGTGACGCGCTCGAACCCTGGTCGCAGCGAATACATCGCGGATGCCCTGGAGAGGGGCGGACCAAAGGCCCACTACAATTGGGTGCCGGCCGACCAACGAGCGTCGAAGGCGCTTTGCATGCGACTGCCCTACAGCGGATATGTCGCCAAGGACCGGATCGATTGGGACGCGGTCGACCCGTTCGTGCGTGAGAACCTGCAAAGGGTGATCGACGCCGGCCTTGTGCTGGAAAGTGACCACGATCTCCAGCTCACCCGCCTCGGATGGCAGTGGTATTCCAACCTGATGTACTTCCTGCTGCCGCAGGCAGACCGGGATATCGTCAACAACTATGTCGCGGACATGCTGAATGCGCCCATCGTGCTCGATGGGCCGACGGAAGTGTGCGCAGCGGCGTGACGGAGGGAAGGGTGCTAGAGCTTCTTGCCTATCGGCATATCCGATATTTTTGCCTGACGGTCGTTCTCCTTGCCTTTCTCAGCGGTGCCTTGCGCACCGCTGTTCCGTTGCTCGCTACTCAATCCGGCTATTCCGTATCCGGCGTGAGCTGGGCGCAAGGGCTGTTCTCTCTCGCGTGGCCGGTCTTTGGAATCATCGCAGGAACGCTGCTCGACCGCCATGACAAGGTGACATTGGCGGTCCAGGCCCTCGCGATCTTCGCTTTGCTGCATGTCGCGCTGTTGGTGATGCTGGTGACGCGGCTCGTACCGCCGGAACATATCTTCATCTATGCCATCATCGCCGGCGTGATCGTAGTTTCGGCTGAAGCCTACATGATGACGATACCGCCGCTCATCATGGAGGGGGCCAAGCTGACCGCTTT
Organism: Rhizobium sp. FG113; assembly: GCF_057809895.1. NCBI lineage: Bacteria > Pseudomonadati > Pseudomonadota > Alphaproteobacteria > Hyphomicrobiales > Rhizobiaceae > Rhizobium > Rhizobium sp. FG113. Next base: position 26,215 of record NZ_JBMDKV010000036.1, on the reverse strand, counting down.
CTATTCCATCGTCCTGTTTCTGGATTTTGGTTTCTCATACTTCCTCGGTCCCGTTGTCGCCAGCATGGTCCTGGCGCAAAGCACGACGCTGTTTTTCGGGCTTCTGATCGCGGCCTTCGTCGCTTCGATCTTCACTGTAAGGCGGGCAATTCCGACGCTACCGGCGGCAGACAGGCCAAATGTGACGATCGGCTATATCGTGGCCGGCTTCCAGTTCATCTTCTCAAACCGCCAACTCACATCCCTTACGGTGCTGACATTCTTCCTGTCCGTGGTGTTCGGTGCATTCCTGACCTCGTTCATCTTCTTCGTCACGGACAGCAAGCATCTTGGACTGGACGCCAGCCAGTACGGCATGATGTTCGCGGCCTATGCCTTCGGCGCGATGGCAGGGGCTTTGTGCGTTCGGCATCTGCTCGGTTCGGCGTCGGTGCGCGCTGCTGTGCTTGCTGACAGCCTGGGCACGATCGCGCTGCTGATCGTGCCGGCATTTTCCCATAGCGTGGCCGCTGTATGGATCACGACCTTCATCGCTGGCGCTGGCTTGAGCCTCTGGTTCGTTTCCGTGACGGCGTTCAGGCAAAGGCTCACCCCCAAAGACTTGCTTGGCCGCGCGAACTCGGCGTTCCGTGTCATCGGCTACGCAGGAATGCCCATAGGCAGCTTCCTTGTCGGCGTCCTGGGATCGCTGTTTTCCTTGCAGGTTGCGGTGACGATCATCGCCGGCCTGCTACTGGCGGCGTTGCTGGCGACGCTTCCGCTCCTGTGGTCGGTAGACCGGATGAACGCGCCAGCGGGTTCCGCTGTATAAAACTGAAATTTGCTCTATGCGTGCGGATCGCATATAATGCGCGCGCATTGGAGCAAACTTCCCAAATCAGCCATGCCGCACCTTGAAAACATACTCGGGGCTTTTGCCCTGACGATCGCTGACCGCGTGACCAAGCGTGCTCTGGAAACTTCGCACTGCTCGGAAGGCGGCATTATTGCGTTAAATCAGATCGGAACGCGTGAGCGCCCGACGATCGAGGATTTGCGAGCTAGTCTTGACGTGGATACACACTCAGCGGCGACACGCGTTGTTGCTCGCCTCGAAGCCGACCAGCTCGTGACGAAAACAAAAAGCGATGAAGACAGCCGCTTCATCCATCTCGCCCTAACTGAAAAAGGGGCGGCAGTGCGCGAGTCAATCCTCGCGGAACGGCAAAACATCCTTGAGGAAGCGATATCAACGCTCAACGAGGATGAACGCCAGACGCTTGAAACACTACTCAAAAAAATTCTCGGCGGCCTCCCATTCGACCACCGCGCTTGCGACAGGACTTGCCGTTTGTGTGATACCGGGGCCTGCTCTGATCCCGATTGCCCGGTCCAAATCCAACACCATCAAGCACTCTAGGCCATGTTGACAAAGTAGGGCAGCCATATCTTAGTCGCTGCGATTGCTAGGAACGCGGCGAACGAGATTTTGGTCTTGTCGTAACGAGTGGCGATCCGGCGGAACTGTTTGATCCGATTGAACATCCGTTCGATGCGATTACGGTCTTTGTAAGCATGAAAGTCGCAAGCCGGTGGGTTCTTGCGTCCGGCGCGAGGCGGAATAACCGGTCGTATGCCGTGAATTAGAAGCTCTTGGCGGATGCTATCGGCATCATATCCCTTGTCCGCGAGGAGACGACGAGGCCTGGTCACCGGCATTGCGAGAAGATCGGGAACGGCGAGATAGTCGGAAGTTTCGCCGCCCGTCAGGAAAAAGCCAAGAGGGCGTCCTTGACCGTCTGCTCGGGCATGGATTTTTGTCGTAAAACCGCCGCGTGATCGACCAAACGCTTCCTTATGAGTCCCCCTTTAGCGCCCGCTGCCTGTGAATGGCCGCGAACTGTTGTACTGTCCAGCATGTGCTGCCAATCATCTGTAAGGCCGAGTTCCACAAGCGTTTCCAGAAGTGCATCCCATACCCCTTGCTCAGCCCAGCGACGAAAGCGGACGTAGACAGAATTCCACTTCCCGTATCGTTCATGCATATCACGCCATGGGCACCCCACCCGAAGCACGTGCAACATCCCATTCATGAACTGGCGATTATCATGCGAAGGACGGGACTTCCGACCGCGCTCTGCAGGAAGAAGCGGCTCCACGATCCGCCATTCTGCATCCGTAAGGTCACCACGTGCCATCACTGCCTCCTAAAAGACAGCCTTGAATCATAATTTGAGTGAGGTGGGAATCCATGCAATCTGATGCCACGCGCTGGAGCCTGCGCCGCAATCCTGGAAATGCGATGGATCACCAAGTTCTCGAAGAAATCGCCAAGACGTTGAATGCAGATGCCTGTAACTACACCGTTTTCTTGCGATATTTTGAAGTGCCTTTGCAGACGTCAGCCCGCAAAGACATTATCATCAAAACAGTCTTGGGGGCCGATGCAACACTCGGCGGTATCCAAGAGGTCGAAAAAGCATCCGTTTGGCCCAATCTGAAAGATGCGCTGCTTTACGCGGGCGACAGTGGCGCTGGTCCAGCGGCTGCTACGATGCAATCCGAAAGGTTGCTCGCCCTGATGCAGGTTCTCGAAGACGAGGTTCGCAATCTTGTAGATGCCGCAAGCCGCACTGAATCATTTTGGCTGCAGAGCGGACACCCCGCATACCCAGTTTTTTGGGATTTCGCCTACCTTATCTCAGGGAAGGCGAGCGAAAGCATTCTCATAGGGTCAAGCTCCGACTAGGCGAAACTTTGTCAACACGACCTAACCTCCGAGCGCCCTATAGAGCGTTGCACGATGCACCTTCAGGAGGCGGGCAACTTCCGTTACCGGCTTCTTGTCCTGCTCGATGAGCTGGCGGGCGTGGACGATCTGCTCGGCCGACAGGGAAGGGGAGGGACCGAACCGAACGCCCCGCGCCTTCGCCGCGATCCGGCCGGCGCTCGTGCGCTCCACGATCAAGGACCGCTCGAACTCGGCCATGCCGGCGAAGACGGTCAGCACCATGCGCCCGGCCGGCGTGGTCGTGTCGGCCCATGGCTCTGACAGCGAGCGCAAGTCAGCGCCGGCCTCGTTGATCCGCTCCGCGATCGCCAGGAGGTCGGCCGTCGATCGGGCGAGGCGATCTAGCCGGGTGATCGTCACCACGTCGCCGGCGCGCAGATGGTCGAGCATCCGCGCCAGCTCCGGCCGGTCACGCTTCGCCCCGGATGCCTTTTCCTCAAAGATGCGGATGCAGCCGGCCGCGCCGAGGGCGGCACGCTGCTGGTCCAGGTCCTGGCCGCGCGTCGAGACGCGGGCATAGCCGATGAGCACTCGGCCGGCGTCGGAATCTGGTCGGCGGCTCACGGCTTCCCCTTGTCGCAAATCATGTCGCAGGTGTTTTACCACTTGCGACTAAAACTTGCGACAGAAATTCCCCTGAACATTCAAAGCCGGGCCGATGTGTTGCGCGGATTAGGATTTGTGCGACACCCCTTGCAAAGTTGGGGGACCGTTATGACAAACCCAAACACCGTCGAAACGTCGTCCTCATAGACGATCGGGGCATCGACCATGCGAAGATAGAAGATCCGAACCTCTGCAAGGTTCGGGACGAAAATCGTGGTGACTTCGATTGCGTCAAGTTTCATTGATCCATTGAACTTCTTCGTCTCCCTTGCCTAAAAGCTCCTCTTCCTTCATCTATCCTATTGCCGTCTCATAATTGCGCTGTCGCCGGCTTTAAAAGCGGCTGTAGTATGGCAATAATACCCGCTGTCGGAATCCTCCTGCTATAGCTCCCGACGCTAAGAGATAAGCGTTCCTGGGGAGGAGATGCATGATAACAACAGCGATATTTCCGAGTCGGTATGTGCAAGGCGACGGGGCGCTTCGGCTGCTCGGCGAAGAGGCCACCAAGCTCGGCAGCAAAGGATTGGCCGTTCTCGACACGTTTGCGTACAAATCTTTTCATGCCGACTTGAAGCCTATTCTTGCCAAGGCCGGCAGCTTCTACATGGAAGAATTTGCCGGCGAATGCTCGGATGAGGAGATCGAGCGGCTGTCGCAGAGGGCGAAGAACGCAGACTCACAGGTTATCATCGGCATTGGCGGCGGCAAGGCGCTCGATACGTCGAAGGCGGTTGCCCATCATCTCGGCCTTCCTGTCGCTATCGTGCCGACGCTCGCCTCTACGGATGCGCCATGCAGTGCGCTGTCCGTCGTTTACACGCCCGAGGGCGCATTCAAGCGCTACCTGGTACTCCCCAGGAACCCTGATCTCGTGCTTGTCGACACAGGCGTGGTCGCCAAAGCGCCCGTGCGCTATCTCGTTTCCGGTATGGGCGATGCGCTCGCGACATGGTTCGAGGCTGAAGATTGCCGCCTCACACGCGCCGCCAATATGACGGGGCGTCCCGGCCCGATGACCGCCCACGGCCTCGCCAAATTGTGCTTCGATTGCCTCATGGAACAAGGCGTGATGGCCTGCACGGCCTGCGAGCACAAGGTCGTCGTGCCAGCACTGGAGAATGTCGTCGAGGCGAATACGCTGCTGAGCGGCCTCGGCTTCGAAAGCGGTGGCCTGGCGGCAGCGCACGCCATCCACAATGGGCTTACGACACTGGATGAAACGCATCACTACTATCACGGCGAGAAGGTGATGATCGGCCTGCTGGCCCAGCTTTGGCTGACCGGGAGAGATCGTACGATCATCGACCGCGTGTACAAGTTCGGGCGCTCCGTCGGGTTGCCGACAACGTTCGCCCAGATCGGGCTTGAAGGAGTGACGCGATCTCAACTGGAGCAGGTGGCCGAACGCGCCTGCGCTCCTGGCGAGACGATCCACAACACGCCCTTCAAAGTGACGCCGGATATGGTTGTCGCTGCGCTGATCACGGCGGATGGCGAAGGACGCCGGCTCGAACAAGCCGCAGCCTGACCGGATATGCTCCTGCGGCGAGCAGGGTCTGCGACCGCGATTAGGTCCGGTCTGCACAGTTGACCTTCCTTCCACACAACGGCATCGCGCATCACGCTTCATGCGCGATCCAATTCGCCAGTCGATGCGGTCGTCTCCGGCCGCTCGGCGAGATCGCGCAAGCAACAATAATTATGAGGAGATGCCATGTCGTCGCCGTTCCTGGGAGAAATGTTAGGAACTCTGGTCCTGGTGCTGCTCGGCGACGGCGTTGTCGCTGGCGTCTTGCTGAACGGAACCAAGTCTCAAAGCCGCCTCGACAGTGGCGGGTGGCTCATGATCAATACGGGCTGGGCCGTCGCCGTCTTGTGCGGCATCTTCGTCGCTCAAGCGACGGGCAGCCCGGACGCGCACATCAATCCAGCCGTCACGATCGCTCTTGGGGCTCTTTCAGGCGATTTCAGCAAAGTCTCATCCTACATTCCCGCCCAGATGCTTGGCGCATTTCTGGGTGCAGGTCTGGTTTGGCTGCACTACCATCCGCATTGGCGCAAGACTGAAAATCCCGATCTGAAGCTAGCCATATTCTGTACCGGCCCTGCCCTCAGAGCCCCGGTTTCGAATCTCGTCAGTGAAATCATTGCCACCAGCCTGCTCGTCTTCGTCATCGCCGCCATCGTGTCGCAATCGGTGGGAGGCGCAACGGGACTCCAAGCGGGCTTCGCCTCCTATCTCATTGCAATGCTGGTATGGGGGATCGGCCTCTCATTGGGCGGTACGACCGGCTACGCCCTCAACCCTGCGCGCGATTTCGGTCCTCGCCTGGCCCATGCGGTTCTTCCGATCGCCGGAAAAGGCTCTTCAGCTTGGAGCTATGCCCCCATCCCTGTTGTTGGCCCGATCATAGGGGCAATCATTGGAGCCTTCGTTGCCCGCCTTATCGTATTGTGATCGGACGCAGAAGAATAAACGACTTAGAATTCGAAAGCGGCCCGGCGACAAAAATCTATCCCTTTATGTGAGGAGCCAATGGCGAAATTTGTACACAGCATGATCCGTGTGTTCGATGAGAAGCGCTCCGTCGATTTTTACGGCAAGGCTTTCGGACTTCAAGTCGCCGACCGGATCGATTTCGAAACCTTTACGCTGATCTATCTGTCCAATCCCGAAAATACCTTCGAGCTGGAACTGACGGTCAATAAGGATCGCGATCGCCCCTACGACCTTGGCGACGGCTACGGCCATTCGGCCTTCATCGTCGACGACGTCGATGCGGAGCATGCACGGTTCGAGCAGGCAGGTCTTGCTCCTCGCAAGCTGGTCGATTTCAAACATGACGACAAGGTGCTGGCACGCTTTTTCTTCGTCCAGGACCCCGATGGCTACCAGATAGAAGTCATCCAGAAGGGGGGACGCTACACCTGAGCAGTGCATTCCAATGACTCAATGGGAGGAAACTAAACATGACAATGACAAAAGGGCTCGTCTCACCGAGCATCTCCTCGCCAACCGCCGTCGCCAGGACGGCGGTATCGGCGTTTCCCCTCGACCCTGCGCAGGACCCGGCAAGCTGCAAGCTTCTCACCCGCATGGTGCGGATCATGTATCCGCATGGCAAATTCAGCGACGGTCCCTACGAGCGGACGGCGACGGCAATCTTCAAGGCATCTGAAGCGACACCAGCCGTGAAGATCGCATTTGCCAGCGCGTTGCATGATCTGGCGAGCGCCGGCTTCGCCGATATGGACGACACGCAGGCATACCAGCATCTCAAATCCATTGAAACGACCGCCTTCTTCAAACTGGCACGCAGCACCGCCGTCGTCGCGCTCTATGACGACGAAGAGGTCTGGCAGGCGCTCGGCTACGAAGGGCCAAGCTTCGACAAGGGCGGTTACATCAACCGTGGATTCAACGATTTGGACTGGCTGCCGGAGCCGCGCATTGAGGAATATACGGGAGGTGAAGCATGAAGTCGATTTCACGCAACGACGAAGCCGTCGTCATTGTTGGGTCTGGCGCTGGGGGCGGCACACTTGCCTACGAGTTGACCAAGGCAGGCATCCCTTGCGTCCTGCTGGAAGCTGGGCCGTTTCTGAAGAACGAGGACTATCAGAACAACGAGTGGGAAGCCTTCCGCCAGATGGCATGGCTCGACCCCCGCACCACCACCGGGTCCTGGCGGGTGTCCAAGGATTTTCCCGATCTTCCGGCCTGGCTGGTCAAGGCGGTAGGCGGCACGACCACGCATTGGTCAGGCGCCACACCTCGTTTCAAGGACTACGAGTTCAAGGCCCTGACCACCTACGGCAAGGTGGACGGCGCGTCGCTGCTCGACTGGCCAATCACGCTGGCCGAAATGGCGCCCTACTATGAACGCGCTGAAATCGCCATGGGCTCGACCCATCGCCATGGCCGTAAGGCGCTGCCGGCCAACAACAATTACAAGGTTTTCGCAAACGGGGCGGAACGCGTCGGCTACAAGATGTATGCGACCGGCCCCTATGCGACCAACGCCGAGCCCTATGACGGCCGTCCGGCCTCCATCCAGGACGGCTTCAACTTCCAGGGCGACAAGAACAAGTCGAAATGGAGCATCCTCGTTCGTGAAATCCCTCGCGCGCTGGAAACGGGGCTTCTGGACCTTCGCCCCGAATGCCATGTTGTTCGGATCACCCACGACGCATCCGGCAAGGTCGATGCAGTGCTTTATGTCGACAAGGACGGGAGGCTGCATCGCCAATCGGCGAAGGTTGTCTGCGTTGCCGGCAATTCAATCGAGACGCCGCGGCTACTGCTGCTCAGCGAAAGCGGCCAGTTCCCCAACGGGCTGGCCAACAGCTCCGATCAGGTCGGCCGGAACTACATGCGTCACATGACAGGTTCCGTCTATGCGCGCTTCGACAAGCCGGTGAACATGCACCGGGGCGAAACCATGGCCGGAATCATCGCCGACGAGGCCGGCCATAACCCGTCGCGCGGCTTCGTCGGCGGCTATTATATGGAGACGATCTCGCTCGGACCGGCCTTTCTTGCAGCCTTTGCAGAGCCTGGTGCATGGGGACCGAAATTCACCGAACTCCTGGATGGCTATGCCAGCACCGCCGGCATGTGGATCGTCGGCGAGGACATGCCGCAGGCAACCAACCGTGTCACGTTGTCGGACACGGTGCGCGACCAGTGGGGACTACCGGCACCGAACGTGCACTTCGACGATCACGGCAACGATATCGCGATGCGCACTTATGCCTACGAGCAGGCGGAAAAACTCTATGAAAGCGTCGGCGCGATCGGATCGCATCGCACGCCACCTTATCCGTCTACGCACAATCTCGGCACATGCCGGATGAGCGCGCGGCCCGAGGATGGTGTCGTCGATCGCTGGGGACGATGCCACGACGTTTCGAACCTGTTCATTTCAGACGGGTCTGTAATGACGACCGGTGCAGCGGCCAATCCAACACTCACGATCGTCGCCCTGGCAATACGTCAAGCCGAATACATTGCCGGCGAGCTGAAGAGAGGCAATATTTGAAATTCGGGGCCGTGGTCGAGCCACGGCCCACGGTTCATAATTTATGCTCAGGCCAATGAATCGTAGGTGTTGAAGCCTTTTGGGGATGACAAACGATGTGCAGATTATTTGTAGGCGCGGATTCCGCGCTCTGGGAAAGCCACACCCGCTCGATTCGGATGGACGGGATGGTGACAAGCATCAGGCTTGAAAACATGTTCTGGACAGTGCTTGAGGATATTGCCTCCAAGGATGAGATGACCGTCCCCCAACTTCTGCACCAGCTCTATAACGAATCCATCGATGAAGGGCATGATATGGGGAATTTTACCTCCTTTCTCCGGGTCTGCTGCCAGCGCTTCATCAACCTGCAACTGCTTGGCCTGCTACCGAACGGCCGCAACGACCTTCTGTCGGCGGAAGAGATCCTGAGCCTCGAAGCCAAAGCCGCCACAACCCGCAATAAAAGCCGCACCGTGCCCTCACGACCGAATTGATAGCGGTTCACCCGCAATATCGAGGGCTTTGGCGGTCGTGCAGATATCACCATAACCCTGCCAATGCACAGTGACGGCGAAGTAAAAGAAATGATGGAGAACTCGCAGTTTCTGGACAGCCTTCGGACGCTTGTCGGATCAAGGCACGTCTTGTGCTCCCCAGCCCGGACACGTCGGTTCTCACGAGGCTACCGCTACGGCGAAGGCAAGGCGCTCGCCGTCGTCCGCCCGGCGAGCCTGCTCGAATTCTGGAAGGTTATTCAATCCTGCGTCGATGCGGGAAAGGCAGTGATTGCGCAGGCAGCAAACACCGGGTTGACAGGCGGCTCGACGCCCTTTGGCGATGATTACGACCGTGATGTCATCATCATCAGCACAATGCGGATCAAGTCGATTCACTTGCTCGGCGAAGGGAGACAGGTTCTGTGTTTCCCAGGCACCACGCTCGACGAACTGGAAAAGACGCTGCGTCCCCTGGGACGTGAGCCGCATTCCGTCATCGGGTCGTCGTGTCTGGGAGCCTCCGTCCTTGGTGGCATCGCCAACAATTCCGGCGGCTCCCTTATTCACCGGGGACCGGCTTATTCGGAACTAGCGCTCTTCGCGCAGGTGGGTGCCGATGGCCGGCTGAGGCTGGTCAACCATCTGGGAATAGCGCTTGGCACGAGCCCCGAGGAAATCCTGTCGCGACTCGATGGCAAAAATTACCAACAAGGGGATGTTAGCTGGAAGAATCTGCCTGTTGCGTCGGACAGAGAGTATGCAACGCATGTCCGTGATGTCGATGCACCGACGCCCGCACGCTATAATGCCGATCATCGGCGTCTCTTCGAAGCCTCAGGATCGGCCGGGAAGATAATGGCGTTTGCCGTTCGGCTTGACACTTTCGAGGCGCAGAAGAACAGCCAGGTCTTTTACATCGGCACGAACGATCCGGCTGATCTCACCGAAATTCGCCGCACCATGCTTTCCACCTTCGCCTCCCTGCCGATCGCTGCGGAATATATTCACCGGGACGCTTACGACATCGCTGAGCGCTACGGCAAGGATACGTTCCTGTTGGTGAAGTACCTTGGCACGGCACGACTACCACGGTTGTTTGTCTGGAAAAGCAGGATCGATGAGTGTGCGGAGCGATTGCGCATCCTTCCGAAAAACCTGAGCGATCGTCTCCTTCAGGCGGCGAGCCGTCTTTTCCCGGCGCATCTGCCAAAACGGATGACTGAGTTTCGCGACAGATACGCGCACCATCTCATGATCAAGGTCGGTGAGGACGGTATCACCGAAACCAGAACCTATCTCACGCAACGGCTCGAATCAGGTGCTGCGAGCTTTTTCGAGTGCACCCCCGAGGAAGGATCAGCGGCATTCCTCCATCGTTTCGCGACTGCGGGTGCAGCGGTGCGCTATCGCGCCGTTCATGGAAGTGACGTCGGCGGTATTGTCGCGCTCGATGTCGCGCTTCCTCGCAACGAAACGCGCTGGATGGAAACGTTGCCCGCCGAATTGGACAAGTCCGTCCTCAAGAAGCTCTACTACGGCCATTTCTTCTGTCACGTTTTTCATCAGGACTATATCGTGCCGAAGAATGTCAATTGGTTGGAAGTGGAGCATGCAATGCTGGCCCTGCTCGACGCACGCGGTGCGAAATATCCGGCCGAGCACAATGTTGGGCATCTTTACACGGCAGATGAAATTGTCGCCGAGCATTTTCGGACACTTGACCCCTGCAATTGCTTCAACCCTGGGATAGGGCAGACGTCAAAGTTTTTGCGATGGGGCGACAGCAGACCGCCTTTGGGCTCCTCCCCGTCTTGCGAAACCTGCGACTGACAGGTTTAGGATTTATTCGGCAGAAGCCACTGGGGTGCATGTATCTCCGGAAAAATACTGAAAACAGGAAGCATCTTCCGCACCTCTACGGCCGGACACAAAATTGTTAACCATTCATGTCTAATTTAATACATGGATTTGCACCCGCAAATCCGGGGGCGTGGAAACCTCGTGAGGTTAGAGAATGGAGTGAGCCGGCAGCGCGCCCGGTAACGGGTGCGGCTGCCTGGTGATAAAGGTAAGTCACTTTCTTCCCTATGAAAATTTACTCACGCAAAGGCGGCATGGTTCTCGGCATGAAGTCCACCGGGCACACGGTCTTGCCGTGCGCCGCGATACCTTTTGGGCCTTGGGAAGGGGGATAAGGTAATGAGACTGCCATTCAAAAATCTGATGAGCGGCGCGAATTCTGACGCAGTGCTTGCCGCCATGAATAAATCACTGGCCATGATCGAGTTCGATCCGGCCGGAAACATCCTCGGCGCGAACGGGAATTTCCTGGCCGCCATGGGCTATGAGGCAAAAGAGCTGGCCGGCCAACATCATCGCATGTTCGTGGACCCTGCCTATGCTCGAAGCGCCGAATATACCGCTTTTTGGGAAAGGCTCGGAAAGGGCACATTCGACGCCGGCGAATACAAGCGGTTCGGCAAGGGTGGGCGCGAGGTCTGGATTCAGGCCACCTATAACCCGGTCCTTTCGGCCTCCGGAAAAGTGCTCAAGGTGGTGAAGTTCGCCACCGATATAACGGCCGCCAAGATGAGAACCGCCGAAGATGCCGGCAAACTCGCCGCCATCTCGCGCGCCCAGGCGGTGATTGAGTTCACGGTTGACGGTGAGATTTTGACCGCCAACGAGAATTTCCTTGCCACGCTCGGTTATGAGCTGGCCGAGGTCAAGGGCCGTCACCATCGCATGTTTGTCGATCCGGCCTATGGGCAGAGCGTAGACTATGCCGAATTCTGGAAGCGGCTGCGGGCCGGCGAGTTCATCGCTGAAGAATTCAAGCGTTTTGGCAAAGGCGGCGTGAAGTCTGGATTCAGGCATCCTATAATCCGATCTTCGACCCGGACGGCAGGGTCATGAAGGTGGTCAAATTCGCCACCGATATTACTGGCCGCGTCCATGCCGTGACGGAGATCGGCGCGGGCCTGGGTAACGTCGCGGCCGGCAATCTGGTGTGCGAGATCGCGGAGCCGTTCATTCCGGCGCTCGACAAGCTGCGCCTCGACTTCAACAACTCTGTCGAGACCCTGCGCAACGCCCTGCAGACGGTCGGCAACAATGCCTCGGCAATCGACGGCGCGGCCGGCGAGGTCAGCGCCGCTGCCAACGATCTGGCAAAACGCACCGAGCACCAAGCCGCATCAGTCGAGGAAACCGCCGCCGCACTTGATGAGATCACGACAACGGTGAAAAACTCGGCCAAACGGGCAGAGGAGGCCGGCGAGCTGGTCGCCCGTACTCGGACCAGCGCCGAGAAATCGGGCGCTGTCGTCCAGCGGGCCGTTGCCACCATGGGCGAGATCGAGCGATCATCCCGCGAAATCGGTTCCATTACCGACATGATGGACGAGATCGCCTTTCAAACGAACCTGCTGGCACTCAATGCCGGCGTCGAGGCAGCCCGCGCCGGTGAGGCCGGCAAGGGCTTTGCTGTCGTTGCCCAGGAGGTGCGTGAACTCGCGCAACGCTCTGCGAGTGCAGCCAAGCAAATCAAGGCCCTCATCACCAAATCCGATTCTGAGGTCAAATCCGGCGTGGCGCTCGTCGGTGAAACCGGCGTGGCACTACAGACCATCATCGGTGATGTGCAGGAGATCAGCGGGCATGTTCTCGCCATCGTGGAAGCCTCGCGCGAGCAGTCCACGGCGCTGGCGGAAATCAATACCGCTGTCAGCACGATCGACCAGGGCACGCAACAGAACGCCGCAATGGTCGAGGAAACCTCGGCCGCCAGCGTGAGCCTTGCAGGCCAGGCCGAACAGCTCAAGGCCCTGCTGGCGACTTTCCGCCTCGAACACGAACGGGAAAGCCCTCATAGGCGAATGGAATGGGCAGCGCCTCCACGCGCGGCGTGACCTATCCCGTATCGACCGCACGGCGGCCGCGCGTATAGCCCAATTTGGGCGCGCGGCCGACGATCACCTATTGCTCTGGCTGTGTCGGCACTGGCACGGTGATCGTGCATTTCTGATCCTTGCCCGTCTGTCTCGCCTTCTCCAAGCACGCGGAAATCTCCCCGCCACTGGCGTTGTAGAAGCCGGCACCCCATTGCAGCTTTTTGAAGCCAAGGGGATCGACGGAATTGATCATGGCATAGGCCGCGTTGATGCGGTCCTGCCCCATCACAAAGCTCGCAACGCGGCTATCGGCTGAGAACGGCAGGAAGCGCGGCAACAGCAAAATCAGGAACACGCCGACAACAACGCCGACGCCGGCCGCCATCCACATGCGGAAATCCTGATCCTTTCGATGAAAGGCGCTTTTGTTATGGGAGGCAAGCACGCTGCTGATGCGCTCGAGGTCGGACGCCTGCCGCTCGAGCTGCTGCACGGCAGTCCTTACCAGGCCCTCGCCGCTGCGCTCGAGCGCAGCCGCATAGTGCTGCGCCCCCTGCCGGAGAATAGGCGACTGCTCGACACCGTGCAGGCGCTCCGCAACGTGGGCGAGCTGCTGCACGAGCTGGGCGAGCTCGGGCTTGTAATCCTGCACCGGCCCCTGCCGGTCAAATTCCTCAAAGGCGGCTTCCACGCCTTTGCGGATGGTGGTCATCTCCCGCGTGAGGTCGCCGGCAAGACCTTCCACGGTCTGCCGTAACGCGTCGAAGGCGGCGGCCGGATCGCCGGCGTCCTCGTCCAGTGCCTCGGGCAATCCTTCCCTATCGTCGTCCAGCTCCGTCATGCTCTCTCCTGCCTACATTTCGATGCCATGGCCCCGGCTGAGGCGCTGGCCGCGTGTCATTTCCTCTTGCAGCGCGCGGGAAACGGTCTGCTCCCGGCGAAGTTCATGCCCGATTCCAAGCTCCCGGCTGCGATTGCGCAGGATGGATTCTACCTGCGGGTCGCGTTCGAGGCTCTTGGTCAGGCCATTCATCTGGCCTTCGACCTTGCTGCGCGCTTCGTCGTGCTGCCAGCCGCGAAGCTGCTTATGCTGGCCCTGTAGCTCCTGCCAGCGGTTCACGAACCGCTCGGCCCTGACATTGGGGTCTTGCAGCGCGGCGTTTTCGCGCTTCATTCCCTCAATAACCTGGCCGACGCGCTCCCGCCCGGAAAGCTCGGTCATGGCGCGCGCCATCTGCGGGTCATGTTGCAGAGTCGAGCGCATCAAATCTTTCATGCCGTCCTGCACCTGGTCGAGCTGCTGGCCGGCTGCACGCATTTCCTGCCGCTGCATGTCGAGTACCGGCAAGCCCTCGCGCCGGTGCTGGTCAACCGACTGATAGGCTCGTGCATAGCGGTCAACGGCCGCCTCAAGCGGCGACTGCCGCCGCACCCGCTCGGCCAATCTGTCGGTATCGGGGCGATCTTGCGCCGGCGCCGGCCGCAAGCTCCCTTCCCTTTCCGGCCGCTCGCTGCGCTCCTGAGAGGGCACAGAACGCGCATTGAGCTTGAGGCCGGCGAACATGCCGCCCCGCTGTTTTTCGGCCTGCTGCGGCCCTTGTCTGTCGATCTGCGGCCCATCCTCGCCGGCGCGGCCATGCTCGGGCTGCTCGGCGGCCACGCCGCGCCCAAGTTTCAGGCCCTCGAACGGCTTGCGGCGCTGCTGCCGATCGGCGGCGAGATCCTCGCGAGGATCCGCATGGAGATCCTGCGCGAGATCTGCACCAAGTTTTTGCGAGGATCTCGGCGCGCGGTCCTCGATGCGCTCCCGCTCGGCCGTCGACTCCCTGTCCGGACGTAGCTCGGCCCGCTCCTGGGAAAGCTGCTCGCGTGGAATCTCGATCTCGCTGCGGACGCCAATTTGCTCCGCGATCCCGCGCCGCTCGGCAAAGTCGCGGGTATAGTCGAGCGTGGTTTCCTTCACGCCCGAACGGGAGAGGCGGTTTTCAAGCTGGCTATAGGCCATCTCGCCGGCCTCCTGAACCTTCCATGTGTTGCGATGCGTCTGCGTGCCATCCGGCAAGGTGACGGGTGTGGAACCCATATGCTGAAGGCCGATCTTCTCCCCGATCTCCGGCGCGGCCTCCTTCATGGCGCGCTCAAGATCGACGCCCCATAGGGTGCGCTGCTCGCCCTTGGCGTTTTCCAGCGTCACGAAATAGCTCTCGCTATTGCCGGGCTGGTGCTCATAGGGCGCGGCCCCATGCTCGACCAGCCGGCCGGCTTGGGCGTTGAAATCGTCCATGCCGGCATAGAGCTGCGCCCCGTCGCGATGCCGGGTCATGGCGACATAGGTTAGGTGCCGGTCCATCGTCCCCGACGCCATCACATAGGCCCGATCCACCGTCGCGCCCTGGTTCTTGTGAATCGTCGTCGCATAGCCGTGGTCGATCGCCTGATAGTCGCCCATCGGCACGCTGACGCTGCGGTCCCGACCGTCGAGCTGCGCCACGATCCGGCCGGCCTCGACATGCTCGACGGTGCCAAGCATCCCATTTTTTACATCAAGGTCGCGGTTGTTCTCCAAAAACACGATCCGGTCGCCCGGCGCGAACTCCCGCTTGCCGTCATTGGTCTGGAAGGTCAGCGCGCCGGCGTCCTCGCCGCGCGCCAGCTCGCCCCTATCCTGTAGCTCCGTCCGGATTGCGTCATTGATGGCGCGCACATCGGCCCGGCGATGCGCCATCGCAACCCGGGTGCCGTCCGGGCGCTCGTCGCGATCGGCAAGGTAATCGCGCACGATCTCGCCGCGCGCCCCTTCGCCGCTCTCGCTGAAACGAATGTCGCCGCGATCCCGATAGGCCGCCAGCCCCTCGGCCGTGCGGTGCGTGGCGAAGTCAACGGAAGCCTCCCGCTGCCAGTCCACGCGCTGCCGGCGTATCTCGGACAGCTCGGCATGGCCGATTTCTTCCGTGATCGCCCGGAACGGAGCGCCGGCCCCGATCGCCTGTAGCTGCTCATGGTCGCCTACAAGGACGATCTTCGCCCCGCGCGCCTCGGCCTCGCCCACAAACCGGGCGAGCTGGCGGCTCCCGACCATGCCCGCCTCGTCGATGACAAACACGTCGCCGCGGTTGAGCTGGCCGCGGTCGTTCTCCCAACCGCGGGACCATGACGCCAAGGTGCGGCTCTGGATGCCGGAAGATTCCTCCAAGCCCTCGGCCGCCTTGCCCGACAGGGCCGCGCCGTGGACCGTGTAGCCCTCGGCCTCCCATGCCTCGCGCGCCGCCGCGAGCATGGTGGACTTGCCAGCGCCGGCATAACCGACAACCGCCGCGATCCGCTCCGGCCCGGTGATATGCTCGATCGCCCGGCGTTGCTCGTCGGACAGCCGGGCGGACGCATCGCCGGCGCTACGCTGAATGGCGGCGTCCTGCCGGTCTATGGCGCGCTCGACATGCCGGCGATCGACGCCATGACCATGCGCCTCGTGCATCCGCTGCGCGCTCTCGATCATGCCGGATTCGATCTCGACCATTTCGCGGGTCGAATAGCGCGCAAGCTCGATCTCGCCGGTTGCCGGGTCCGTCCTCTCCGGCTGAAGCTCCACAAGCGCCGGCGAGGCCATGACCTTCGCAAAGGCGGATTGGAACTCCTGCACATCGTCGTTGATGTAGCGATGCAGCGTCCGCGCCACGTCGCGCCGGTCGAACACGCTCTTTTCGCCGGTGATGAGGGTAAGAACCTGTTCCGGCTTCTCGCGGATAAGATCGGCGTTTCGCTGCGCCGCTTCCTCGTCCAGCCGCGTGCGCGCCACGTCGAGGCCGCGCCGCTCCATCTGCGTGGCATGGACGCCCATATGCTCGGTTGGCGCGATCTCTAGCCCGCGCTCCATGTGCGAACGATGGTCGATGCGAATATCTAGCCCGGCCATCGCAAGCCGCTCGTTCGCGATCCCCTCCCACGTCTGCCTGATATCGCGAAGCTGCATGTCGGTCGTGGCAAGCCCATTCGACAACAGCCATTTGTTTTCGCGCTCAAGGTAGGTCTTGTCCCCTAGACCGTTCTCGCCAACCTGCCGCGTCGTCATCATCACATGGGCGTGGTGATTGCGAACGTCGCTGGCGTCGTGCGGCGCGTGAATGGCGAAGTCCACGGCTGCGCTATAGCGGTTCGCCAGCTCCTGCGCGAACTCCCGCGTTGCCTCTAGCCGCTGCTCGGCCGAAAGCTCGTGCGGCAAGGCAATCTCAAATTCGCGGGCAACGCGGGCGTCTTTCCGCTTTTCGGTAAACTCGGCGGCATTCCACAAGTCCGACCGATCCCGCGCCCAATCGACATTGACGCCCTCGGGCAAGACGATCTCCGCATGTTCCACTCCCTGCTTGGCCGTGTAGTCATGCGTGATGCCGTCGCGTTCGTTGGTCAGCTTCTCCCCGGCACGATAAGCCATCGAAGCGACGGCGCTGCGGCCCCTCGCCCTCGAAACTGGCTTCATGCTCAAATGGTAGATCGCCAACCCGTTGCCTCGATCCCGTTTTACCGCTTTCCCGATGGCCTACCAGCCATCGGCGCGCTGAGTTGCGCAGCAACTCGTAAGTGCGCCCTTCTCAACTCAATCGCTTCGCTCTTTCGTCGCTCGGTGTGGCGCTCGTGGAACCGTCAAAGCCAATGATTGAATGCTGACATTTGTGCATGGATGGGCGAAAATTTCAACCGATGCAGGCAATTATCTGGAAATGGTCGCGGGAAATGATAGTCTCGGCGTGCAAATCGAAGCAAAGGGATGACGATGGCGCGCAAAACGATCGAACAACGTCTAGCCGAACTGGATGCGCAACGCGCTACGCTCAAAGCCAGACTGTCGAAACAGGATCGCGCCAACGATACGCGACGCAAGGTGTTGCTCGGCGCGCTCGTTCTACACCGGCTCGAAAACTCCAACGATCCCGATTTTACGCGGCGGCTGAGCGACTGGTTGCGCCGCGAGCTGCCGGGCTTCCTCACGCGCGACGGTGACAGGGAACTGTTTACCGACCTGCTCAAGGAACAGGCGGGAGGTGAACCGGGTGCATCCTGATCCCTTCCAGCTCTATTGCGACTTTCTGAAAGGGCGACCGGGCCATTGTGTCTTCACGCAGCAGGATGGATGCCATGCCTTCGCCACGGAAGACGAGATCGATGCGTCTTTCGGCTCTCGCCATGACGGTCATCATTTCGTCTGGCTCGATGCTTGCCCCGATCTCGTCGGCTTCGTCAGCGACGATCATATTGACGAATTGCTGAAGCTCGGCCGCATCGCCTCGACCTTCTGCGAAATGAGCGGGCTGACCAACTACAGCCACGCCGGCCTCAAGGCCGCCGTTCTCCTCGGCGCAAGCCGAATGCAAAGGGTGCTCGCCCTGCCGGCCGAGAACGGTCAGGTCGCCGCCGACGCATTCAGCACCTTGCCGCTGGCCCTGCGCTGGCAATTTTCTTCCATGGCGCTTGTCGGCTCCGTCCCGCTCGCTCTTCTGATCGAAAAGATGATACCGCTCGGCGCAACGGTGGAAGATGGCGAGGCGCGCGGCCGGCTCCTCGTCCTGGCGCGCGCAGCCGCCGGCGCTGCTCTCTCCGACATCGAGCTTGAAGCCGAACATTGGGCCGATTGGGCGGTCCATTGCGCAGAGCGGGAAAACCGCATCGAGGAGATAGCCGCCGACATGCTCGACCAACTCGTCAAGGATCGCGGGAGGCTCCAATGACCACCGCGAAACTTGCTTGGGCCGCGTTCAAGAACATGCTGCGCGCCGCTATCCGTAATCCGCTATGGGCGTTCCTCTCCCTGATCGCCATGCCCTTCCGCGTCTGGAAGCCGCTGCTGCAAAGTTTCTTCATCCTGTTCGTCATCCTGTTTGTGGTCGGGCTTGGCGGTCGCATGGTCCTGCGTGACTTCGGCGGCTTCGGCCCCGGCTCGATCCCGGTCATTGCCTGGGATGGCGTCACGCTGCTGATCATGGCTGCGACCGCCTTCCGCCTTCTCACCGCGCCGCTGATCCTGCATTTCGGGGATATGGAGGGCGAAACCCATGGCTCGGCCCGCTTCGCCACCAACAAGGAAACCGCCGCGCTCACCCGCGCCGATTCCGGTCTGCTGATCGGCCGCGATCCGAAGTCGGCAAAACTGCTGCGCTATGATGGCCCGGCCCATCTGCTCACCATGGCACCGACGCGCACCGGCAAGGGCGTGGGAACCATCATCCCGAACCTGCTGACGGCCGACCGCTCCGTGATCTGCATCGACCCCAAGGGCGAGAATGCCAGGATCGCCGGCCGCGCTCGCGAAACCTTCGGCCCCGTTCACGTCCTCGACCCCTTCGGCGTCACCGGCAAACCCTCGGCCGCCTTCAATCCGCTCGACACCCTCGATCCGGCCGGCCTCGATGTCGCGGAAGATGCAAGCACTCTGGCCGACGCTCTCGTGTTCGATGAACCGGGCATGGCCGGCGAGGCGCATTGGAACGAGGAAGCCAAGGCGCTCATTGCCGGCCTGATCCTCAAGATCGTCGCCGTCGAGCCTTCCGGCCGGCGTCACCTCGGCACGCTGCGCGAATATCTCACCCTTGCCCCCGACAGCTTCGCCGCCCTCCTGAAGCGGATGCAGGACAACGGCGAGGCGGCCGGCCTGATCGCCCGCGCGGCAAACCGCCACCTCGGCAAGTCCGACCGCGAGGCCGCCGGCGTTCTCTCGGCCGCGCAGCGCCATACCCATTTCCTCGACAGTCCGCGCATGACTACCGTTCTCGGCCGATCCGATTTCCGCTTTGCCGATCTCAAGCGCCGCAACGTCTCTGTCTTCCTCGTCCTGCCGCCCGATCGCCTCTCCACCTATTCGCGCTGGCTGCGCCTGCTCGTCTCGCAAAGCCTGACCGACATGGCCCGCGATCCCGCCAAGCCGGCCGTCCCGGTCCTCTATATGCTCGACGAGTTCGCGTCCCTCGGCCACCTGGCTCCCGTCGAACGCGCCATGGGCCTCATGGCCGGCTACGGTGTCCAGCTCTGGCCGATCCTTCAGGACGTTCACCAGCTCCGCGCCACCTACGGGCAGCGTGCCGGCACCTTCCTGTCAAACGCCGGCGTCCTTCAGGTCTTCGGCGTCAACGACCATGACAGCGCCCGCCTCATCTCCGATTTACTCGGGCAGGAAACCGTGGTGTTCCAGACCATGAGCCGCGCCCTCGATGCTGAGGAAAGCGGCATCACCTACGGCGAGCAACACATAGCCCGCGCGCTGCTGACCCCGGATGAGGTTCGCAATCTGCCGCAGAATCTCGAATTGCTGTTCCTCGCCGGGCAACGGCCGATCGCCGCCGGCAAGCTCGCCTATTACGCCGATCCCGAATTCAGGGGGCTGTATGACGCTCCCTGAACGCCTCGCCCATCTGCCCGACCGAAAGCGCCGCGAGCTCGAACGGGTCGCCGCGATCCTGTTCGATGAATTTGACGACGCCCTGAAAACCAAGCTCTCCATGAAGGGCAAGCGCGGCCGCATCCTCAAGCTGATCCTGTTCGGCTCGTATGCGCGCGGCGATTGGGTCGAGGACCGCAAGAGCGGTTATCGCTCCGACTATGATGTGCTCGTCGTCGTCAACTACGACAGCTTTGCGGAGCAACATGAAGCCTGGGAAAAAGCCGCCGAACGTTTCCTGCAAGAGCTGACCGTCACAAAGCACCTGGCAACGCCGGTCAACTTCATCGTTCACACCATCATGGACGTGAACGACCAGCTTAGGCGCGGCCGGCCGTTCTTCGTGGACATAGCCCGCGACGGAATCGTGATCTACGAGGTTCCCGGCCATCCCCTCGCCTCCCCGGTAGCCCTCGCGCCGGAGGAAGCCCGCGCCGAAGCGAAGCGGCATTTCGAGCATTGGTTTCCCAGCGCGACATACAGTCTGACGCAGGCGAAATACGCCATAAGGGACCGCCAGCCGAGACATGCGGCCTTCGATCTGCACCAGGCCGCCGAACGGTTCTATCATTGCGTCCTGCTCGTCGTGGCGCTCTACAGCCCGAAATCGCATCGGCTGTCCGTCCTGCGCTCCCACGCGGAGCGGCTTGCACCGCAGCTTATCGACGTATGGCCGCGCGACACCCGTTTCGCCAAACGCTGCTTTACCCGCCTCGATCGCGCCTATGTCGGCGCGCGCTATTCTCCGGCCTACGAAATCACCGGCGAGGAACTGGCCTGGTTGGTCGACCGTGTGACGGCGCTGCAAGAGGCCGTCACCCCGATCTGCGCCGGCCGCCTCGACGGCTCCGATTCCAGCGTGACAGGGACGTGAGACGCGGCCCGGCGCTGACGCCGCCTATTCGCTCATTCACTCAATCGGTGAATAGGTGAATAGGTGCATCGCTCAATCACCGATTCACACATTCGCCGAAAAGCACATCGGCCGTTCCGCTTGGTCCCTTGCTCGCCCTCCGGGCGAAACGGCTATTGGTATACCAATAGCCTATCCTGCCATCTCTAACGTTAAGGTGTTATTCCCCGACGCTATAAGGTCCCGGCGCTGACGCACCGGGGCTTTGTCACTGGCGGCCCTCCGGTCACTTCGGCGCTATGTGGGGAGCGCGTTCCCTCCGGGCCGGCGCGGCTCTCGCCGCGATGGCCTGGTCATGTCCGGAGCGTCGGTGCCCGGGCGGGGTATCACCTCCCTCCCGACACCTCCCGCGTATCAAGCGTGGGGATTGGCCGGATCGTCCGTCGCAAGGCGGCTGCGCCGTCCCCCGACGCCAGCGGCAACCAGGTGGCGGCCGGATCGAGCGGCGGGGCGCATGTCGCAAGCCGAACGGCGTTCTTGCCGGTGTGCTTGGCCGCGTACATCAGCCGATCGGCCTCCCGCATCAACTCTTTCAAGGAAGGCTGGCCGAACGGTGGCACGATCAACGCCCCCATGCTGCACGTCACGGTGTGACGCGCGCCCGCCAGCGCCCGCGTGAACCGCCCGTGCAGATGCTCGGCCGTCTCCTGCGCCGCCTCGGTCGAAGGCAACGACACCAGAACGGCGAATTCATCGCCGCCCAGGCGGCCGAAACAATCTTCCCGCCGCAGCGCCGCCCTTCCCTCGGCCGCGAACTGCTTCAGCACCTCGTCGCCGGCCTCGTGGCCCTGCTGGTCGTTGACCGCTTTGAAACCGTCGAGGTCGAGGAACGCCAGCAGCAGCGGCCGGCCTTCGGCCGCCGCCTTGACCATCATGCGTTCCGCGTGCTGCTCGAACGCCGGCTTGTTCAAGGTGCCTGTCATCCCGTCACGGCTGGCAAGGAAGCGCTCCCGCTCGATGCTGTAGCGGAAGCCCGCAACGATCCAGGCGATAGCCGCCAGCGTAACCAGATGCAGCATCATGTTGGCGAACACGGCCCCAAGCGGCATGTGCGGCGAAAGGGCAAGGCTGGTGGTCGCCACCGCCCCCGCCGCGATCACACCCACGCCCAGGCCAATGGTGAGATTGAGCCGCCAGCACGCGAGGCAAAGCGGCAGCAGATAGAGCGGCCCAAGATGAACCAGGGCCGGCCGCGCCACAAAATCCCCGGCCGCGATGACGATCATGCCGACAACCAGAATCTGCCATGTGTGAGCACTCGACAGGGAATCGAGCCACCATTTCAGGGAAAGAAAGAAGTCGCGGGATACCGCGCACCATCCGCTGTGTTGTTCATCCGGCAAAGCCCTACTCCCGCCCATACCTCTCCGGTGCCTGGCCGCCCCTGAAGTCAAGATGGCCGCATCATCGGATAGTGATGCGCAAGAGCGCGGGAACCGGGTGTTGGAAATCCCGAGGTTAGTCGGGCACAGACGCCTTTAGCCGAAGCCTGGACATGCGCGCCCGTCACCCGGTCGCCGCCCACCTCGTCTATCGCTAACCTCGCGAGGATTCCACGCCCCGGCCCACGTCTCCACAGGCATACACAAATTTACACGGTAGGGTTTAATGTTCGGGCATCGAAACTGGTAAAATTCTATTTAATCTGGCACGACGCCAGCCCCCGGCCGGCCCGCTCTTATAATATTGGGCCGTAGGGACGGCCGGGGGCGGGCCACACGCGCAAGCATTAGCGTATTAAGCTATCTACGTATCCACGTATCAACGTGCATAAGGTTCGATCGGCGGCAATCCATGCTGCGCCAGCACCGCCGACAGCCCGGCCTCGGCCATCGCCTGAATCGTCGTTCCCTCGGCATCCGCAAGCTGGCGAAGGCGCTGCCAGTCCGATCGCCGGACCTTTACCGTTAGAGCGACAGTTTCGCCCCCCCCCCTCTTTCGCCTCGGCGTCGGAATTTCCACGGCCGGCCGATCGTCCTCGATCGCTGCAAGGCTGGTGGCTTCCGCGCCAGCTTTCGGGCGGGTGAAGGCCGCAAGGCCGGTTGCTTTCTTTGCCATAGGTTCCACTCCTTAGGTACGCTCTTACGTATTTAGCTATTTACGCTCTAACGTGTCTTTGATCCACGCCCACAAAGCCCGGACTTCCTCGGCCGCTTTCCCTTCCGTCTCGAACTCCGTCACGGCGCTGCCGCTCGTCACCGCTCGTTCAAAGGGCCGCCGTTGTGTGATCTCTTGGGGTGCAATTGGCAGTCCGTAGGTTTCCAGCGCCGCCCGCGCCTCCTCGATCTCGGGTGCCCGGAATGGACAAGCGGACAGAACGAAAGCGCCGCGCACCTTTGCCGCCCTGACAATCTCGACAGCGGCGGGAACGGCTTTCAGGTCGAAAGCGGCCGGCCGAACCGGGATCAAGACCAACTGGGACCGCCTTGCGATCTGGCCGGCCGCAGGCGCTGCATGAGGCGGGGAGTCTATTATCGCCAAGGTCATGCCCTCGGCCTCGGCCGCCCTAAGCGCCGCGTCCAGCTCGGGGGCCTGCGCCGTGGCGACGATCGGCGTTCCGGCTTCCCGCGCGCTCGCCCAGGCGGTCGCGCTTTCCTGTGGGTCCGCATCAATGACGCAAACCCGTTCGCCGGTCGCCTCGGCCGCCACGGCGGTATGAACCGAAAGCGTGGTTTTTCCGCTTCCGCCCTTCTGGCTCAAAAACGCAATGACGTTCATGCGTCAATCCTTTTTTGCGTGAATACGTATTAGAGCATATAGCTAAAAACGTTACTACGTCTTTAAGTTAGTTCGGCCATTCCTCGGCTTGCCAGTCCCGCGACGTATGGATGACGTGCACGATCACGACACCTTCTTGGCCGGCCACGTCCCGCAGCTCGTAGGCGATGATGTAGGGCAGGCGGGTGACGGACTTTTCATAGGTTCCGCTCACCCGTCCCGGCCGGCCCGTCGCCATGTCTCCAAGGGCTTTGCCCGCGTCTCGAATCCGGTCAGCAATCCGCGTTGCGGCGGCCGGGCTATCTTTGGCGATGTGCTTAACCTGCACCTTGATGTCGTCCAGCGCCTCGCGGGACCATGTGACCGGCCGCTTCACGCTTTGCCCGCTCGCTTTTCTGCTTTGGCCGCCTCGATGACGGCATAAATTTCCGCCATCGCCTCATCATGGGGAATTACTCGGCCGGCCGCCGCATCGGCCATGCCGCGCTTGATGCCGTCGATGATTTCAAGTTCGCGATCGACATAGGCGGCGACGGCCTCCCCGGCGAGGAAGGATTTGCTTCGCTGCGTGTCGCTTGCGATCCGGTCGAGCTTTTCTTTCACATCGGGCCGAACCCGAATCGTCATGGTGGTGCTGGCGGTCATGGAAACGCCTCCGTGTGTTGAATTGTGTACACGCTAGCACGTTTCCCCGGCTTCCGCCATCACCTTCTAACACGTTAATACGAATATACGTTGATACGTATTAACGTATGTAACCAAGCGCGGCGCTTGCCTCTTGCTCGCTCTCGAAAGCCCATGCGGCAGGGGCCGCAGGCTCAAGCGTTGCGGTTTAGGTAGTGAGGGTGCCGCTTGCCGGCCCGCCTATACGCGGGCCGGAACCGCCGCAGGGCCGCGAGAGCGGCCCGAACAGCGGCGACCGCTTATGTTTTCATACTAAGAGAGAATCTAGAGGGGGATTCAGTCTGGTTATCGGACTCACGTTTCATCAAGCTCTTTGCCATGCTCACAAGGGCTTGCCCTAGCTGGCCGTCGCCCGCGTCGAGCTGCGTCCGCTCATCGAGGGGCAAGGCCTTCCGATAGGCGTCGATTGCCTCGCTCCAAGCTCTCTGATCCTGTCCATGATCCGCAGGCGGGGGAGGGGCCTTGCTGAACCGCCCAAGGAACTGCCGGGCCTTTTCCGGCAAGGATAGGCGATAGGCATTGCTCGCCTGCTGCACCTGGGGGCCGCGCCCTTCGTTCCCGGTCGGCTCGTAGCGGCGAATCCAGTCCAAGAACCCATGCGCCCGCAGGTTCTTCAGCGCCCGCACGATCGTATCGCGCGACCGGCCCAAGCGGTCCATGATCGTGCTGATTGACGGCTCAAGCCGGCCGGTGCGGAAGTCGATGAGATTGACGAACAGCCGCAGCACGTCGAGCGCGATCGAGCCTAGCGGGCCGCTGCGCTCGCCCTTCTCGTGCAATCCGGCCTCGTTGTAGATTTCGGCCGCTCTCAAGATCGCCTGCACGTCCTTGCGCGTCGTCGGCCGCCATATGCGGTCCTCCGATCGGCCCTTGAAATGACTGCGCCGGCGAACCGGCGTCGGGCAGCGTGCGGCCGGGGGAGGGAACACCAGATTGAACGCGGTCTGTCCCTTCGATCCCCGCAAGGCGTCCCGGCGCTCGTAGGCGAGTGCGGAGAGCTGGCCGGCCTCATCGTCGCTGAGCTGGCCCGATCCGTGCCGCGTCCAAACCTCTCGCATGATTTCATCAAGCGCGTTCCCGCGCGCGCAGCCGATCGCGGCCGCGATTTGCGTCCTCAACATTGTCCCTTCGTCCTCCGTTTCGGAGGGCATCGCGGGGTGGAAAACGGACAAAAATTCACCGTTCCGGCAAGAAGGGTCTCTTGCAGGGTAACTAGTAACTGGCTATGTTGGGAGCTGCTTAGGCCGTGCCCAACATAGCCGGTTCCGTAATCCAAAAACCCCTTGCCGTGCCACCGGCGAGGGGTTTTTCGTTATGCCCTCTGCTTCGCCTCGATATAGAACCTCAAAGCTTCTTCGATGATCGGGGCGCGACCATTCACACCCCGTTGCTCCTTGATCCGGTCGATTGCCTCAACAAGCTCGCTCGGAAGATAGATGTTCAGCGCCGCGCGTCCGGCCGCGACCTGCCGCGCCCGATGGGCGGCAACGTCCTTCCGAATTTGTTCTGCGGCTTGCTTCATTCTTACGAGTAAGGGGGGATTCGCCCGATTCTGCAACCTAATAAAATTATTACCTCGAATTCGCGGGGTTTCTGTGGGTTCTGCGCGCGATTTTCCTGCCTCGTCCTGGCGTCACGACACGAAAGTGTTGGATCTGTCCGACTTTTGAGAACGTATGGTGAT
>NZ_JBMDKV010000035.1:0-30032 GCF_057809895.1 Rhizobium sp. FG113 | reverse complement strand
CCAGAACATCGCCTGATTTGCCCGATCAGCAAAAACAACTCACCGGACGCTCACGGTCTCGGCGCGCCTTTCCAACTTGCGAGGATCAAACGGAAGAACGACCAGCCGAAGGCCAAAACCATTGGGAACACACCTAGTATTCCAAGCTCATACCCGGCCTCGAGAATTACATTGTGTGGATAAATGCTGCCCGGAGCGGAACCTAGAACCCAGACAGGGTAAACACCCGCGACATCGAGAGAGTACGAACCAAATCCCCTGCCGAAAACGATGGATGCGGCGTTTTCTGTCCAGCCGGACAATGCGCGAGCGTACAGCATCCCCCTAAGCATAGGTTCCCCTGCAACATCACTGCCAAATTCGTTAGTGTTCTCCGCTCGAAGAAGTGTAGCGCTGTTTGGGAAAACAAGCACAACGAAAAGCGTTGCCATTGCAAGGAAAAGAGCAGCCCACACGGCAGCACTCTTAGATCGTGTTTTGAACACAAGCAGGATATGGCTCATGACAAACAAAAGATAAGCTCCCCGCGAGCCAGTTTGAGTGAGCACGAGCACAACAAGAACACCGAACAAATGATCGGACCATGCCGGAGCCCTCTTTCCAAGGAGAGCCCACGTTGCCACTGATCCTATCGCAACACCAAGCGAGACCAATTGATAGTAGGACCGGAAGCTGGGGCGCCCCATACGTTGGGGTATCGAAAGTATGTCACGAAATCCAACAGCATCCCATAAGTCACCATAGCTAAGATAAGCTCCAATAATGGCTGCAGTGAGCGAAATCGTGGTGACAACGAAAATCGAGCTCATCGCCCGAGGCCAATGCCCCGCGATCGCACCTAGCAAAAAGAAAGGGATAGATGAGAGTAGAAAGCCGATGAGGTATGTGAACTGGTAATGAGCATTTTGTTTCAGGGCGTAGCTTATGATCACAACGGCACAAAATGCAATCATCGACCAGAAGGGCAATTGACAGCGCTTCAAGTTTCCAGCGCACATCAACGCAATAGGCAACGTCAGGGTCAAGATCAGGAATGGCCACCAACGCCCCTCTGTGAGTGGGGACCATTTAAGGAAAAACAGGTAGTTGAAGAACACAAGAATGGTCACGCTAGCTGCCATTAACGGCCCTGCAAAAACTGACACCTTCTTGATAATATGTTCGAAGTTACCCAACTGCCTACCTTGCGGCTTCTGGCTTTCGATAATCTCAGAAATGACCATCCTCCCGATCAGCTAAAAAGACAAACCTACGTGCGCCGGCCGCCAAGGTACCGAATTTGAGGGAGAAAAATCAGCACGATTTCCACCTCAGGTGGCCACAGTAACTGATTTTGACCGGTTTCATACTGCGCCTTGATACTTTTTCTAACTCTTACCTCAGCGGCGTGTGTGACAACGCTTCACTTAAACTGCCCCCCTTTCAACCTGGATAGCCCCGGGTGTCGTTAACAACCTCGGGTCAGATTTTCTGCTGCTTTTCGAATCCGACGGCGACACCCCCTTCCCGACGAGCTTGCGTTTCGGATTGCGGAAAATCCCGATGTGATCGAACACATCTTGTCGTCGTTCATCGCATGAACGGTAAAGTTCTGCGAACTATCCATTCTCACTTCAAGAGATTGAAGAAGCTATTGGCGAACCCACTGTTAATCAACGCTAGTGAACCGCGAGTTTGCTCCTGAGTGGATCAGCACTTGTTCTTCGGCTTTCGCCTCCACACCCCTAAGAGCAAAACCTGTACACGACGGAGGTGGCTTGTCGCCACTGCGTCGCTCAGCCGATGACACGACGTGAATAGCGATCTACGACGACAGCGAGATCGGCGAAGCCCTCACGGCTCCGGAAATAGCTGATGTCCGTGACCCATGTGGTGCCCGGTTCTAGCAGCACATCTCGCCCTGTTCGGGAAGATCGTCGTGCAGCCTTTGAAAGCCATAGACTTGCCGCCCACCTCCCACGCCTCTAGGAGTAGCTCGGTCTGTCGCTTGTCCTCGTTGGCTCGCCTGTTCAACGGGTTCTTCAGCCGCCTCATCTCCTCGGCCTCGTCGTTGTCATTGGCAGTCGGCGCAGCAAACTTCCTCTTCCATTCTTACAAAGAATGCTGGCTCACCCCGAGCCGCTGCAGACCTCCGCGACCGGGTGGCCTCGTTCCATGATCTTCCGGCCTGCGTTGCGCTTAGATTCTAAGCTCAAATTAAATTTGCTCGGCGCCTACAAATCTAGGGATATTCAAACGCTTATCCTGTCCGTCCCAAACGTTGGCGTTGATAGCAAGCCTCTGCACGCTGACACCAATCGAGATTGTTGAGATACCACGTTACTGTTTTCCTTATACCGGTCTCGAATGTCTCTGCCGGTTTCCAGTTCAATTGGCGTTCGATTTTACTTGCGTCGATTGCGTAGCGGCGGTCATGACCAGGCCGGTCTTCTGTGAACGTAATTAGTTCGCGATACTCTCTAACAGGGCTCCCAGCGCGTGGAGGTGCTATCTCCTGTAGAATATCGCAAATTACGCGGACCACCTCAATATTTTGTTTCTCGTTGTTGCCGCCAATATTATACGTCTCACCGACTGTGCCTTTGGTCAGGACGGCATAAAGTGCGTGAGCATGATCTTCCACGTAGAGCCAGTCGCGAATCTGGTCGCCGTTGCCATACACAGGGAGGGATTTGCATTCCAAAGCATTGAGGATTGTCAGCGGTATTAGTTTTTCTGGAAAGTGATAGGGGCCATAATTGTTGGAGCAATTGGTAACAAGGACGGGTAGACCATAGGTCCGCATCCATGCCCGAACCAGATGATCTGAACTCGCTTTGCTCGCCGAGTATGGGCTACTAGGCGCGTATGCAGTAGTCTCATGAAATCGAACATCGCACGCATTCGGGGTTTCGGCCGGATGTGGCAAGTCGCCGAATACTTCATCGGTCGAAATGTGATGAAGGCGAAAAGCCTCCCTGCGATCAAGCGGTAGTCCTTGCCAATAGGCGCGCGCAGCCTCGAGCAGGGTGTAGGTACCAATTACGTTGGTCTCTATGAACGTTGCCGGCGCGTCGATGGAACGATCCACATGACTCTCCGCGGCAAGGTGCATTACGGCATCCGGCTGATGTTCCGTGAATACCCGTTCCAGCTGCCTCCGATCACAGACATCAACTTGCTCGAACTTATAGCGATCCGACCGCCCGGCCTCGTTGAGGTTTTCGAGATTTCCTGCATAAGTCAGCTTATCAACATTAACGACGTGATCGTCGGTGTGTTTGTTGATGTAGCGGATAACGGCTGAGCCAATGAAGCCAGCACCTCCTGTGACAAGAATTTTCATTCTTTTACCTTCCAAGCCCATTGGCCAGGATTGCGACAACCCGGTCCTGTTGCTCAAAGGTCAAGCCCAACCACAAGGGCAAGCGCACAAGGCGTTCCGACAGAGCTGTCGTCACCGACAACTCGCCGGACATTCGGGCATATCGCTTTCCCGCGGGTGACGAATGCAGGGGAACATAATGAAAGACTGACGAGATCCCGTTGCCTTTCAACTCTGCCAATACCGCTTGGCGGTCAACATGCTCAGGCAGTAATATGTAGTACATGTGAGCATTGTGCTGACAATCGTCCGGAACAATCGGGCGGCGGAGTAGTCCTTCATTCTCAAGCGGTTGAAGAGCGTCGTGATAGTACTGCCAAATCGCCAGACGGTCTTTGGTGATCCGCTCGGACTCCTCGAGCTGTGCCCACAAGAAGGCTGCTATCAGTTCACCCGGCAGAAATGAGGAACCTACTTCTTGCCAGGTATACTTATCAACTTCGCCCCGGAAGAAGCGGCTGCGGTCAGTCCCTTTCTCGCGGATGATTTCGGCCCGTAGTGCAAGCGCGGGGTCATTGACCAGCAGCGCTCCGCCCTCGCCAGAGATGACGTTTTTCGTCTCATGAAAACTGTAAGCCGCCAGATCACCGATGCTGCCGAGCGGGCGACCTTTATATGATGCCATCACACCCTGTGCCGCGTCCTCCACAACCCTAAGGTTATATTGCTTGGCAATGTGCATGATCGCGTCCATCTCGCACGAAACACCTGCATAGTGAACGGGCACAATGGCGCGCGTGCGTCGAGTAATCGCAGCTTCAATAAGCCGCTCATCGAGATTGAGTGTATCCTCACGTATATCGACAAACACCGGAACGCCCCCACGAAGGACAAAGGCATTCGCCGTCGATACAAATGTGTATGACGGCATGATGATCTCATCGCCAGGCTGGATATCGAGAAGCAGTGCAGCCATTTCCAGCGCAGCGGTACATGAGTGCGTCAACAGTGCCTTGCTACAACCGCTTGTTCGCTCGAGCCACTCATGACACTTTTTGGTGAAAGGACCGTCCCCTGCGAGCATGTTTCCGAATTTTGCTTCAGCTATATAGTAAAGCTCCTTACCGGTCATGAAAGGGCGATTGAACTCGACAATATTGCTCACTATCGTGCCTCTCTAAGTCTGTGCCATTCATCTGAGACACTGCGCAGGTATTCGCTGTATTCGCACCGCGGCATGCGTCCAATTAAGCTTTCGAACTGTTCGATGTCGAGAAAACCCCTCGTGAGTGCGGCTTCTTCCGGACAGCCAATTTTGACGCCTTGACGCCTTTCAATAGCTTCGATGTAGGAAGAAGCTTCGTGCAACGCAGTGCTCGTTCCGGCATCGAGCCAAGCAAAGCCACGGCTCAAGCGTCGAACCTGTAACTTGCCTTGGCGAAGATATTCCAAATTGACCGAGGTGATCTCGAGCTCACCGCGCGAGGACGGCTTCACCTTTGCTGCAATCCCTAATACGCTGTTATCGTAGATATAGACCCCCGGAACGGCATAGTTGCTCTTGGGGCGGGCTGGCTTCTCTTCAATCGATATCGCCTTACCGAACTTGTCGAATTCAACGACGCCATAACGCCCTGGATCCTTGACGTGATAGGCAAAAATTGTTGCCCCACTGCTGAAGCCTGATACGGCCCTGGGAAAGTCGTCTCCGCCCGAGAAAATATTGTCGCCTAGCATCAAAATTACGTTGTCGGCACCAATGAAATCTGCAGCTATTATAAATGCTTGCGCAATACCCTCAGGCCTAGATTGCTCAAGATATTGTATAGTTACGCCCCATTGAGCGCCGTCGCCGAATAGTGTTTTATATCGAGGGAGGTCCTCTGGAGTGGATATGAGACAAAAATCTCTTACGCCGGATGCCATTAGAACCGTTAGCGGATAGTAGATCATCGGTTTGTCGTATACAGCTTGAAGCTGCTTGCTTGAAACTTTTGTAAGAGGATAGAGGCGAGAACCAGCCCCGCCAGCAAGAACAATCGCTTTCATCCCAACCTACTCATCTTTCTGGCAACAACGAGCCGTGAACCACCGCAGGGCAAATCAAGACCCCACCGAATAAGCTGTTGCTCTATCCTCATTACGGCATAAAACACAGCGTTTATAATTGAAGGAAGTCGCAACTCGTCCGTGATAGCGTCGCTCGTACTCGATACTTTCTTCTTCTGTCGCGAAGCGAACATGGCCGGCAAAAGGAAACTCACAAAGGATGTGCTTCTCTCGATTTGAAAGCCGGCAGCGAGGCATTTCTCAATAAGTTCATTTCTTTTATAGCGTCGAACGTGGCAAGCCGCGTCATCAGGCGCACTCCACAGAAATGGATGCTGCGGCACACTCAACAACGCCAACCCGCCCGGTCTCAACGCTTCATGAATCTGGGATAAAACAACCTCGTCTTCAACGATATGTTCCAATACGTCGAATGCGCCGATCACGTCGAACTCATTCGAGTAGGGAATTTTCCGTGCATCCATCTGCATGAGATTCGCAGTAGGCAAGCGCTCAGCTGCAAACGGCAAACCTTCGACGAATATTTCACTGCCGTCTATTGAAACATCAGGAAAAGATCTGGAGACTCCCGAAAGAACGAAACCAGTACCGCATCCTATCTCCAGAAAAGATCTGAAATTTCTTCCAAATTTTCCGAGCGCCCATTGAATGATCTCATTGCGTGATCGAAACCAAAAACTGGCCTGTTCGACGGCCGCGAGTTCAACGAAATATTCGGCTTTGAAACCGCCTCCATTGAACGCGACTTCTGCGTCGTGCGCGAGAAATCCGTTTATAACCCCGGGCTTATAACCACAATTGCGGCACTCCCATTCCTGTGATGAAAAACGGTGGTTACATTGTCGGCAGATTTTCATGGCACTTTTTCTCCGAAATTTCCGCCACTTCCGCGAAAAACGTATAACTTCGATGCGAGAAATAGAAAAATAGCAACGACTGCAATAGCCGCGGCTTGGACCAGATTGTGATTTATGCCTAGTTTTTCAGCGAAAATAAGAATAAGTAACAAGTTAAGAACGTAGCCAAAAAACTGCACCACTAAATACCGCACCCCTGCACCCAATGATCTCCCATCATAGCGAAACGTAATATTTTTATTCGCAACAAATCCGAAAATTACCGAACAAAAATATATTATTGTAACAGCGATTTTTGGACTTACTCCTGACTGAGTAATAATTATATATATTATATATCCTGCTGAATTGGTGACCGCACCTATCAACAAGTATTTGAAAAGTGTCGGTAGGCTTTTTTTCACGGTTATGCCATCTTGCAAATCAAGCAAACGCCAAAAGTATTCTGATTGTATTTCCTCATACGCTCCTACTCGGCATTTTGCAGTGTCGCAGGCGACTCGCACTATCTGAAATTTACCGACTTCTGAAGTTGATTCCAAAAGATTTCGTCATTTACAAAGTCCACCGATAGCTGCCTGCTACCCCCGTTGAACAAACAATCTCTACCGAGGACATTTACGTGAGTGGCCTCCCTCGCAGAATTAGTGGCGCTTACCAACTGCTCCAATGTCTCTAGCAAAGCGAAGCAACCGCATCGAAAAATGACCGGCATTAGCCCCTCGACAGTGTCGCCAGCCTTCAAAGCTATTGCGCACTGCACAATAGGAGGACCCGCATCGACCTCCTCGACAACTGAATGAACGGTCACGCCGCTAAACAGTGCAGGATACCCCAAAGCGGCCCTCACAGGACCAGTTCCGATAAGCCCAGGAAAGGCAGGCAGAAGAGAGTAATGGAGATTCACGACTCGATTAGCGAATTTCCGCAACACTTTGCGTCCAATTATTTTGTGAATGGTCGTGACAATGACATCAGGCCGCAGCGCAGCTAACGTCGAGAACAAATCGGATTGCTCTTGGCGCGTGATAGTCAACACGACGTTATGTATATTGGCTTTATCTGCAAACGTATTAGCAGGGCATTGTCTATCTGTCACAACGCCAACTATGTCGACGTTTTTTAACCAATTCTGTTCTATTGCTTGATAAATAAACGCTAGGTTACCCCCACCGCCCGAACACAAAAACACAATGCGCTTCTTGATATTATCGGCCATAAATTTCACGAACTATTGTATAAGGTCTACGTTTGCTCTCGGAGAAAACCTTCGAAATATATATGCCTATAACCCCCATGCTAGACAGTATCATGCCTCCTATAAGCCAAATCGATACCATAACTGATGTCCAGCCTGCCATTGTTTTGGAGAATACAAGCCAGTTAACAACAAGGTAGAGACTATAAAGAAGAGCAAATGAAAACATGATCATGCCGGCATAAAAAATTGCCAAAAGGGGGAAAGAGCTAAAAGAGGTAACTGAGTTTACCAGCAAAGACAGTTTTTTTCCCAAGGTGTACGTGGATGTTTTTTTGCCAAATTTTCTGACAAGTACAGGCTTTTGTTTGTAGCCAGTGATTTTCCACAAACCCGCCATAAAAACTTCTCTTTCATCATGCAGCAAGAGAGCGTCAACGTATCGTCTCGTCATGAGCCGCGCTGTCACGACATTGGCATGTAAGGATAGGCCGGATAGACGGTTGATTAAAAACCAGAACAAGGAGCCACTAATTCTTTCAAATCGGCCCCCTTTGCGTGCTTCTTGAATTCCGAAAACAACGTCGGCGTCGGAATCTTTCTTCAATTCGTCCTGAAATAGAGAAAGCCATTCGGGATTTTCTTCCAGGTCACTATCAATCAAGAATATCTGCTGGCCTCGAGCGTGTGCAAGCCCCGTCATCATGGCCTTGTGATGGCCGAAGTTCCTTGAAAGATCGATGACTACAACATGTGGATCTTGCTTACTTAGTTTCACCGCGACATCGAGACTATCGTCAGGTGAACCATCATTAACAAAGACAATTTCATAGTCTTCGCTCGCAACGCGCTGAGCTTCCTTACTTGATCGCTCATAAAATTCGTGGATGAACTGAGAGGACCGATAAAGCGTAGAAACGATCGAAAGCTTCATAGAACGTTTCTCATGTATTGAGGTGATGCGTTGCCACAGTTGAACAGCAGATCGAGTATTGAGACACCTGAAACAAAATCGCCCCAAAGCTGGGGATATTCAGGGAAGTTTGCGTAATCAAACCATTGAATTTGAATGCCATTTTCTTCGAACATGCGTGCGTCAATATAGTTTCGGGCTGCGGGACCCGAAATGTATTGCTTCCCTCCGGCTTGATCACAGAGATCAACCAAACGTTCCGTTTTGCCGTCTACAAGCATGTAGTCCCACGAGTTGGATATCTTCGTTTTAATCGAAAGAAAGCTACAGACGGCTTCGATGAATTCACGATTAATTTGCGACAAGTGGGTCGTCTCTCGACCAAGGTAAAGTGGCTCGAGCCATTCAGCTACGCTCTCGAAGTGTGGAGCGCCGCGGTAGTTATGTACCAACGTTTTCCAGTGTGACGTTCGCCACCTTAAATCCGTAGTCACGTCGCGAATTCGCCTGCTTATGTTTTGCCCGACCGGAATTGTAAGCCATTGAATGCCTTGAGGTGTTTTGATTTGATTGCGGTTGCGCCAATCATTTTTTGTATACTGCATATCATCATAGAGAATAAACTCGTCAACAGCGGCTATCATGTCAAAATACCCCTTCCACGGGATATAGTTGGACTGAAGGATTGCCACCTTTTTCATCATGCTTCCTTCTTTCGCAGCGCATTGCAAGTTTTCTCTGCTTCTGTTGGAAACATTGGCTTGAAAAGCTGTTGGGTGCGGATGGTTGGATATCCGCTAGCGCCCACTACCGTTCGCCAAGCGCCCATTTGCTGATACCCTTGTGGAAAATCAGGCCCCAAACTTGGCACAAGTGTTGTTGGAATGTTGATTGGCCCGTCCGGGCTGATAAGTAGCCACGCGGCCGCAATTTCTTTACACGGAACGAGGTCCAAACCTGCCTTTGCAAATGTCAAACTACCAGAATAGCCACCTATAGTCCAGGCTTGGCCGATACTCTCAGCGCCAATCGCATATAAGATGCCAGGAGACTGTCCGGACAAATCTATGACAGGAGTGCCCGCCTGAAACCCGCTGTTTTGCGCCACCGAAACTGCATCCGCCACATAAGATGCGTAGCCTGCGGATAGGATCAGTTCGGACCGCTGTGGGCCGATTGTCGACACGGTGTTATTAAGTCTGAGAGAATGAGGCTGTCGATAAGGTTGCTCTACCCCTGTCTGCAGAAGTGCTGCTGCAACCGTCTGTGTGGCGAGCGCCAGCGGCAGAGCAAAAGCCCAACCTCTTTGCATGCTGGCCACCGGCTTTAGCAACGGCACAGCAGCAAGTAGCCAAAAAATACCGGCTGAAGCCCCGCTTTCCCAATAATTTCTGTTCGTACCGAATGCAAAGATATGGGGCATTACCAAAAACAGAAAAACAATCCCCAACTGCTGCGTAGATATACTACCGAAGAGGTGCAACCCACAGAACAACAAGCCGGTTAGTGCTGCAGCGAGCGCGATTCCAAAAATCAAGAGTCCCTGAAATGGTCCTAAACCCATTGCGCCATTTATGTAGCCAAATACTAATAAAGCAGTTGCGACAACTAAGCCTAGTGTCACTAACAGCGAAGCCAATACGAAAGTGGCTTTACCGGATAAAACGCCCAAGGTCGGCATGAGTGCCGCAGCTGCAACCAAAAGGATGGCGACTTTGTCTCGTGTGTAGAATTGGAAGGCGTCGAGACGCAAGAGTTCACTCAATGTGTGGCCGCCACCAAGATGTCGACCGAGCTCAAGTCCGAACTCTAGCCGCCGTATAAAAGCCGGTATGGATCCATCGATGAGAAGCGCGCTGAGCAGTGTAAGCACTGCAGCGACTACTACCGATAGGATCAACAGTCGAAGCGAGAATTTCCTTGAAATAACAACGTAGATGACGACGCAAACAGCGAGAGCTATTGCTGTGCTCGGCTTGGCCATAAAAGCCAACCAACCACCCACGCCTGTAATTGCCCATCCGGCAATACTTCTAAGATACAACCCTTTGTCTGCGAGAAGAACACCTATACCGGTAATCAACAGCGACTGAAGCGCTAAACTATTGTAGCTTGGCGTTATCAGCCAAGAGTTGAATACGATGAGTACACTTGTAGCTAGGCCCGCGGAGACCGTAAAAAACGCATAGGTTCTTCGCTCTACCTTGGGATCGAGGACAGTCAACAACGTGAGAACCAATGCCCACGCCAAACCGAAGGTGATAATCACATTGGCTTGCCTGAGCGCAGCGATATCTCCGCCTACCAAGAGGTTGAGCGGATGATATATGAACCCAAACTGCGTGATGGACGCACGATAGATGAATGGATTCGATATCCATACCAAATAAAAACTTTCGTCTGTGAAGTCGAAACCATAGCGGCAATACTTGAGGATCCAGCCTAGCGTAAGGATCGCCCCTATTGCAGAAAAAGTAGCCATTGCGTGCTGCGAAACAGCACTGACGCGACCGCATTTTGCTTCACTTAACACCATTGGCAACTTACCGCTACTCATTGATCGATTCAGACACTAATAGCTCACCGGTGAACGATGGTGGCCCTTTTGGTTGCAGCATTGCTGCTTAAATCACCTGCGACTAGATTCAAGACAGTTTTTTTCAAAATATGAGGCGGGTTGCGCGAATTTGGCTTTATAATGAGTGGATTACCCGCTCGTTGAGGTCGGACAGCGCGGTGATATCGGTGATGAGCCGCAACAGGTAGCTGGGGGCAAAATCGGCGGGAGCGTGCTCCGCGTATGACATTGATGTGTGCATGACGTTGGGCTTCGACGGAAGCTGATGGCTGTAGGGACTCCTCTATAGGAGGCAAATCATGATTCGTTTCGGTCATGACCAAACGGCTCCCCTTCCCCGAGCATGCCGACACGCTTTCGCTGAAGGCGCTACGGCGTTTAGTGACGAATCTTGCTGATTGGGTAGACGTCTTTTCAGCGGAGGTCAGGGAGCTGCGGACCGAGAACGCTGTCCTTCCTGAAGAAACCGAAACGCTGCGGCGCGATAATAGACGGCTCAACGTCCGGAATCAGATGCTGCGCGACGAGATCGCCCACCTCAAGGATTTGTCGCCCCGGCCACCGTCTCGTCCGTCCGGCACGGACAACGCAACGCAACGCAGAAATCCAGACAGTTTACGCTGCCTGCGCCTGTAACATTTTGCGTGACATTGTGACAGCCGAAGAGTAGACAATACCATTGTTTTTATTATATATTTTAACGATACAGAATCCTGTCGGGTGCGCCATTTATCATTCTGCATCATTCGGAATATGCCAGGCCTAGCCCCACGTTTATAAAGACGAAGGTCACTGTGGCGAACACCGCCGTTGCGGGAAGAATACTGACCGTCGTTGAGAAGCGGCGCTTCGTCCAGGCGAACGTGACCAGCGGCAGCAGAAGTGTTGCAACAAGCCACCAGACTTTAAAACTCGGAAAACCGAACTGATTTCTATCCAGGACGAGTATCATAACGGCAAGTAGCCAAACTGCCGTCACCATGACGGCGGCTCCGCCCGCTAGTATGGAAAGAGCCGTCCCGTAACATGTATGGAGGCGCCGAAGCTCTCCAGACAGCAAAGCCGTAGCCGCTCCAATGGCAACAAGAAATAATGTCCACATATATACATTCTCTGCGCGCTATGTTCGACATGCAAGATGCAGACCGCCCCAACCAAATCGCCGAACTTGACATCAATCAAAGCACCTCCATACCCAATCCGCTACACTCCTCAAAGTTGATCCCACCAAGATCCAAAAGAGGAAACCCGCATGTATACCCGCATTCTGATCCCCACCGACGGCTCGCAATTGGCCACCAAGGGGCTGGATCATGGTCTGGCCTTGGCAAAGACGCTTGGGCTGCCCGTCACAGTCGTTTGCGTCACGGTGCCGCTGGGCGGCCTGGCGCTGCAGGGCGTCGTGCAGGCGCAGGCGCTGGAGAGCTATGATCTGGGCGTCAAGGACGATCTCGCCGCCACCGAGAAGCTTGTCCGGCAGAAGGCCACCGAAGCAGGCGTGGCGGCCGACTTCATCAACGAGACCTCCATTTCGGCGGCGACCGGCATCCTCAATACCGCGCAGGCGCGCAATTGCGGCCTGATCGTCATCTCCTCGCATGGCCGCACCGGCATCGTCCGCATGATCCTCGGCAGCCAGACGCAGGAGGTCCTAGCCAAATCGACGATCCCGGTTATGGTCGTGAAATAGCAGCTGCCGCGCCTATTTCCACCGCTTCGGCAATCCGCCGGCTTCCAGCTGCCGTCGATGGCCGGCCTGTCGGGGCGTAGATGCGGTTATGGGCGAACCAGCCGCGACCGGGCAGCTTTGATCAAGCGTACCTCCCGCCCCCTTGGCGTGGTCGGGCGGCAGCTGCAATCTGCGCGCGCGGCATTTTGCCGGTGCCGGGAAGTACACAACCCACACCCCGCCGCCCCGTTTACGCACCGGTTACACCATCATTTACCGTTACGTACTTCCGCCCGTGCGCATAAAGCGAAAGGCTCCCCTCGCGTCGGCTGACGACGATCGAGATCCGGCGGCACCGGCCGCCCGGCACAAGGGAGACCGCAATGTTGAACGATCCATCCGTGGGGAGGCCGTCATGACGAACTCCCTTCCAAAGAAGCTGTTTTCGGCAACGGTCGCGGTCGCGATGGCGCTGACGTCGACCACGTTCCTGTCTCCGGCCAGAGCCCAGCAGGCAGCGCCGGCGGCCCCCGCGCCGGCAGCGGAAGCTGCAGCCGCTCAGGACACGTCCAAGCCCAATATCCTCGTCATCTTCGGCGACGATATCGGCCAGACCAATATCAGCGCCTATTCCTTCGGCCTGGTGGGCTACAAGACGCCGAATATCGACCGCATCGCCAAGGAAGGCATGATGTTCACGGACTATTACGCCGAGAACAGCTGCACGGCGGGGCGATCGACCTTCATCACCGGGCAGGTCTGCCTGCGCACCGGCCTTTGCAAGGTCGGCATCCCCGGCGCGACCGTCGGGCTGCAGCCGCGTGACATCACCATCGCCCAGGCGCTCAAGCCGCTCGGCTATGCCACGGGCCAGTTCGGCAAGAACCATCTCGGCGACCGCGACGAGTTCCTGCCGACCAAGCACGGCTTCGACGAATTTTACGGCAACCTCTATCACCTGAACGCCGAGGAAGAGCCCGAGCGACCCTATTATCCGAAGGGTGATGAGGAATTCGTGCGGTCCAATGCGCCGCGCGGCGTCCTGAAGGCGTCGGCCGACGGCAAGATCGAGGATACGGGTGCGCTCACCACCAAGCGCATGGAAACCATCGACGACGAGACGACGTCTGCGGCCATCGATTTCATGGACCGGCAGGTCAAGGCCGGCAAGCCCTTCTTCACCTGGATGAACACGACCCGCATGCATGTCTTCACGCATGTCAGGGACTCGATGAAAGGCCAGAGCGGCATGCCGGGCAACGAGTATGCCGACGGCATGGTCGAGCATGACGGCGACGTGGGCAAGCTCTTGAAGGCGCTCGACGACCTGAAGGTCGCCGACAACACGATCGTCGTCTACACGACAGACAATGGCCCCAACCAGTTCTCCTGGCCGGATGCGGCAACAACCGCGTTCCGCAGCGAAAAGGACACGAACTGGGAAGGCGCCTTCCGTGTTCCCGCGATGATCCGCTGGCCGGGCAAGATCAAGGCCGGCGAAGTGTCGAACGAGATGATGTCGGGCCTCGACTGGTTCCCGACCCTGGTCGCGGCTGCCGGCGACGGCGACATCAAGGAGAAGCTTGCGAAAGGCACCTCGATCAGCGGCAACCAGTTCAAGGTTCACCTCGACGGCTTCAACCAGCTTCCCTATCTCAAGGGAGAGCAACCGAAGTCCGCGCGTGACGAGTTCTTCTATTTCAACGACGATGGTGAACTGGTCGCCTATCGCTACGACAACTGGAAGATCGTCTTCTGCGAACAGCGGCAGCCGGGCGGCTTCGTGGTATGGGCGAACCCGTTCACCTGCCTGCGCGTGCCGAAGGTGTTCAACCTCAGGATGGACCCCTACGAGCGCGCCGATGTCGTGTCGGATCAATATTACGACTGGATGATGAAGAACGCCTATCTCGTGCAGTATGGCGTCTACAAGGTCGCTCCCTTCCTGCAGACCTTCCGCGAATACCCGCCGAGCCAACGGCCTGCGAGCTTCAGCGTCGACCAGATGATTTCGGCGCTGATGAACTCGATCGACCAGGGTCCAGGCGCGAAGTAGCGGAAAGCCGAATTGCCGGGCGCGGCACGATCGCGCCCGGTACAGCATTCGATCGCGGAGCGCGGGACGGCGCCACGGTATCCATGTGCCCCGCCAGCGTAAATTTACGCGCTCATTTACTGTTGCGTACTTACGCGCGCACGCGTGGATGGCCTCTAGTGCACAAGCAACAAGAGTGGAGTTCCATGCAATGAGACTTCTCGCGCTTGCCTTGACGCTCCTTCTTGCCACCCCTCTTGCCGCGGCCGACCATGGCGCCCGCAAGATCTTCGACGCAGAATTGGAACGCGCCGCCGTTGAGGCAGTGATTTGGGGCATGCCGGCCGTGAACTACGACCTCATGCGCCAGGAAATGCTGACGAAGACGCCCGGGAAAGTCGGCGGCGTCATCTATTGGGGGCGCCCGCTGGATTGGAAGAACCAGACGCTGACGCCCAATCCGGATGCGCTCTACTTCATGGTCTTTTTCACCACGAAGGACGGACCAGTCGTCCTCGATCTGCCCCCGGCCGACGGCCGTGCCTCGTTCAACGGCAACATCGTGACGGCATGGCAGCTTCCTTTGGAGGATGCAGGCCTGCTTGGCGTCGACAAGGGCAAGGGCGCAAAGTTCGTTATCCTGCCTCCTGGCTTCACGGGCTCGGTGCCCGATGGATTCACGCCGCTGAAATCCGAGGTCTATGGCGGCTACATG
Source organism: Rhizobium sp. FG113 (assembly GCF_057809895.1). Classification (NCBI taxonomy): domain Bacteria; kingdom Pseudomonadati; phylum Pseudomonadota; class Alphaproteobacteria; order Hyphomicrobiales; family Rhizobiaceae; genus Rhizobium; species Rhizobium sp. FG113. The sequence continues at coordinate 14,693 of NZ_JBMDKV010000035.1, read as the reverse complement.
CTGTTTCGCTCCAATCTCGCCAGCCACTCCGACGCCGACGTCGCTGCCTCTATCGCCTACGGCAAGAGGCTGAAGGTCTATCCGTTGTCGGCCGCCCAGAACCCGCCCGAGACCAGCTTCTCCGACGTGAAGGACATCATGTTCGACAGCACGATCAAATGGGATGCGAGCTTGTTCGATAATCTCGACCGGGTTGTTCAGGAGGAGCCATGGATCGAGCGCGACAAGATCATGATCGACAAGTTGCGGACAATAGGCATCGAAAAGGGCAAGCCCTTCGCCAAGGACGCGCGCACTGAGCCACTGCTCGACAGGGCTGTGAAGCAAGCCCACACCTTTCTCGCGGCCAGATATGACGCGGGCCTTCCGCCGTTCTTTTCCGACAAGAGCCGGTGGACCTACCCGGCCTATCCGAGCCTGATAAAGGCGGCCGCCTCGGACTTCAAGGAGCCGGACGCCTATCCCGTTGACGACCGCGGCGTCGCTTATCACTACGCCTATATCGGCATCAAGCGGCTGGGCGCCGGCCAGTTCTACTCCATCTCGATCCGCGACAAGGATGGCCGCGACTTCGATGGCGGAAAGTCCTATCGTCTGCGGGTCCCGCCCAATGTTCCCGTGCAGCAATACTGGTCCGTGACCGCCTACGACCGCGAAACCCACGCGCTTATCAAGAACATGCCTCGGGCCAGCCGCTCATCGCAGATCGCCGAGCTTGAGAAGAATGAAGACGGCTCGGTCGATCTCTACTTTGGTCCCAAGGCACCAAGGGGCAAGGATGCGAACTGGATCCCGACCGACGGGAAGCGAAAGTTCGAGCTGATGTTCCGGGCCTACGGGCCGACTGAAGAGTTTTTCGCCAAGAAATGGGTACTTCCCGACGTCGAAACCGTGAAGCATCGTTGAGGACAGAAACATGACGCTTGCATTCAGCGACACCATCGACATCGACGCAGCACCGGAAGGAATGCGCTGGATCGAGGGCGGCACCTTCGCCATGGGATCCGACGACCATTATCCCGAGGAAGCACCGGCGCATCCGGTGACGGTGGATGGCTTCTGGATCGAGGAAACGCCCGTCACCAACCGCAAGTTCATGGAGTTCGTCAAGGCGACCGGCCATGTGACCATGGCGGAGAAGGCGCCGGATGCGCGCGACTATCCGGGCGCGCTGCCCCACATGCTGCGGGCCGGCTCCCTGCTCTTCACGCAGCCGAAGACGGTCAATGGTACCGACATCTCGCAATGGTGGAGCTTCAAGTTCGGCGCCAACTGGCGTCGCCCGCTCGGCGGCATCAGCGACCTGCGCGGCAGGCTCGACCACCCGGTCGTTCACGTGGCCTGGTCGGATGCGAAGGCCTATGCCGACTGGGCGGGCCTCGAGCTTGCCACCGAAGCCGAATGGGAGTTCGCCGCGCGCGGTGGATCGGACAGCGAATATGCCTGGGGCGACGAACTCCTGCCCGATGGCAAGGCGATGGCGAATACCTGGCAGGGCATCTTCCCGACGCAAACCACCAAGGCCAAGGGCGAGGAGCGGACATCGGCCGTTCGCTCCTTTCCGCCCAATGGCTACGGCCTGTACGACATGATCGGCAATGTCTGGGAGTGGACATCGGATTACTGGACGACACGCCATCCGGAGCCCGCCAGGCATTCCTGCTGCATCCCAAGCAACCCGCGCGGGGGTGAAGCGGAGGCAAGCTACGATCCGCGCCTGCCCGATATCCGCATTCCGCGTCGCGTGCTGAAGGGCGGCTCGCATCTCTGCGCGCCCAATTACTGCCGCCGCTACCGCCCCGCCGCCCGCCATGCCGAGCCCGAGGACACATCGACGAGCCACGTCGGCTTCCGCTGCATCAAGCGGGTTGCGCGCAAGGGAGAAGCACGATGACCGCAATGCGAACTTTCCTGGCCGCTATCCGCATGTGCCTGCTCGCCGTCACCCTGCTTGCCGCACCGGCGGTCGTGCTTGCGCAGGAACCGCTGGCCTCGTGGAATGACACCCCTGCCCGGCAGAGGATCATCGACTTCGTGAAAGCCACGACGACCGAGGGCGGCGACGGTTTCGTTGCTCCGGATGATCGCATCGCCGTCTTCGACAATGACGGCACGCTGTGGACCGAACAGCCCTTCTATATCCAGCTCGGCTTCATGCTCGACCGGGTGAAGACGCTGGCGCCTGAGCATCCCGAATGGAAGACCAAGGAACCATTCGCCAGCATCCTGAATGGCGACGTCAAGGGCATCGCCCGAGGTGGCGAGATGGGGATGGTCGAGCTCGGCATGGCAACACATGCCGGCATGACGACGGACGAGTTCGAAAAGATCGTGACCGATTGGTTCGCGACCGCGAAACACCCGAAATCCGGCCGGCCCTACACCGAGATGACCTTTGTGCCGATGCGCGAGCTGCTGGACTATCTGCGCGCCAACGGCTTCACCACCTATATCGTCTCCGGCGGCGGCGTCGAATTCATGCGGCCGGTGACGGAAAAGCTCTATGGCATCCCGCCGCAACAGGTCGTCGGCAGCACCATCGCCACCCAATATGCCATTGTCGACGATGTGCCGGTGCTGAAGCGCCTGCCGAAGATCGATTTCATCGATGATGGCCCCGGCAAGCCCACCGGCATCAACAAGTTCATCGGCCGCAAGCCGATCTTCGTGGCCGGCAATTCCGATGGCGATTACGAGATGCTGCGCTGGGTCACGGCCAAGACGCCCGGCTTCGCCCTCATCGTGCACCACACCGATGGCGCGCGCGAATATGCCTATGACCGCCAATCCGCCTTCGGCAAGCTCGACAAGGCGCTGGACGAGGCCGAGCGCCGCAACTGGCTTGTCGTCGACATGAAGAACGACTGGAAGAAGGTCTTCGCCTTCGACCAGTGATCCAGATGAATCGCGCGACCTACTGCACCGCGACCGGCTTGGTGATCGACAGCGGCATCGAGATCGTCAAAAACACCGAGTCTCCCTCTGCGCGGTTCTCGGCGGCGAACTCGTGGAAATATTTGATCCGCGCCGAGATTGGCAGCTCTCCGGCCTTGAAGTTCCAGCCTATCGTCGCACCGATCGCCGCTACCCGTCCCTTGAATGGACCGAACGCACCCTCGCCGCTATCCCCCGTCAGCTGGTCGTAATAGTAGCCCACCAGACCGGCGTCGAACTGCTCGTTGAAATGCTGCACGGCTGCCCATTCGAAGTGGAACTCGGTGCCGGTGCGATAATTCGTGTCGGGGTTCTCGCCGTTGAAGGTCACGCCGATCGCCGCCGAGAGATCGAGCCCGATCTCCGGATCGAGCCATGTTCCGGCAGCGCTGACATCAGCACCCCAGCGGTGGAAGGCGATGTTCGAGATCTCGCCATCCTGATAATCGCCGATCGGGACGTTGACGAGAACGCCCGTGGTCCAATGGAAATTGCCGGCATCCCAGCCGAGCGTGCCGCTGACGAGCGGATCACCGACGGTAAACACCGTGTCCTTCGTCGCGCCGGACAGCACGCCGCCACGAGGACCTGAGAGCGTCAGGTCGGCGATCGTCTCTTGCCAGCCGACGGGGATGGTCGCCCCAAGCCCGAGCCGCCCGCCCATCACTTCCTCGGGAACGACCCAGATGACGGTCGGTGCCGCGAGCGCTGCCTTGCCCTCGACGCCGACAGCGACGCGGCCACCGGTCGGAAGCTGCGTGCCGCCACCGAGATCGCCTTTGTAGAGCCAGATGTCGTTTTGAAGGTAGACGCCCGGTGGTGGGAGGATACCTGCGGCCGGGCCCTTGGAACCAAGCAGATAGAAGCCGGCACCGCGTTCGGCAGCAGCAGCCATGTGCGCGCAGGCCAGCATCGATGCGCCGGCAAGAAGCGCTCCGGTCAGAAATCTCAGTTTCATGCTCGTCCCCTCATTCGTCCCAAGGCCTGCTTTTTATGCTACCTCGGAACCTTCAATCCCCCATTCGCCGTCACAAGTACGCAACGGTAAATGCGCCCGTAAATCACTGCCCCGAAATGCTCGCGACGGCCTCTAAGCTCGCGCCCGCCTTCCCCAGTCCCGTCTCCAGGCTTGTGACGAGATCGGCCCGAAGCTGCGCCATTTTCGCCGCCTGCCGGAAAGCCGCAATAAATGCCGCCCGATCCGTTGCCGCCTCCCCCAGACGCTGCGCCGCGCTATCCGCGCCGAGTTCGCCGAGAGCGGCGACGCGAATGGCACGCGTGAGGATATCGTTGCCGATGGCCTGCTCGGCCGTAAGCGACGCCTGCGACCACCGGCCGTTACGGTAGGCATCAAGTGCCAGCACCAGCGAGGCGTCGCGCGGCGGCGTTTCCTCCATCGCGACAGCCTCCCGCGCAAGGTCGTTCGCCGCCTTGAAATAGCCGGCGGCGAAGAGCACGAGGCTGAGCGACGCGGCATTCGCCGAATTGTTGGGATTGAGCGCCATCGCCCTATTTCCGGCATCGATCGCCGCATCCAGCCGTCCGCTGGCGAAACGCGCCGCCATCAGCGCCCCCTGCGCGCGATCGGAAAGGGGCGCGGTGGAAACCGCGGACTTCGCCATCTCGAGGGCTTGCGGAATGGTCGCGGTATCCCGGGCATAGAGCCGTGCCAGCATTGCGCTGGTGTCGGGATCCTCGGGATCACCCGCCAGCGTCCGCTCCAGGCATCCGCGAAGCCCTTCCACGCCGCCGCCGCTGTCACTGCCGTCGAGCATGAATTCTGCCCTGGCAACGCAGGCATTGCCTAGAGCATCCGCCGGAGCCTCCCTCGCCTCAAGCGCGTTGATCACGCCACGCGACGATGCGATCTGCCGCGCCACCGCGCCGGCGATCTCAAGCCGGATCGTCGCCGGCTCCTTGCCTTCGGTCTCGACCCGCTCCAGCCCCGATTTGAGCAATGTGCCGCTCGCCGTATCGACAACCTGCCACCAGACGGAGCGATCGTCACTGTCGGCGTAATATTTGAGATCAACCTCGTAGCCCCGGCGCGACGGCTGCGTCGGCGATCCCGGCCTCGTCACCACGATCGTGTCGAAGGCGGAGAGCGCGGTCAGTAGCGTGTCACGGGCCACACTCGCCTCGCCCGCCATGTCAGGCGAAGCCGCGCTCATCAGGATGGTGACGGCGGGCTTCAGCGTAACCACGGGACGGTCGATCGCCTTCCAGCCCACGATGCCCGAAAGCGCCAGCAGCCCGACGCAAAGCGCGGCCGGCATCCAGCGCCGCGATATCGCAAAACGTGGCAATGACACCGCGGCGTCATCCGGCCCGCTATCGGCCAGCGTTGTGTATGCATCATGCGCAAGTTGCGTTGGCGCTGTCTGCGCACGACCGCCCACATCAGCCTGCGGAAACAGCGCGACATAGCTGCCTTTCGGAATATGGACGGAGACGCCCAGTTCAGCGCCGAACGCAGCATAATAACCGTCGAGCGCGGCTCTGAGACGGCTGATCTCGATCCGCACGATCGGATCGATGGAGGCATCGAAGTTGCTGGAGCGCCCGAGCACATCAAGCGCGATGGAATAGGCTTTCACACCCTCGGTGCATCCTGCAAACCGGCGCTCGGCGAGGTAACGCAATATGTCGCGCTGCCGGTCCGACACTCGGAAGCGGCCATCCGCAAGGAGCCTCTCCAGCTCCGCCTCGGCCTCTTCAAGGCTGACCTCGCATGCCCTCTCACCGTGTACTTCAGCACTCATGGGCTGCCCCCCGATACGCACTGACCACTAAAGCAGAACAGGAAAACTATCGCGCACTTAACATTAAGTTGCAATACGAAACGCTAACAAGCCAAATAAATGATACATTTCGTGACAGTTACGCTTCAATTTCGGATATGTGAATTCGTGCGTAGGATGTGCTGGGTTACATCATCCTCGATGCCGGAACAGAGCCCTTCATATTCGCTGGTCCGCACCTGGTCGCCGCTCCGACGAAATGTCTCGAGCGCGACCGCGGCGATCTCATAGGCTTCGAAGAGCTCATAGAGATCAGGCGATCGCGATGCGGCAGCCAGCAGGCTCGTGCGCAATGCGGGCAGCTTCAGCATAAGCCGCGCGAGGCCGCGCCGCGCCGCGTCGCTGGTCGTTCCGCCTGTCCCTCCCTGCCTGTTCATCGTCGTGAAGGCCTCCCCGCAAGGGTAATCGAGAAAGACTAGAGGCAGTGTCCCGTCGGCGTAAGTACGCAACGGTAAACAACGCGACGTTACGCCGGCACGACGGGGTCAGAGCGCGAAGCTGGCGGGTTTTTTTGCGGGGAAGGCAGCGTCGACGTCACTGCGGCTTACCGGCAGGATCGGCGTCCCGGATACCCGCGCCATCAGCGCCCCCCGGCTGCACGACACGCTGTTGCCCCGCCCCCATCCGCATCCACCACGTATTGGACAGAACAGGGGCGGCAAGTGCGCCGTCGTGCGGGTTGGGCTTGATGACGTCACGGACGGAGATCATGGCGCCCGGCGGTGTGCGCCTGGGAGATTTCTCCTGCGCCAATAGCGAGGCCGCCTGGCCTGCGACCGCGGCGGCGATGACGAATGATGTGAGCGATACTGTCCTGTTGCACAGCATGAGCATTCATCCAGCGGGAGATGAAAGAGAGTGTAAGGCCGAAAGCCTGAGGAAGGGAAGTGGCTGCTGAAAATACTGTTGCCAAGGGCTGGGCGACAATGCGAGATCGGTTGGTTTCGCCAGCACTTGCAGGCGCCGACGACGAAGAGCAAGGACGCCTTGAATGAAGACCAATCCGCCGCTGCCGATGGGCTATTCCGAACTGCCGCGCGGCAAGCTCGCCAATGTCGTGACGTGTCTCGAAATGCGCGAGAAGCCCGATGTCAGCGTGCCCGCCCCGGGCGCCTTGCGTTTCGAACGTTGGCAGGCGCCTTCGCTCGACGACTATCGCCAGCTGTTTCGCGAAGTCGGCGAGAATTGGCTCTGGCTCTCGCGGCTGATCATCAGTGACGAAAAGCTCGCAGCGATCATCCATGATCCCGATGTCGAGATCTACACGATCCTGTCGGAAGAAGGCCGACGGATCGGTCTGCTCGAGCTTGATTTTCGCGAGCCCGGCGAATGCGAGCTCGTGTTCTGCGGCCTCGTTCCGGACGCGATCGGCCAGGGCGCCGGCAAGCTTTTGATCACCCAAGCGGTGGCTCGCGCATGGGCGCGGCCGATCAACCGCTTCTGGCTGCACACCTGCCATTTCGATCATCCGTCGGCCATCTTCTTCTACCAGAAGGCCGGCTTCAAACCCTATGCCTTCCTGGTCGAGGTGATCGACGATCCGCGCCTCTCCGGCCATATGCCGGAGACAGCCGCTCCGCACGTTCCCCTGCTTCGCCCCTGATCGGCAAATCGGTCAGGACCACAAAACAGCGGCGTTATCGATCGTAACGCCGCCGCATCTCGGCCGCCGCCAACGGCAGAGCGGCACTTGCGACCGCACCGAGCGGCAACCGCCGCAGCAATCTGGTCGCAACGAAGGTAAACGCCATGGCGCCGGCAAGCTTCGCCCACGGGTAAGACCCGAGCTGCTCGTGAGCGCTGGCATCCGCCCATTTGGCATTGACGCTAACGACGGTGCCCGCCTGCTCTCGGATGACGTGAAGCCGGGCGCGGAGATTGTCGACCTCTTCCTGAAGCCGCCGCAGCGATCCTTCCTCGTCGAGCATGTCTTCATCGGCCACCTGATCGTCTTCGAGCACATAATCGGCCGGCGGCCCTTGCTGGCCCTCTTCGGCGGGCGCGTCAGCCTCAAGAGCAGCCAGATGCTCCCGCAACGCGGCCTCCGTCTCAAGCCCTTCCGGCTTGCCTTTCTTGCCGCCCACAGCCTCGCTGGTCTTCATCGACGCCGCCGATGAAGCGGCGACAGCCGGATGCTCGCGAAGCTCGTCAGCCGCGATAAACACATCGGTCGCCCCCGCCTCGTGATCGGGATGCGACACCTCGACATCGACGGTATCTGCAAGCTCGAGCGCCTGCTCCGCGTTCATGATGCCCACCGCCACGCGCCCTTCCTCGGATGTGACGGCAACTTCGACGATGGGCGGCTTCGACTTCTTTTTCACGCCGGTCTTTTTTTCCATGCAAAGTCTCCTTCGGCAGGGAAACACCTGCGGGACTCGATGGGTTCCATGACAGCTCAATCAAATTCGCTGCGACAGACCGTCTCTGGAACGCAGGCCTCCCAATCCCCATATATGTCTGGACCACGGAGCAGATATCGCGACAAACCGCGATCCGCCTTCCGCGATAACCCACACAATGGATTGGAGACAAAGGATGGCTCAAGCCACACGAACGGCTGCGTCCGAAGGACCCTATGATGCGGTCACGCTTGCCAAGAAGCACCGCATTTCGGTCGAGGATGCCAAGCAAATCATCGAGCAATATGGCGACGATCGGAAGGCATCCGACAAGGCCGCGCGGCGCATCGCCGTCTGATATGCAATGCGGCGGCCAGGAAACCGGCCGCCGCACGCGTCAAAAATAGTTTTTATAGATCAATGGATTGCCGCCAATTGCGGAATCACATCGCCAAGCGCCTCAACAGACGCTCGAAGTGATCAGCAAGACCTCAGTCGAAACGCAGCTTGCTCTTCTGCTGCCCGGCATCGTCGAAATTGTCGGCATCAAGCCACGCCTCGTAGCCGGCCTTCAGCTTCGGCCAGTCGGCGTCGATCATCGCGAACCACGCCGTATCGCGGTTCTTGCCCTTGGCCACCATATGCTGGCGAAACACGCCTTCAAAGTTAAAGCCGAAGCGCTCAGCCGCCTTCTTCGACGGCTCGTTCGAATTGTTGCACTTCCACTCGAAACGGCGATAGCCGAGCTCGTCGAAGGCAAGCTTGGCGAAGAGATAGAGCGCCTCGGTCGTCACGCGGCTACGCGCGATCGCCGGTCCCCACAAGATGTTGCCGATCTCGATCACCCCATGCGTGGCATCGATGCGCATCAGCGCCTGACGCCCCTCGGCGCGGCCGGTACGCTTGTCGATGACGGCGAAGAACATTGGATCCGCCGACACCTCGGCCTTCTCCAGCCACGTTGTGAAGGCTGCCATGTCGGCGGGCGTGTCCTCGAAGAGATAGCGGAAGCGATCATCAGCGCCGGGTTGCTGCGCCGAGGCGAGCAGGTCGCGCCCATGGCGGCCCGCGTCAAGCGGCTCAAGCCTGACATAGCGTCCTTCGAGAGCAATACGCTCCGGGCGCTCCACGCCCTTCCAGTTCGAGAGATCCATCGAAAATTCCCCATTGCGCGATGAAGCGGCCCTGCCTCCTCGACCGAGGGGCCGCTGTATTGATGTGCTGTTTTAGAGGCTGCCGAATTACTTTGCGAGGTCTAATTTGGCCAATGGCGATCTCAGAACCGCCACCTCACAGCGTAGGCAGAAGCGTGAAGAGTTCCTGGGCGCGGTTGACGCCACGCAGCGCGTGCTGGCCGATCGACGTCAGATCGATCTGCGTCGAGGGGACGATCGCCGCGAAGCTTGCCGACATCAGCACCTTGCGCTGCAGCGACCGACAGAGCGACACGATGCGGCTGACCTCGTTGACGGCGGGGCCGATGACCGTGAAGTCGAGACGGTCCTTGCTGCCGATATTGCCGTAGAACACGTCGCCCATATGCAGGCCGAGATAGACATCGGTCACCGGCCGCCCCTCGATGCGGCGCTGCGCCGTCAGGTCGGAAAGCCGCTTGTCGAGCAGCGTCCGCGCCTTCAGCGCCGACAGACAGGCCTCGCTCGGCTTCTCGCCCTTGAAGATGGCAAGCGTGCCGTCGCCCATCAGCTTCAACACCTCGCCGCCCGCCTCCTGCACCGAGGAGATCACCGCGTCGGCATAGTCGTTCAGCATCGGAATGATCTCTTCCGGATCGACCGTGTCGGAGATGTGGGTAAAATTGGCGAGGTCGGAAAACCAGAGGGCCGCGGAAATCCTGTCGCTGCGCCCGCGCGTGATTTTGCCGTGCAGCACCTGGTTGGCGGCGTCGTCGCCGAGATAGACCTTGGCGATCGTTCCGGCAACGCCGCTGACCGTCACGCATTTGACGGCCAATGCCAGACATGGAAGCAGCTCGCGCAACGCCGCCAGATCCTGCTTCGAAAAGCCGTCGGCCGCCCGCGTGGCGAAATGCGAGAAGAAGCAGTCGATCTCGCCGATCGCCCCCTCATCGCCGAAACGATGCGCCATGGCGACAAAGTCGGTAAAGCCTGCCGCTTTCAATTCGTCGAGAAGATAGAAATCGGCGGCGTCGCCGCGAAGGAAGGAACGGCGAACCTCGTTGGCGTCTTCGATCTCAAGATAGTGAAACGCCGAGCGCAGCCAGTTGTCGGCGAAGTTGCCCGCCCCGGCGACGCCGTAGGCCGAGACACGCTCGACGGCCTCCAAGGCATCCCACCGGAACGCGCGTCCCTCATAAAGCGGATGCAGCGTATCGATGACGGCAACGGATCGGCCGATCGGCAAGCCGTTCGCGACGCAGCGCTCGCAGAAGCCGTCGAGCAGGTCGGCCTCGGAAAGGCCCTTCAGCCCGCTCTGCATCAGCCATGTGGTGATTTCGATGACGTGGCGATCGTCCACGGATGTCTCCTGATCCCGGATCATTGAGAATATCCGGGCATTCGTAGGTTCAGGCATGCGCGGACGGGCTTAATCCGCGCATGCCTCGTCACAGCCCTTGAAGGACCCGTGGGCCGTAACGTGTTGGATCATGCGTAAGGCGCCGAACCGGCTGCCTCACGCCATGGTTAGATCACTCGATGATCGTGACGCTTGCCGTGCGACCGGCGACCAGCGCGGTTTCGCCCGGCGCCCCGTCGAGCGTCACCCGAACGGGAACGCGCTGCGCCAGGCGAACCCAGGTGAAGGTCGGCGTGACGTTGGCGAGCTGCGCACCCGTATCGCTGCGCTCGCGGTCTTCTATGCCGCTGGCAACGCCGGTGACGCGGCCCTTGAGCGGCTTTTCGCTGCCCATGAGATAGACCAGCGCCTCATCGCCAATCTTGATGCGATCGAGCTTGTTCTCCTCGAAGTAGCCGGAGATGTAGTAGGAATCGGTGTCGATCAGCGCCGTCACGGCACTGCCCGCCGTCACGTAATTGCCGGGACGCATCGAGAAGTTGGTGAGCACGCCGTTGACGGGTGCGCGCACGACCGAGCGGTCGAGGTTGAGCTGCGCGGTGTCGCGGCTGATGACGGCCTGGTTATAGGTCGCCTCGTCCTGCTGAACCGTGGTTTCCGCCTGCTGGATCTTCTGCCGGGTCACCGAGCTCTCGCCGAGCTTGCGGTAGAGATCAAGATCGCTCTTGGCCATGTCGAGCGCGGCCTTGCTGCTCTCCATCTGCGCCTCGGCCTGGCGCAGCGCCAAAGCAAAGCGAGCCTGGTCGATGCGGAAGATCACGTCACCCTTCTTGACCGTCTGGTTGTCGGTCGCGTCAACTTCGCTGACGATGCCGGACACGTCCGACGCCAGATGAACGACATCGGCGCGAACCTTGCCGTCACGCGTCCAGGGGTCGTTCATGTAGTAGTCCCAGAGATGCCAGCCCAGCACACCGGCCAGCGCCACGACGACACCGGTCAGAAGGAAGCGGCCGGAATAAGCAAGAAGCGATTTCATAATGACACCTTGTTCAAAGACAGCGCGAGCGCGCCGAGCAGGCAGAAATACATGGCCGTATCGAAGAGTGGCCGGTGCCACACGAGACGATAGAATCCGATGAAGGCCAGGATTCGCCGCAGGATGGAGTTGAGAAAGAAGGCAACAACGGCAATTGCCGCGAGCGTTGGTATGAAGACGCCATAAAGATCGAGTTCCGGTCTCATGCCGCATTCTCCTTTGCGAGTTGTCCGCCGGCCTGAATGGTCGCGTCAGGCATCACGAAATTCGCATCCGGATACAGATTGTAGCGAAGCGATGTGATGGCCCGTCGTGCGCCCTCGACGGCCGATGACGGATTCTGGTTGATGAGGTCGACCAACGATGTGTCGATCGCCTTCAAGAGGCCCTCGCCCGGCTGGGCGTGACCATGCTTTTGCTTTTGCTGGTAGAGGCCGGCAATTCCCGACAGAACCTCGTCGACATCCTTTCGGCTGTCGCGCGTCAGCAGCTGCCGGTGGCGCTGCAGTTCCATCGTGTTCAGGCCATTGCGCAGATCGCCAAGGATGTCGTTCTGGGCGACGGCGGATTCGACCGGAATGCGCGCCAGGCGCGGCGCAACCAGACCGAAGCGATCCACCATGCGGTAGAGCAACCTTGCGAAGTCAGGTGCATCCGACTTGCGCGCCACGGCCACGATATCCGCCCAGCCGGCGCGCAGCACACGGTAGGCGGTCCATTCCGCACCGACGGAGCGCACCAGCACCGTGGTGCCGCAGGCAATCACTAGGCCAACCACCATTGCCATGTTGGAATTCAGGAACGAACTCAGGTCTGGGTTCAAGCGATCCTGCAGGGCCAGCATGTTCGGAAAGTTGACACCGAAACCGAGGCCGTAAATCATCAGCGATGGTTTTGGCATCAGCACGCCGGCCGGAATGAGCACGAGGCCCAGAGCAGCCGCCAGCGGCAGGTAGCCATGCACGAGCGGCAGCAGGCCGAACTCGAAGACGAAGGCCACGGCAACCGCGAAGATCGACACATACATGAACTTCAGCATCATTGGCGCCGGATCGTCCATCGTCGCGAAGATGCAGCAGAGCACGCCCGCCATCATGGCGGCAGCACTACCCTGCGACCAGCCGGTGAGGATCCAGAGCCCTGCGGCAATGAAGGTCGCCAGCATAACCGAGAGACCCGAATGGATCGCCATGCCGTAGTCGCGGTGGATCGGTGCGCGGTCGAATAGCGTACCGAAACGCTGCCAGCGCAGTTCGCGGCGGCCGCCGGTTTCGATGTCGTCGCGCAGCGCCAGACAGTCGCTCCAGATCTGCAGCAGGTCGCGCAGACGGGAGGTGAAATTATGGGCGAGAAGGCCGTTCCATTCCTGCTGCTCGCGGCCTTCCTGCTCGGCCTTTTCCATCAACGCAAGAATTTCCTGCCGCTCGACCTCGCCATAGGGAGCCTCGTTCGACAGCAGTTCAGTCACGCGCCTGATCAACTCATTGGCCGAGACCGTGAGCTTGCCGTCGGTCGCCTTGCGGAAGGCATGAAGGAGATCGGCCAGACCAGAGACAACGGGCAACATGGCGACCATGCGCTGCTGCAGCGTGCGTGTGCGCCCAACCATGTCGCGCAGACCCGACGTGTCGTAGGCAACATGCGTGGTGAAGCTGTGCAGATCGACCGCATCGGCAGCCAGCTTGCGGGCGGCCGCCTGCAGCGCGTCGCTCTTGTCGCTGCTGTTCAGCGTGCTGATGGCGAGTGCCGCGATATCGTGAACCCAGCTATTCATACGTGCGGCGAGCACGGGACCGGCATGGCGCGGAAAGACCAGACGGCTCACAAGCGCAACACAGATGATGCCGAGAGCGATCTCCTCGACGCGGGCAACCGGATAGGTGAAGGCGGTCTCGGGGTTGGCGACGATCGGAAAACCGGTGAGCGCCGTCGTATAGCCGGCCAGCATGAAGGAATAGCTGCGCGGCGTGCGGTCGAGCAGACTGACACCAAGGCAGAACGCCATCCAGAGCGCGATCGCCAGCGTCAGGAGCTCCGGTGAATTGACGAGATTGGGCACCAGAATGATGGTCATCGCGCCGCCGATCGCGGTGCCGATCAGGCGATAGATCGCCTTCGACGTGCTGGCACCCGACAGCGGGTGCGCGACGATGTAGACCGAGCCAACCGCCCAGTAGGGATTCGTCAGATCGAAGCAAAGCGCGATCAGAAGCGCCAGCATCGCCGCGGTGAAGGTCTTGATGGAGAAAACGACATCCCAGATGCTCGGGGAGATCGGATTGTGGCTACTCGTCATTGTCCTGCGTTCCGGTTATCGCCGCGGTTCGATCCGCGACGGCGCGCAAAACCTCGATAGCGGCATCGACCTGGTCGGGGTCGAGATCGCCAAGGATTTGCTCTCGCAACTTTGCCGCACAGCGCTCGGCGCGCTCGGCGACCGCTGTGCCCTCCCCGGTAAGCTGCACCAGCTTGATCCTCCGGTCCGCCTCGTCGGCGACCCGGCAGATCAAGCCATCATTCTCCAAACTGTCGAGCACACGCACGAGCGTCGGCCCTTCCACCCCGACCCGTTCGGCCAGCACATTCTGCGGAATCCGGTCACCATGCCGGATGAGCGCGATGAGCGGTGCGGCGCTGGCGTCGGAAAGCTTGTGGTCGGTCAAAACGGCGTTGAGCGCACGGCGCCATCCACGCCCGCAGATCATCAGCAAGGGTGCGAACTCGGTCCAGGTCTTCTTCATGTTCGTTGTCATGGAATTAGATAACATCCTATCGATTTGAATTCAATGATATTGGTGCATAGCTGCCATTCGATAGTTAGCGAACTCTTATCCGCCCATTGTCTGGTGATCCCCCTATCAGCGCGCCGAGCCCCCGCTGCGCTTAGCTTGCCATGTGAAGTTGCTCCACGACATGGAAAGTAAAAATTAACCATAAGCGATAATAGATTGTTAGCGAACCGCCTTGCGGTCATCGCCTATGGAGATTTCATGCGCCGCATCGCAATTCTTGCCGGATTATCCGTTCTCGCGGGCTGTGTGAGTGGCCCGGATCATGTTCCCCCGGAGATGCCCCTCCCGG
>NZ_JBMDKV010000034.1:0-35521 GCF_057809895.1 Rhizobium sp. FG113 | reverse complement strand
CCAGAACATCGCCTGATTTGCCCGATCAGCAAAAACAACTCACCGGACGCTCACGAAGCATCTTGGGCCGATATTCGGGATCGTCCCCGACGATCTTGCTGAAGCGAATGCACAGCATACGGCCAAGCGCCTCCAGGACTGGGTACTCGACAAGGTGCGGCATGCGTGAAGTCAACGGGGTGGATGGCAACTTCCTGGCTTCAGTATCGCGTCCCACTTCCGGCGGGAGGAAACTGTGCGTCGAGCCCTTCGTCGTCGCAGAGCCTGTCTGAGAGCGTTCGCTGTGCGGTGCCATCGGTCAGGTCGCACCGGTGCTCAATTCGGGGTCAGAACAAGAGCTGCTCGAAATCGTACGCTAAGACCGAACGGGCGGGAACGTCATGCAGCGCGGAGGATTCTTCCAGGAAGTCGCAATGGCCTGAAGCCTTCGGGCATCTGCTGCTCGGTGTCCCAGGAATAGATGCCGGTGAGATTTATGTGCTCCCAGCTGAGTGGCGAGACATGCTTGAGCAATATGTCGGGGATAGTTCGACCACTTTGACGCAGATGGGCTACGGCACGGCTGAGATAAACGGTATTCCAGTGGACGATGGCGCTGACGACAAGGTTGAGGCCCGAGGCACGGAATGCCTGACTTTCGAACGATCGGTCGCGGATTTCGCCGCGCTCATGGAAGAAAACGGCCCGCTTGAGCTTGTGGGCGGATTCTCCTTTGTTAAGACCGGCTTGACATCGCCGGCGAAGTGCCGGGTTGGAATACCATTCGATCATAAACAGGGATCGCTCGATGCGCCCGAGCTCACGCAGGGCTTTCGCCAACTGGCTCGGTTTCGAGGATGCCGCCAGCTTTTTGAGGATCATTGAGGGCGCAACAGAGCGTGTCGTGATTGATGCCGCCAGATGGAGAAGGTCATCCCAGTGTTCCAGAATGAGGGCGGTATTGATCGGCGCGCCGATATGGTTGGCCAGTGCTGGATATGAGTCGGCCTTTTCGAAAGTATGGAACTTCCGGTCCTTGAGATTGCGCAGCCGAGGCGCAAAACGCTTTCCGATCAGAGTGAAGAGGGCAAATATGTCGTTTTGCATTTAATCGTAAGATTCCGGCCCTAACAATTTCAACGAGATAGCCCGGCACTTAATTTGAGACTTAGCATTTAATTTGAGATTCTGGCTTGGCTTTTGGCAGTTAATGTGAGATACGCCGCCGAGGAAAAGATGGCTAGCTACGGTCAAGCTTCCATCCTAAATAACCTTATATTACATAGATTTATTACCGAACCGGAAGGCGCTAGGCGCGGGAAATCGCACCTAATAGTCTCAAATTAGGTGCCATCATCAGCCGGAACGGGCGCATTCTTACAATTAAATGCCAAACGACATCTGTCCTCGTAATCTTCTATCTCGCCATTCACGAGCAGGGTTTCGCGGGCCCAGGCTGACCGTTGCTCAAAGGCTCGATAATAGTCGATTATGGCGCTCTGAATTCGGTTCGTGGAAATGCCGATTGATCGCAGCTGTTCGACGAACAGCCGAGGATCATTTTCGGCGTCAATCGAATCGGGAGCGGCATTTCTGAAAGTGATTGGCAAATTGTCAGACCGGTATTCCTCTGCAATAGCAGATAGCTTGTCTGACACCTCGTATCCGAAAACGGGATCGGTCCTGACCCCGGTGAGCATCTTCACCATCAAGTCGTTCCACCATCCTTCAAGACGTTCGAAAACGTGCGGTCGATTTTCTCTCCGTATTGTGCGGAGGTGCCGTTCTTGGATGATGTGCGGAAGGTCAGTGATACGTGGGCTGTTGTCGATAATGGTTATGCGAGACATGAAGTCTTCAACCTCACTGTCGGAGAAGGCACTAAACGAGCCCCTCACCTCCGCAATTAATTTCGACTCACTTGCAGCCATGGCCTCCTGAGCAAGTGTCGCTAGCGTTTCCGATCGCTCCGCGCCATCGAGAAAATTTATCAAAAAGGAGGATTCCGACACAACGGCTGTTGTGAAGAGGAAAAACCTTAAATTTGATGCCGTACGGTCGGCTCGTACATAACTTGCGAGCCATACCCGCACCGACTTCCAAAAGTCTGTCGATAGATCGCTAACTCTGTCTCCCGGCGCCTTGTGTTTAAGCGACGCGAGAGACCTTTTTCCGCCGGCATCAATGAAATCCAAGTCGTCATCTTTTTCGATGAGGACAGAAGTGCTTTCGGCGTAGTCGAGGATCTTCAGGAGCGCGAAGCGAGGCTGATAAATGTACCCAACACCTTGAGGAGCGGCTGAGTATGGCGATTTTTCATCGGGAGGCATAATCGCCACCCTGAAGCGAGCCGCTCGTCCTTACGGTTGTGTAAATTTTCTTGTCCCCCTCGCACTAACTGTCGGCACCCCCATGCCAATGCAATCAAATCATAGTAAAAAACCTACGATACACAACGACAAATTGATCGCTTAGTTAAATCTCGCCAGCTCAGAGCACGCCCCATGCCCGAAACCTCCCCCTCCCGGTCATCTCGCGCAGGCCCAGCTCCAAAACAATCCGCCGCGCCGCCTGCGGCGTGACGTCCAGCGTTTTGGCCACCATGCCAGCCGACACCAGCGGCCTCGCCATGACCAACTCGACCAGCTCCGGCAGTTTTGAAGACGTCCGGCGCCCGTCCAGCTTTCGGTCCATCATCGTTTTCGCCAGCGTCAGCCTGTCATGCTCTTTCATGCCGATCTCGGCCGCCGCCAAAAGACCGCGGGCGATGGCGAGCAGTCGCGTGTCCTGGTCGCGATGCCGTCGCCGATCGACGGGAATGGTTTTGAGGCCGAGATTGATGGCGGCGAGATGGGCACCGGTGGTGATGCCGGCGTGGCGCAGGATGGAAGCGCAAAACAGGCGGCCGAGCCAGGGGGCGTGCTGAAGCACGGACAGCTCGTTCCAGGCATCGAGGGCGATGATTGCCTGCAGCGCCGCTGGCAGGTTTTCGGCCTGGCGCACTACGCTGCGCCATTCGTCGAGCCGCGCATCCTCGTCCCAGTCGAGGTCGTAGATCATTGGGTCTCTTTCTCGGCCGCCGTCACGGCCGGGTCGTGTTGCATTCTCGATTGCCGCCTCCGATCGGGCCAGAACCGCGTCGATGGCCGCATAGTCGACGCCGGGTAAATTCTCCGCGTCATCACCATCGCCCCCCTCCCCTTCCGGATCGATGGTGACCGCTGGCCGAACGACGCCGGCCGGCTCCTCCACCTCCGCGCCGACCGGATCAATGTCCGACGTCTGTCGCAAAGTTCGGATACCCTCTGCCGATAACGCCCAGGCGGGGAGATGGGCAGCAATGCGCCGGCGGCTGCGCAGAACGTCGCGGGCGATAGTCAACTCATGGGTGGGTGTGCGAATATCGCGGGTATTGTCGTGCAGGACGAGGTCTTCGAGATGGACCAATTCGCCGTCGATCCACAAAGAGGCGCAGGCGTCGGCAAAATGGGATCGTTCGAGGAATCCCGCGCCGACTGGTGAACGGGCGATCCGCTCGTCCAGGCGCGCGAGAGCAATACCGGAGTCGAAAGTCGGCCGCATCAAGGCTGTTATGCTAATTTTCGCAAGATCATAAGCCATTGAAATCATGGTAAATGATTTCTTATAGGAACTCTATATCAATATTACAGTTCCTCACATGGTATGATTGCTGGTTGAGGTCATCACCATCGATAAGTAATGCTTATCGATGGTGATTGATTTCCTGCCGCAAATCAGAAAGAATCCGGTAAACCCACGGCCGCTCGGCCGTCAAAAGCCGCCGATCCGGAGTTTCTCTGTGGCCAAACCGTCCATCTCCAAGACCGCCGTCGATCGCCGGGCCGACGAACTAGACACCATCGCCAGCGTGCTGCCGATCGACCGGCGCGACGAACTGGCCGAACTGCTGACCGACCAGGACATCGAAACGCTACGCCATCTGGTCAACGAAGGCATGGGCGAAAACACTCTGCGCGCCCTCACCTCCGACCTCGCCTATCTACAGGCCTGGTCGCTTGCCGCGACCGGCGCCTCCCTCCCCTGGCCGGCGCCCGAAGCCTTGGCTCTTAAATTCGTCGCCCACCATCTCTGGCAGCCCGAACAGCGCGACATCGATCCTCACCACGGCATGCCAGCCGATGTCGAACAGAGCCTGCGGGAACAGGGTTTTCTGCGATCGCCAGGGGCGCACGCGCCCGACACGGTGCGGCGGCGGATTGCCAGCTGGTCGACGCTGACGAAATGGCGCGGGCTGTCAGGCGTCTTTTCCTCGCCGTCGCTGAAATCCGCGATACGCCTCGCAGTTCGGGCGACGCCGCGGCCAAGGAAACGCAAGAGCGCGAAGGCCGTCACCGGCGACGTCCTGGCAAAGCTGCTCGCGACCTGCAGCACCGACAGCCTTCGTGACATCCGCGACCGGGCAATCCTGATGGTGGCTTTTGCCTCGGGCGGTCGTCGTCGCAGTGAGATTGCCGGTCTGCGCAGGGAGCAGCTCACCGTTGAGCCACCCATCACCGTCGAGGGTGCCCCTCCCCTCCCCTCTGTCGCCATCCATCTCGGTCGCACCAAGACGTCAGGTGCCGAAAGCGATGAGGCCGTTTATCTGACGGGCCGGCCCGTGGATGCTTTGAACGCATGGATGGCGGCTGGAAGAATCGAAAGCGGGAGTATTTTTCGGAAGATCGATCGTTGGGGCAATGTCTCGAAGCGGGCGCTGGAGCCGGGCGCGGTCAATGCGATCGTCAAACAGCGGGCCGAGATGGCTGGACTCGACCCTGCGGAATTCTCGGCGCATGGGTTGCGGTCGGGATATCTTACGGAAGCCGCCAACCGCGGGATCCCCCTCCCCGAAGCAATGGAGCAGTCGCGACACCGTTCGGTGCAACAGGCCTCCAGCTATTACAACAACGCGACCCGCCGAAGCGGGCGCGCTGCGCGTATGCTTTGAAGACGCGGATCGGCCGGCACTGCCTCCAGATAGACCGCGATGAATCTACAACGAAGACTTGCCGATTGAGGCCCCGCCATCGACATGAGGCGTCTGCCCCGTAATAAACCCAGCGTCATCCGATAGCAGGAATTCGATTGCCCCAGCGACTTCCTCCGGTCTTCCGAAGCGGCCCATTGGAACGCCGAAGACGTAACGCGCTTCGCTCTCGCTGAAACAACGCCGTCTCCGTTGGCCCCGGCGAAACGGCGTTCACCGTTATTCCGCCCGCAGCCAGTTCAAGGGCCCAGCTCCGGGTGAAGCTGACAAGCGCCGCCTTTGCTGCGGCGTAGCTTGGCGGGGCTGGAGCCTGCGGAGTTTTCGGCACATGGGCTACGATCAGGATATCTGACCGAAGCGGCTAACCGCGGCATACCCCTCCCCGAAGCCATGGAGCAGTCGAGGCATCGTTCAGTGCAGCAGGCGTCGAGCTATTACAATAGCGCTACCCGTCGAAGCGGTCGTGCTGCACGTTTGCTGTGAAGGCAGGCGTCTACCCACGATAAAGCTTTTGTCGTCCGGTAGCGTGAAAGCCGCTCTCGCGTCGATTGGCATAGACCAGGCCCAGCCATCAATTCAACGAGAAATTACGCGCACTCATCTCGTATAAGCATCAGAAATTTATGAGGAAAATTCCGAAAAAAACGGCTGACAAGATTGTAGCGGTTGTATGAGAGACCTACCTCGTCATCTAGGTTCAACACATTGCGCTTATTGACATCGCTAACCCGCAAGCCGGTTGCCATCGCCGTTTGCCTTGAGCAGCGACATCAGCATAGGCCCAATTGAAAACTCTCCTCGTTCCGAGCGTTTAGTCAGATCACGTAGATAACCACCGGCCGAGTTGATGTAGTTCGAGCGCTCTAGGATGCACGCCATTGCCGCGGCAGCATTCTCCGGCCCCATCGCATTGCAGGCCTCTTCGTAGGCTGAGGGACTTACTCCGAGCATTGAGCGGACCACTACGGCCGCCGTCATCAACTCGCGCCAATTCGATATGCCACCGCCCGGCCCATAGTCTACGATCTGGGGGCAAGCTCGAAGGACCATACCGAGCGGAAACGACTTGATCTGTTCTGCATTCGCCCTTTTCTGTTCAACGCCTATCCTCTTGGCTGGCGGCTCTTCCGGCAAGCTTTCGCCCTGCTCTTTTCCAGAGCTAGGTTCAAGTTCATAGATAGATTCGGTATTTGAATTCTGTATGTGGCGTTCATTTTGAATGGCATTGCCGTGCATATAGTCGGTATTTAACTGCATCTCCAGGAGGTTGATGACTTCATTCCTCAAAAGCTCCATCTCGTCGAGTGTTGCTTCGACCTGGGTTCTGTCGGGATAACGAGGTAGTCGACCAAGAATTCCAACATACATCATCTCGACGTCCAGCCAGTTTCCTGACGCTCCTTCTTCAATCGCAGCCGTAATCAGCTTACGGACATCGCGACGGCAGATCGTCAGTGCTTCTTTTGCCCTGCGGAAGCGTACACGTTCTGCTGCGACTTCCTGCGCAAGTATGGCAAGCTCCGCCGCGCGCGTGAGCAGCGGGCTGAGATCGAAGCCGTATGCCTGCTCAATTACGCCATCTCGATTGCGATGCGCGTAACGCTTGCCGTTTGGACTATCCCGGCGCTGGATAAGTCCGGCATCGACCAGTGCTCCGAGTTGCCGGCGGAGTGTGCTTTCTGTGATCCCATGAGCGCGGACAGATAGCTGCGCATTAGATGGAAACACGACAAGTCCATGATCCTGGTCGAGCTGTGGCTCAGGGTAGAACGTCAAGAGTGCATCGAGAACAGCGAGCGCTCTGTCTTGCAGACCGAAGCGCTCCCTCGCCTCACACACGTCACGAAACACTTTCCACTTTTCTACGCGTGCGCCTGGGCTCGGTGCTGTGATGGCCAGTTGCCCCTTAACTAGGGCAAGAGTAGCCGGTCGCCGCCCAAAAGGCGTCGTTACATGTCCCGTTTGCATTTTTTCTCTCACCTTTCTCTAGGCAAAAGAAATTCGCTCACCAAATCGGTGCCAACACTCTTGACTGCGATTCCGGGAAATGCGATTCTCGATCCTGCTAGAGATGACGAGAGAGGCTTCCACGGTTTACCGTTTGGGGGCCTTTTTCTTTTGCGGTTTAATCTCCGTTGCGTTCGGTTTTTGACCGTTTGTACTCGTCATACAAACGGTCCATCCGGCCCGAAAGCCAGTCGCTGAAGGGCTTCGCTTCGACATTCGAAAGCTCAATCGCAACCTTCTTCGATTTGGTGTTCATTACGAAATTCAGTGAACTGTCGCTCGACGTCCAATCCCTCCCGGATGCGTTGCCCTTGGGCTTCTTAGCAGCCGATTTGACCTTGTAGCGCTTCAGGTAATCATGAAGTTCGTCGAACCGCTTTTCTTCTGCCAGTTCAACAAACCCTGCGGTCTCCGTAAATTCAGTGGCAACCTTCAAGAGGGCAGGAACGAGAAGTAGTTGACGCAGGCTAAGCCACTTGTCGCGCCCGATTTTTTTGGACGCACCGAGAGCTTTGATGATCGCAGCAGGGACCACTTCCACGACACCGAGCATCTTGGACAACATCGCCTCGTCGATCGCGAGAGACGACCGCACCACGTCCTTCGTCATGTTGGACGCAAGCAGGTTCTGTGCGAAGTACGCACGTTCGATGAAGGATAAGTTTGAGCGGGCAGAGTTTTCCTGCCCTTGGGCGATTGCGGACGTGATGTCGTCAAGTTTTTTGACAACCGCCTTGACCGAAATCCCGAGCTCTTTGGCGACCTTGAGACGACGGTGCCCGAAAACGACCATGAAGCGTTGGCTGTCATACGAGCTAGGCCGAACCAGGATTGGTGTCGTCTGACCGGATTCTTTGATCGCCTGTTTGAGCTCCTGGTATTCTTCGCCCTCATCCGACAGCCGATCGGCCACGAATGATACATCCAGCAGCCGCGGATCCAGCTCCACGACGACCTCGCCCTCCATGAGCTTCTTGGTGTTTTCGGCGAGATCTTCAATCGATCGCACAACCGTCTTCGCGGCGCCCGTCATCGCGTATCCAGGCTTTACGGGAGATTTGTCGGTCGATATCGACGCTATATCAAGCTTCGCGAATGGATTGTCACGCGCCATGACCGAACTCCAGCTTTGACTTCAACTCCGCTAAGGCATTATTTCGCCTTGCAAAAATAGGAAAAAAAACGGCTGACAAGTTTGTCATTTCCGCCCCCAAGCATTGTGTATCAGGTCGACAATTTCACCATTTGCGGCATTCAGGCTTTCCATTGCTCGATCGTAAGTAGACCGAACGAACTCTCCCCGCTCGACCTCGTACAAAGTCTGCTTTTTGATTGAAGCGTCGGAAATAGCGGTAGATTTAAGAACGTGGTTTCGCAGCATCTGCTGAGCAAACATCGACTGCATGAAGCCGACCATCTGCGCTTGCGGAATGTCGGTCGGCTCAAAGCGTGTCACGAGGTAGCGGAACCATTCCACCCTGATTTCGGCACCAGCCTCTGCAACAGGGGTCATAATCCCTCCCAGCATCTGTAGGAACTGGCTCATCGACATGATGTCCAACATCTGGGGATGGATTGTAATCAGGATGCCTGTGGAAGCCATCAACGCGGTGATAGTAAGGTAGCCGAGCTGCGGCGGGCAGTCGATGACAACCACGTCATACTTGTCGTCCACTTCTTTAAGCGCATTGACGATGCGCATGTGGAACAACCGACCCTCGTCACCTTTTCGAGAAGAAATTGACAGTGGCACATCGTATTCAAATTCCTGCAGCACAAGATTCGCCGGTACAACGTCTAGTCCTGGAATATTGGTCGACTGAATTACCGCTGATATTGGCTTTCGCTCCTCATCGAAACGAAGCGCTTCGTATAGGGACGCTGTATCATCGAGTTCGGGCTGAATGCCGAACAGTGACGTTAGCGACGCCTGGGGATCTAGATCGATGGCAAGCACACGGTGACCGGTGAGGGCGAGATACTGTGCTAAGTGTGCCGCGGTCGTTGTCTTCCCGCTTCCACCTTTGAAGTTCACGACCGAAACGACTTGCATCGGCTCGCCTTCGCGACGTTGAGGAACGTAATAGCGCTTGTCGGATTTTTTGTTGGCTTCGAGATATTCGCGAAGCTCCCGCATTTGATCGGCCGTATAATATCGGCGACCGCTGACCGATTCGATCTCCGGGCCTTTCCCTTCGGAATGGATTTGTCGGAGATGGCTTTGGGTCACACCCATGAAATCGGCGACCTCGCCGAGCTGAAACTTGCGTAATCCCTTACGAGCGTCCGGCGGATACTGTTGGCTGCGCAGCATATGCAACGCGCTTGATATCTTTGCCCCTTGCTGGGCGATCTCGACGTCAAATCTGTTGGGCAGCTGGCTCATTTTGCAAACTATTTCCTAGGTGGCGTCACTTTCGAAAAAATGGCCATAAAGCCATAATTTGCGCAACTATCGTCCGATTCCCCCTGCGCGACAAGGAATTTAAAGTTAACAATGTCTTAAGATGATCCAAGACCATCGCAAAAACGCGTGATTAGGTGTTATATTTCAGTGTGTTGAGCATTTCATCGCCATCGTCCATGTCCTTTCTTTCCTCAGATTTTTCCGCCCTTATCTGAGGCGACCCAGAAGCCCATTGAGAGAATCGATGGGAACCTGACGGAATCACCTCACGCAGGCGACCCACAAATTTGTACGTGGACATCAAAGCGTGGCGCGGCTCTTTTCCCTCACAAACCAATCAGCGAGGAGAAAGCTGCAATGCTTCAGTCGCATTCCCGCCTTGTGCGCAAGCTTCAAGAAGCACTGGGCGATCGTTTATGTATCGCCCTCGACGACCCTGGCGTCGTCGAGATCATGCTCAACCCGGACGGTAAAGTTTTCATCGAGCGGTTAGGGCAGGGCATTGCGCCCGCGGGTGAGATGGCTGCGACAGCAGCGGAAACAATCATCGGCTCCGTCGCACACGCTCTACAATCTGAGGCGGACGATGAGCGGCCGATCATTTCGGGCGAACTTCCCATTGGCGGACACCGCTTTGAAGGGTTGCTGCCCCCGGTTGTCGCGTCCCCAACGTTCACGATCAGGCGCAGAGCCTCCAGGCTGATCCCACTCGACGACTATATCGCTGACAAGGTGATGACGGAGGCGCAAGCCACAGTGATCAGGAGCGCAATCGCGAATCGGCTCAATATCGTGATCGCGGGTGGAACGGGTTCGGGCAAAACGACTCTCGCCAATGCCGTGATCGCTGAAATCATAGCCTCAGCGCCGGACGACCGCATGGTCATTCTTGAAGATACTGCGGAAATCCGGTGTGCGGCAGAGAATGCGGTGTGCCTGCATACCAGTGACACGATCGATATGGCGCGACTGCTCAAGAGCACCATGCGCCTCCGTCCCGACCGCATCATCGTTGGCGAAGTCCGCGACGGCGCCGCACTAACGCTGCTGAAAGCCTGGAATACTGGCCATCCCGGTGGCGTCACCACCGTCCACTCCAATACCGCCATGTCCGCCTTGCGTCGTCTGGAGCAACTGACCGCCGAGGTCAGCCAGCAACCGATGCAGGCTGTGATCGGCGAGGCCGTTGATCTTGTCATCTCGATCGAGCGCGCGGGGAGGGGGAGACGGGTACGAGAGGTCATCAATGTCGAGGGCTTCAGCGGTAGCCGGTACCAGACCGAACATTACGCTCAAATTGATGAGGACATTCATGCTGCATAATCGCTCTTTTCGCCTCGGACTGCTCGCTGCGATGTTCTGCGCGGCGCTTGCCGCGCCAGCCCTTGCCAGTTCCGGTGGGAGTCTTCCCTGGGAGGGGCCGCTTGAACAGATTCAGGAATCCATCACTGGGCCAGTCGCAGGAGCAATTGCCCTCGCCGCCATGGCGATCGCCGGCGGAATGCTGATCTTCGGCGGCGAGCTCAACGATTTCGCGCGACGCCTCGTCTACATCGTACTGGTCGCCGGTATCCTGCTGGGGGCGACGACGATTGTCGGACTGTTCGGTGCGACCGGCGCGTCGATCGGCATCACTGCCACAAGTTTGCCAGGGACCGTTTCCCAGCCGATGTCCGTTGCAAGAGGGGAGGGGGCCAATGGGTGAGCCGCATTCCGCTCTCCAACGCAATCGCATTCACCGCGCTCTTTCACGACCGAATCTGCTGATGGGGGCAGACCGAGAGCTCCTGCTTGTCACAGGGCTGGTGGCGATCATCCTGATCTTCGTCGTGCTCACCCTGTATTCAGCGCTGTTCGGCATCGCCATCTGGTTCGTGATCGTCGGCGCACTGCGCATGATGGCAAAATCCGATCCCCTCATGCGTCATGTCTACGTGCGGCATTTGCGCTACCGGCATCACTACCTGCCCACGTCTTCGCCGTGGCGACGTTTCTAGAGGTGCAATGATGGTCGCTTTGCGTTCCCTTCGCCCGTCTGCACCGTCGTTCGCCGATCTCGTGCCCTATGCCGGACTGGTCGATAACGGGGTCATTCTTCTCAAGGACGGAAGTCTCATGGCTGGATGGTATTTTGCCGGCCCTGACTCCGAGAGCGCCACGGATTTCGAGCGCAACGAGCTGTCCCGTCAGATCAATACGATCCTTTCACGGCTAGGTTCCGGCTGGATGATCCAGGTCGAGGCCGTGCGCATCCCAACGACTGACTATCCTTCTGCGGAACGCAGTCATTTCCCTGATGCTGTCACTCGCATGATCGATGATGAGCGGCGCAAGCACTTCGAACAGGAGCGCGGCCACTTCGAGAGCCGGCATGCGCTCGTCCTGACATATCGCCCTCCCGAGCGCCGGCGATCTGGCGTCACGCGTTATATCTACTCGGACACTGAGAGCCGGACGGCGACCTATGCCGACACGGTGCTCGACAGTTTCAGGCGCTCGATACGGGAGATCGAGCAGTACCTCGGCAACGTCATCTCAATCGAGCGCATGCGAACGCGTGAAGTACCGGAACGCGGTGGCGCCCGTATTGCCCGCTACGATGAGCTGTTCCAGTTCATCCGGTTCTGCATCACCGGTGAAAACCACCCAGTCCGTCTACCTGAGATTCCCATGTATTTGGACTGGCTGGCGACCGCGGAGCTAGAGCACGGCCTCACCCCGAAGGTCGAAAACCGGTTCCTCAGCGTGATTGCGATCGACGGTTTGCCGGCCGAGAGCTGGCCAGGCATCTTGAATAGCCTCGATCTCTTGCCGCTCACCTACCGCTGGTCGTCGCGCTTCATCTTTCTGGATGCTGAGGAGGCAAAGCAGCGGTTGGAGCGCACGCGCAAGAAATGGCAGCAAAAGGTACGGCCGTTTTTCGACCAACTTTTCCAGACGCAAAGCCGATCCGTTGACCAGGACGCAATGGCCATGGTCGCGGAGACTGAAGACGCGATCGCCGAGGCATCTTCGCAGCTGGTCGCCTATGGCTACTACACGCCGGTGATCATTCTATTCGACGAAAGCAGAGAGAATCTTGCCGATAAAACCGAGTCCGTTCGAAGGTTGATCCAGGCTGAAGGATTTGGCGCGCGGATCGAGACGTTGAATGCGACGGACGCATTCCTCGGGAGCCTGCCAGGCAACTGGTACTGCAACATCCGGGAACCCCTGATAAACACCCGCAATCTCGCAGACCTGATCCCCCTCAATTCCGTCTGGTCGGGCAGTCCACTTGCGCCCTGCCCGTTCTATCCACCCGACGCGCCGCCACTGACACAGGTGGCCTCTGGATCGTCACCGTTCCGACTGAACCTTCACGTGGATGACGTCGGCCATACACTTATTTTCGGACCAACCGGTTCCGGCAAGTCAACGCTTCTCGCGCTCATCGCAGCGCAATTTCGCCGGTATAAGGGTGCGCAGGTTTTCGCCTTCGACAAAGGCAACTCTATTCTGCCGCTGACGCTGGCCGTGGATGGCAATCACTATGAAATCGGCGGCGAGGCAGGAGAGGGGGCTAAGCTTGCCTTTTGCCCTCTCTCCGATCTCTCGACCGATACCGACCGCGCCTGGGCTTCCGAATGGATCGAAACACTCGTCTCCCTGCAGGGTGTCACGGTCACCCCGGACCACCGAAACGCCATATCTCGGCAGATCGGTTTGATGGCGGGGGCGCCAGGCCGGTCGCTGTCGGATTTTGTGAGTGGCGTTCAGATGCGGGAGATCAAGGACGCGTTGCACCACTATACTGTTGACGGCCCCATGGGCCAGCTTCTCGACGCTGAACAGGATTCGCTGACCCTCGGCCAATTCCAGTGCTTCGAGATCGAGCAACTGATGAATATGGGCGAGCGAAATCTCGTGCCAGTGCTGACCTATCTGTTTCGACGTATCGAAAAGCGGCTAACGGGGGCACCAAGCCTTATCATTCTCGATGAGGCGTGGCTGATGCTCGGTCACCCGGTTTTCCGCGACAAAATCCGCGAGTGGCTGAAGGTGCTGCGAAAGGCAAACTGCGCCGTCGTTCTCGCCACTCAGTCAATTTCGGACGCAGAGCGCTCGGGCATCATCGATGTCCTGAAGGAATCCTGCCCAACCAAGATCTGCCTCCCGAATGGGGCTGCCCGCGAGTCCGGGACACGAGAATTCTATGAGCGCATCGGCTTTAATCCTCGCCAAATCGAAATCGTCGCAGCCGCTATTCCAAAGCGGGAATATTACGTGACGTCGCCGGACGGACGCCGCCTTTTCGATATGGCGCTGGGGCCGCTCACCCTCTCCTTCGTCGGTGCTTCCGGCAAAGCCGACCTCGCTCGGATCCGGGAACTTCTCTCAACTTACGGCAAAGACTGGCCGACCCAATGGCTCAATGAAAGAGGGATCAATCGCTATGCTTGACCATATCCTATCGCTCAGAAGAAAATCAGCGACCGTTGTCATTGCAGCGTTTGTAACCGGCGCTTCCACACCAGCATTTGCTGGCTCAGCGACGGGCGCTGCAACCGAGTGGACACAGCTTGCCAACAATGCACAGCTCGTCGACCTCCTTAAAAGCTCCGGCCTGCAAGTCGAAAATCAGCTGACACAAATCAGTCAGTTGGCCGAGCAGATCCAAAACCAGCTGAACATCTACGAAAACATGCTGCAAAACACGGCGCAGCTGCCCGATCATATCTGGGGGCAGGTGGAGAGCGACCTCAATCAGCTCCGCAGTATCGTCGATCAGGGACAGAGCATCTCTTTCTCGATGGGGAGCGCAGATGATGTGCTGAAACAGCGCTTTCAATCCTATGCTGATCTTCAGACTGCCGCCGGCAACGGGACGGACCTATCCTCGAACTATGCCCGTTGGTCAGATACCAACCGCGACACCATCGCCAGCACGCTCAAGGCTGCAAGCCTGACGGCTGACCAGTTCGACAGCGAGGAGGATACGATGGGCTCCCTCCGAAACATGTCGGAATCGGCCGATGGCCAAATGAAAGCTCTCCAGGTCGGCCACGAAATTGCGGCGCAGCAGGTTGCGCAAACGCAAAAGCTGCGTGGTCTCGTATCCCAGCAGATGACGATGATGGGGACGTGGCTGCAAAGCGAGCAGACCGAAAAGGATCTGGCACAAGCTCGGCGAGAAAAGTTCTTCAACGCCGACACCAGTGCCGTCCCCGAAGGTCAGAAGATGGAGCCCCGCTGGTGAGCCGCGCGATCGTCATTGCTATCGCGCTTTTGGTCGCGGCGGCATCAGTGTCAGCAGCAACG
The DNA here is from genome assembly GCF_057809895.1 of Rhizobium sp. FG113. Taxonomy (NCBI): domain Bacteria; kingdom Pseudomonadati; phylum Pseudomonadota; class Alphaproteobacteria; order Hyphomicrobiales; family Rhizobiaceae; genus Rhizobium; species Rhizobium sp. FG113. Next base: position 20,819 of record NZ_JBMDKV010000034.1, on the reverse strand, counting down.
GTATTCATCATGAAGTCCGACGAGAGATCCTCATCCAAAAAGAGCGAGAAATTTTTCGGTGTGAAAAAGGACCTGCCCCCGATCGAAAAGGGCCAGGAAATGCGTCCAAGATGGTAAGGGCACGGATCGAGTTGATGCTTTTTGCAACCGGCCTTGCCTGCCTTATGCTGGCCGGCCCAGCGTTTGCACAGCAGGGCCAAGTCCTCACGGAGCTTGAAAATCAGGTTTCTTCCGCTGCCAAGGGCTGGGAAACAACCATCATGAATGCGGCAAGGTCTCTGTTCTGGATCCTCGCCGGAATAGAGGTGGGGATTGCCGCAGTGTGGCTCGCCATTCAGTCGGCATCCCTCGACAGCTGGTTCGCAGAGCTTGTGCGGAGGATCATGTTCATCGGCTTTTTTGCCTTTGTTTTGACCCAGGGACCAACGTTTGCCAAAGCTGTTGTAGATAGTCTCTATCAGATCGGGGCCGGTAGTGGGTCAGCTTCGCCCGCGGAGGTGTTCGATGCGGGTATCCGTGTCGCTTCGCAGATGTCGGAACAGGCCAAGTTCGGTGTCTTCGAGGATAATGCTCTTGCGATCGCAGCCGTTCTCGCCATGGGTATTGTTGTGATCTGCTTCTCGCTGGTGGCAGCGATTTTCGTGGCTGTGATGGTCGAGATGTATGTCGGCCTACTCGCGGGAATGATTATGCTCGGCCTCGGTGGATCCTCGTTCACCAAGGACTTTGCTGTCCGATATCTCGTTTATGCTTTCGGCGTTGGCATGAAGCTCATGGCGTTGGTCATGATCGCTAAAATCGGCTCCGGTGTCCTCTTGGGACTTGCTCAGGCCCCAACCGCCGAGACCGACCAGTTCATCACGACACTTGCGATCGCCGGCATCTCGGTCGTTGTGTTTATCATCGCGATGTATGTTCCAAACATCATGCAGGGCGTCGTTCAGGGGGCGTCTGTTTCCGGCGGGATGGAAGCCATTCAGCACGGTGGGCAGGCGGCGTCTTTCGCGACTGGCGGAGCCTTCCTGGCCGCAGGTGCGGCCGGAGCAGGATTTGCAGCAGGTCAAGCGGCGCGGGCCGCCGGATCATCCTTTGGAGGAGCGGCTATTCGCGGAGTGGGTGCAGGCCTTGGCTCGGCCGGGCAGGCCGCAGGATCCGCAGCCAAGGAGAAGGCGATCGGGTCGCCCGGTGCCTATGCCGGCTCCATCCTTGGCCTGGCGAACGCGAAGCTCGACCAGGCTCGTGGCAAAGGAGCCTCGCCCGGTCAGCCGCCGGAACGACACGACAAATCGTAAATTTAAGACAGGGAAAACAATATGGCAGCGCAACGCGCCCCCGAGAACCCGTACCTTGCCGCAAGGCAGGAATGGTCGGAACGATACGGCTCTTACGTGAGGGCGGCCTCGGCATGGCGGATGGTCGGAATCTTGAGCCTCGGCATGGCGGTGATCGGTTTCGGTTACTCGTTGTATCTGAGCACGCAAGTGAAGCTTGTTCCGTACATCGTCGAGGTCGACAAGCTCGGAAACACCATCTCGGCAGGATTTCCGCAGCAGATCGAATATGCCGACGCCCGGGTCATCCGGGCAACGCTCGGCGGCTTTATAACCAGTTTCCGCTCGATCACGCCGGATGCCGTCGTCCAGAAACAATACATCGACAGGACCTATGCGCTTCTCAGGACGAGCGATCCATCGACCCAGAAGATTAATGCCTGGTTCCGTGGCAACTCGCCATTCGAAAAGGCCGTGAATGCGACCGTCGCCATCGAGGTGAACAACATCGTCGCGCTGTCGAACCAGACCTACCAGATCGACTGGACCGAGTATGAGCGCGATCGCAAAGGCAAGGAAATCGCGACACGCCGATTTCGCGGCATAGCCACGGTGGCGATTACCCCGCCCCAGGACGAGGCGACGATCCGGCTCAATCCCATCGGCGTCTATGTCAAGGACTTCGACTGGACCGCGCAACTGTAAGGGCAGGGGACTTCAATGAATACAAGGATAAACAGGACAGCGCTATGCTGCATGACGGCGCTTGCATTTTGGTCCATAGCGACGACATCGGGCTTTACCCAGAACCTGACGACAAATGAGGCTAAGGGAACCACCCTCTCCAACAAGTGGCGCGGGCAGCGAGGCTTGGTGACGACGGGAGCCGACGGAAAGGTCATCTTCCTGTTCGGTGAGACGCAGCCTTCTGTCGTGTGCTCACCTTTACAGGTCTGCGACATCGAGCTTCAGGGTGGGGAGATTGTGCGCGACGTGCTTGTCGGCGACACGGTACGCTGGAAGGTCGAGCCGGCCACATCCGGTGCTGCAAGGGGCCAAGCAATTCACCTGATCGTCAAACCGTCTGAGGCCGGGCTGGTGACGTCGATGGTGGTGACGACATCAAGACGCACCTATCACATTCAGCTCAAATCGCATCCAAGCCAGTACATGGCCCGCGTTGGCTTCGAGTATCCGGAAGAGGCCGCGACGAGATTGTCCGACATCAACGCTCGCATTCAGACGATGACCAATTCCGACGGCGGCGTGCCGCCAGAGCAACTTGCCTTCGCCTATTCACTGAGCGGCAGCGCGCCCTGGAAGCCGAAGCGCGTCTATTCGGATGGGCTGAAGACCTACATACAGTTTCCGCGAACGCTCTCCGGTCAGGATGCGCCGGTCCTCTTCGTGGTTTCTGGCGGGCAAAACCGGATCGTAAACTACCGGATGAAGAACGACATGATGATTGTCGATTACAACATCGACAAGGCTGTCCTTCTTTCGGGCGTCGGCTGGCGTCAGCAGAAAATCACCATCCGGCGGGGAGGCTGATCGATGCGCCTTTGCCATTTTCCTATTGTTGCTGCCGTTCTTCTCTCTGGTTGCCAGACCGGAACAGACGCGCTCACGACGAGCGCCGCGCCCTCGACGGTAACAGGTCCCGTGGCAAGCGCGATCGCCGGCGACATGGCTGGACGTTACGCCGAGCAGGCAGGGTCAACCGCCGCGCCGATCAGACTTCACAACGACACTTCGGATTTCGCGACCGCGCTCGAGGCCGCGTTAAAAGGGTGGGGTTTCACTGTCGTGACGGATGATAAGGCACGCTCCGTGAAGAACACCGCCAAACCGATCGAGCTGGCATATTCGTTGATCGACGTTGACGGACAGGTACTCGTGAGGCTCTCCAGCGAGACACTCGAGCTTGGGCGGGCCTATTCCGTGTCATCTGGTGGTGCCACGCCGGCGAGCCCGCTTTCATTAATGAAGCGAAACTGAGGAGAGACAGATATGGTCCAGTCGCTCCAGCTCGGCAATCCGAGCAGCGCCTCGCAGGAAAAGGGCATGAAACGGCTCAATCGCCTGCCGGTGTTCTTTGGTATCGGGATCGCAGTCGTCGTCGCCGGTGTCCTTGTCTACGGCATCTCATCCCGGGGACTGCGGTTCGGCGACAGAGTTCCGGATGAAGCAGGCTCGAACGTCCCGGCATCGACCTTCGCTGATCAGATGAAGCGCGGGGTGAAAGACGGCATCATCGGGGATCGCGAAGAGCAGCCCGTATTCCAGCCCACGCCCATAACCCCGACAAATGTCGAGGCCAAGCCGATTGAAGAAGAGCAGATAAAGCAGCAGGCACGGGAAGAGCGCCGACCGCAAATGGAGTCGGAAGAAGAATGGTTGGCCCGACTTCGCCGCGAGCAGCGCGAACAAGTCCTGCGTGAACAGCAGCGACAGCGGATGGCCAGCCTTCAGGCCCGTGCGACTGCGTTTGACTCCCCGCTGAAGGTCAAAATCTCGGAGCTGGGAAATATCTCCAGCAACACCAGGACAACAGACCGGCAGCCGACCACCAATAACGGCGCCTCTGATCTCTACGCCGCGGCCATGAAATCGGGTTTGATGGGCCAGAATGCCGATCCGAACGGACAGACTTCGAAGGAAGATTTCTTCAACGCCGACATCAAGGATCTCGGCTACCTGCCGAACCAGGTTGTACCCCAACAGTCACGCTATGAATTGAAGCGCGGCTCCGTCATCCCGGCCACCATGATTACCGGCATCATCTCCGATTTGCCGGGCCGGATCACAGCGCAGGTGAGCCAGCACATCTACGACAGCGCCACCGGGCATTTTCTTCTCATTCCGCAGGGTACCAAACTACTCGGACGCTATGACAGCAAGGTCTCGTTTGGCCAAAGCCGCGTTCTGGTCGTCTGGACGGATGTCATCTTCCCGAATGGCTCTACACTGCAGATCGGCGGCATGGCTGGAACAGACTCGCAGGGCTATGGCGGGTTCTCTGACAAGGTCAATAATCACTATTTCCGCACCTTCGGTTCGGCGGCGCTTGTTGCACTGATTGGTACCGGCATCGATATGGCGGTTCCGGCGAGTTCCACCCTCGCCACACAGGATACAGCCTCTGACGCGGCACGCAGGAACTTTGCGGAGACCTTCGGCCGCGTCGCGGAGCAGACGATTTCCAAGAATCTGAATGTTCAGCCCACCATCCAGATCCGGCCGGGCTACAAGTTCAACGTTCTCGTCGACCAGGACATTGTCTTTCCCGGAAATTATGGCGGTTGAGGCACATGTTGCCGCAACCGCCTTGGGACAACTCCTGGATCAGGCAGATATGCGCACGGGCTCGCTGGCTGCATTTTTGCGCGGCCGATATCCTGCATAAAGGGGAGCCGCGACACCAAGCGCCTGCTGCATGCGCGTGCGAACTTCCTCTGAAACTTCGAAGATACCGCAGCAAACCGGAGAGCGACCATAGCCGTCTGCGCGGCCAACCTCTTCAACGGCGAGCCCCGCCCGACGATAGACGCGCGCTAGGTGCGGCTCGTAGTTCGACACCAGCGTCTCGATACCGTGCGACAATCCGCATTCGCACAAAGCCAGCAACAGCATGCCGAAAGCCTTGCCCGTTTCCAGGCTCGGGAAATCCTCGGAAAGTGTTTCCTCATCGAGGCACATTCTCGTTCCCTCATAGATGCCAGGTGCAATCAGGTTTGCACCCGCAAACGTGTTATGGAAGACGTCGTAGAGAAGCGTTGGGCCGGTGGTTGGCATCAGCCGCAGCGTTCCATAAAGGCGATCCGCGCGATCATTGCACCACATCAGGTAAGCTGGCCGCAGAGCATCGTACTCGTCGCGCTCGCAATCACCGTCGATTGTCACGGCCCAACCGAGTTGATCGTGAAACACACGTTTGCGCAGGCGAAATGCCTGATCCATGAGAGCCTGATAACGGGTGTACTGATGCGCTTGAACCAGAATGAACAAGGTTTGTCTCCAGCTGTTGATACTGGCTGGAAGATGCCGCCTGGCGGAGGAGTCAGATATTCCCGCATATGGTCAGACCCATATGCGGGTATTGTCAAAGGCTGGCGTGCGATCGGCTCATATCGTGATCACGCGCAGCTTCAGGGCAAGAGTGGCCGCCGCCGAGATCGTAGCGCAACCGAGTTTTGTCCTCGCCGACTTGATGTAGCTGCGGGTCGTGTGATGGGAAAGGCCGAGAATAAGCGCGATATCCTTGTAATCCTTGCCGAGCGCGCTCCAGTAGAGGCACTCACGTTCCCGCGGACTCAAGACCGGGATCGGATCGCTCGCTCCATGTAGCTCGAACACTGCCATCTGGTGGACGAGATACGCGAGATCGACCCATTCACTCCGATGAGCACTGACCAGATCCTCCCAGTCTTCGGCGGAGGCGTTCGAATTCAAAGAGAGGATGGCGCGACGGCCGGCTTTATCCGATATCGGGATGGAAAAACCAAAACGGCCGATCCCATGGCGTATTGCGTCTTCCAGAAACATCAGCATCTCGGGCGAGACGTCGAGTTCTCGCCAATCGAATGGCAGCTGGCGCAAAAAGCCCTCCCGCGCGACAGGATCGATGGTGACATAGCCCTTCAACAGGTAAGTGGATACCCACGCATCCGGGTAGGTCGTGCGCACGAACGGGGCGTCAAAATCACCAATTACCGTCGAAGCGAGATGGTAGGTAATGAAATCGACGCGATAAGCGGATTGTATCAAATGGAGCGCTTCGGTCACCGAGCCCGCCTTTGCAAGGCGCTCCTTGACGTCAGAAAAATCGGCGAGAGGTCCTGTCAATATACGCTTCCTAAGCACTGCGGCCTGACAATCGGCCTCAGAGATCGATTGATCAGCCAAAGGAGTTCGGCAGCGATGCAGAACTTCATGGGATTGTGCCGTAACCTGATTGCTTTCTCGGTTCAAACGCAACTTCCCGGCGAGGATAGGCATTGCTATGCGGAGGTTAATTTCGTTCGACTATTGGACGATCGGCCCGTTTCATTTTGGACACCAAAGCGACAACGACGCAGTCTCCTTCTTCAATCGCTGGCCGCGAGCCGACCTCGGACGCCAACAAATCTGCGGTGGCGCGGATGAGGTTAGGTCGCTATAAGCGCTGGTGAGGCAGTACGCGCTGCCTCCGGGCTTAGTAACCCGACGCATGCCGGTTTGGCGTCCGCCGTTAGGGCGCCGAATTCCTCGACCTATGGTCGGGGAGCCATGGACGTATGTCCAGGTTCCTCGGAACTAAAGGTCCATGGGCCGGCGCATGCTCGGTTACTAACTCCCCGATCGCCAGGGGTCAGGAACTATGCGGGGGCGCACCGCGCATTCCTGTTTTGGGAGTTGAACATGGACGCCGACGACCGATTGAATGGCGAGGCAGTCGATCTGAAGCCGCTGATAGGGCTCTTGCATGGGCTTCCGTCACCGCTCGTTGAGCGTCTCACGATCGATGCAATCCGCGAACATCGCGAACTGTTGGAGCGGGCAGAAAATCTGTTCAATGAACTGCCGGCTGACGTTAAAGCCGGTAAGGAGCTTGTTGGCGATACCCATATTGCCTATCTCGAAGCAACCATCAGGATGCACGCGCAAATGTCGGTGTTGACCACCTTGCTGCACATTCTAGGCTATACGCCCAAGGCCTGACAACGCCACATCATCCTAAATCAGGCCGCGTCGGATAGCCAAAGCCACCACCTGCGCATGATTGGCCAGATTGTAGCGCGTTCTGACATCGTCAATCGCAGAGCGGACGCCAGCATACTTTGCCTGCTCCAGTTCAGCGATCACCTCGACGGTTTTGCCAAGCGACAGCCAGCGAATGTAGTTCACCTGCTTCGGTGTCAGGACGATCTTTTCCTCGATGGAGGGCGTGACCCGCATGTGCTCAAGGCGCGTATGAAGCTGGGCGACCGCTGATGCGGCCATAATGGCATCAATCTCCATATCACTGGCAAGAGAAGGCTTCGCCGATGCAAAGGTCAGCATGGACATGGCACCGTTGGCGGTGGCGACCGGGATGGAAACGCCCGAGCGAATGTTGAAATCAGCGGCTTTCGAAAAGAAGTTTTTCTGCTCTTTTGACAGCGAGCTCTTTTCGGCTTCGCCGGACCAGGCGAAAGCGCGCCTTATCAGTTGGGCCTGCCGCATGACCGGATCGATGAACCGGTAGTCCAGCGTGTCATAGATTTTCTGCCAGTCGATATCGTAGTTGGAGACCGCATAGGTCTGACCCGGACGAATGTTGACGAAGGCATAGCCCACAAAATCGAACCGATCAGCAAGATTGGCCAGTGCGCCCTTCACCATGGACTGATCGTTTCCGATCACAGTGATATCCAGCAGTTTCTCGACCCAGTTTGACATCCATACTCTCCCTGTAAATCGCACCCGTTTCGCGGTGGCGAAGTGCGTCGGCAGTCAGAGGGACCGCGACGCGCGCGAACAGTGACCTAGTAAAGAATGAAACATATTCAATCGCGTAAGTTGACCATGATGGAATGGTTTTCTAAATCGTTTTCTCGGAATTGCAAACCACGGATTTTGCTTACTCGCGGAAAACGTGTCAGCTCACAATTGGCCAAGCGATCTCAGCTTCATGGCCCCTGAGCAGAATCTGTCATTGTTTTGCGAAATGCTTTACATGGAAGGACCAATTTAGAGCGAACCCATGTTGCAGCTTACCCACGACACCGAACAGCTTGCCCGGGAAATTGCGGCCCGTGTCGGGCGCAGACCGGACGATATCATACGCGCTGCCCTCGAACGTGAAGCTCAGGCCCTCGGGGTTTTCGGCGACCTGCCTGTGAGACATCGCATGACCGTCGAACAGATGACAGCGATCGGGGAAAAGGTTTCTGCCCTACCGCTGCTTGATACATCATCCCCGAAAGAAGTCCTCGACGACCTGCATCAACCATGATTTTCGTCGATCACTCCGCAGTCGTCCACGTAGCCGCAATCAGGACACAGAGATCAGGAGCACTACGGCTTTACCAACTTGACGAACTTAACCAACCTTGCCATATATAGCTCTCCGAGCGGAGGGTGAGAGATGGCATCTCTGAAGTCCAAAACCAGCATACGTGACGGTGCAAGCGGGCGCGAAAAACCGGGCGCTGAATCCATGGCTTTTTTCCTGACCACAGGCGCCGCCCCGCTGGCGAAGGGGAGAGCCGCCTTCAAGATCAAGATCCCGGACAATGCATCAAAAGCCCTGACCGGCAATCCCAATCGCGTCAAGGCGCTCCTCCAGGAATATGGTCAAGCGATCGCAAAAAGCCGTTCTGCTGGCCACCCGGTCAGCTTCCGTGTCGATGTCGATTCCGAAGGTGAGATGGTTGTCACTCCCGTTGAGGCGGTGGAAATGACAACGGTGCCTGTCGTAGAGGAGAACGATGCACTGGATCCGGAGTTGGAGCAGGCGTTGGTGGCCGCACGGGCGCGGGGACGCATAAAGGCTGCTGAGGTCCTCAGCGGCACTGACATGCTGAATGCCGACGAATTCGCCAAGCTGCTTGGCACGACAAGGGTAACGGTGAATTCAAAGCGCCAGACCGGACTGGTATTGGGGCTGGATGGCGCGAAACGCGGCTTTCGCTTCCCGGATTGGCAGATCGATGCCGATGGCAAGCCGTTTGCAGCGCTTGCAACGCTCCACGAGCGACTGGGCGGAGCCTGGGCGGTTTACCGGTTTCTGGTCCAACCCCACGGAGAGCTGGACGGACTGACAGGTCGCGAGGCATTGGCGCGGGGACGGACCGAGCAAGCGCTCGAGGTTGTCGAGAGCATTGGTCGAGATTTCCGCTGAATGGCACGTACTCTGCCGCCTCCCGGCTTTACAAATGCAAGCCTTAACCTGCATACGGTCGCGGCCGGACTTCGGTTCGGTCGCATCTATCTGGGCACATACTCTGATCCGCTAGGCTTCGGTAAGACGCCGAGCCGTTTCAGCGATCCGCGGCGACGCAAGTTCGCCAACCGGTTCGGGGTGCTCTATTTGGGCGACACGGTGAAGGTGTGCTTTCTCGAAGCCGTCCTGCGCGATCAGCGCGATGGGGTCCTCGGCGACCTGCCGATCTCTGAATCCGAATTGTATGACCGCAATTTTGCAGAGATCGAGGTCACCACTCCGTTAACGATGGTCGATCTTCGCGACGATGGGCCGATCAAGATGGGTGTGCCGACGGATGTCGCGAAGGGCTCAAAGCAATCCCTCGCACGGAAGTGGGCGGTCGCCTTCAATGAACACGTCAGCCAAGTCGACGGCATCGTCTACCCGTCTCGGCTCAACGGCCACACCAACCTTGCAGTGTTCGATCGAGCTATTGGAAAACTGAAGGCGGTCGGCACGATGAAGCTGGTCCGCGCGCCGGGTCTGGCTGATATACTAAACGACCTCAATGTCGCAATTGTCGAACCTGATCCCTGATATTTTACCTGTCGTCGAAGTCGGATCCAGCACTACTTCTGCCCACCGATCCGGGACAAATCGACCCGAATTCCCGCAGTGCCAATCTCCTTTTCGTCAAAGGGCTCCCCTTCGCTCTGGGAGGGGTTAGCATCCGCAGGTTTGTCCGCGGCATCCAAAGAAACTTCCTTCCGCTCGACGATTGTTCCTCCTGGATCCTCCGCCTGAAACACGCTTTGCCCCTCGAACTGGCCGGTGTTCCAGGCGTAAACGGCATCTTCGAAGATCTGTGGAAGCACCTCTTTGCTCGTTGGGTTGCCATACCACTGTGAAACGATGCGCATGATCTTTGAAAACATCTTCGTCCCCATGCGAAGATTTTCGCAAGGCTCCATCAGATCTGGTTTCAGCTCGGATGCGTCCATCACGCCGACACCCGCCGGGAACTGTGTAAGGCCCGCACGCACGACGGCCTGGCCAACATACTGGCGTATGATCTCCATGGCCTCGTTGGGGGTCTTCGGTTTTGGTACAAGGATGAGCCGCCCTCCGGCTTTGACCGTGACAGCCAGCGGATCGCCCGGACCGACAGCGGACACGAACTGCTCGACGATGGCGGGTTTCAGCGAGGGATCGGAACATTCCGCGATAAAGGCAGCATCCATGACGATGGCTCCAAAGTTCAGGTATTGAAGGAAATCACAAGGGGAACGCCGAACAGAGCGGACCAGGCTTTGGCGCTCGCGCGCTGGATGGCGACGATGTTGCCACCCGTCGTCCACCAGCCATTGCCGATCAAAACGATCGCGTCGGGTCGATGCAGCATCGACTGGAGAATTGGCCATAGCACGAGTTGCTCGTAGCAGATGAGCGGCGCGATCTTTCGGCCCGCGAGCTCGACGACAGGATTGGCGAAAAAGCTGGCATGGGCGCCGCCGGTCGCTCCTGTCCATCGCTCCCATGGACGCCACATCGAAACCGGCACGGGCATGCGCTCGTGATAGAGGACACTTCCACCACCCTCATTAATAGTGACCATCACATTGTCGTAGCCATTCGCATCTATCACGGCCGCACCGGCGATTACCGTCACATCCGACCCCCGCAATTCTTCCCGCCAGAGACGTTCAAGGGTTGGCGTCCAGAAGCCCAGCGCGCTTTCAGGCAGAACCACCACGGCTGCGCCTGATCCCGCAGCCTCCCGAACGAACGCGATCAGGTGGCGTTGACGTTCCAGCGAGCGGTCACGGCCAAGGCTTGCACCCATTTCAAGGTCGACACCACGCCACCCCTCCGCTAGAATCTGATTTGTCCCCGATGCGGCGGACCAAAGCCATAGACCTGACAGGGCAATGGCGATAGCCGGCCCGATCCGGGATGCGAGACCGATCAGGCCGGCTGTCAACGCGAGAAGCCCCCACCATCCCCATCCCGGAAACAGTATGCCGGCCGCCGTCAGCGGATGCGCCCAGCCTGTGATGCCAAGTGGCGGCAGACCGGTGAGAGCCAAGATGAGCAGATAGCGTCTTGCTTTTGCCGAGCCCGACCGCGCCGTCCAGAATACCGCATGGACAGCAACGAAAGACGATGCCGCCGCGACCCAGAAGCTGAGGCCGACCCAGAGATCCGCAGCAAAGAACTGTGCGACGCCCGACGGCAATCCTCGCGACGCCGCCAGGAAATAGCCGGCCGCGACGAGGGCCGCTGCGATCCGCGTCGGTGATCGGGCCCACAGAAGCGGGAAGAAGGTTGCCGCAGGCAGTAGGGCCGCCTGGCCGCTCCAGCCGATCGTACCGACCACCACGGCAAGCGGGACGAGAACGGCCGTGATCACGATCTCACGGGGCATAGGTCAACACCTCTTGCCCCAGACCGAGTACGCCTGAAACAGGCACCGGCCCAAAATATCGGGAATCCCATGAGCCGATGAAGTCGGAGTGCAGATACACCTCTCCGGCTCGCACCATTCCGCTTTGACCGTGCCGAAGAGATCGCCCCTGTCCGTCCTTCTCCATGATGCGGGAGCCGGGGATCGGTACGCGGTCAACTGCGATGTGATCGGTGACGTCCACGCGCTGTCCCGCCACCGCGATGACAGTCTTTATCAGCGGCCCAAACCCGCCGGGGCAAAGTCCCGGGCGGAGATAGCCACGCTGCCTCGCCTCGCGCATGGCGGCATTGTCAGGCGGGCAGACGAAAACTGTTTCGCCGGGCAGGACCGGGCGGGTGAGCGTAACGATGCGCCAGAGGCCGAGCGGCTCACTCCGCGTCGTGTTGATGCGCAGACCACCACTCCAACCGGCAGCAAAGAGGACGCCAAACATGCCAGCGGCCACGGATATCGTGACGCAGGCGCGGCGTCGTTGACGAGGCATCGTCCAACCTTCACGCATCATCATAATCATTTGAGGGAGAGCCCCTTGGTCTGGGTTTGCCGCGTTGTTTCAGCCTGCTTCAATGCCAGCGTGGTGCGCTCGTGCGCGGCGAGTTGCTGCACAGTGCGCATGCTGTTCCAAGCCGACTGCACTTCGCTTTTCTGCGAAGGGTTCATCCCGGCCGTCAATTTGTGAAAGGTCTCGCCGTTTGCATCTTTAGCAGAGATCGGCAGCAGGCTGCGTTCTCCGAAACGCTCGGACACAGCCTTGGCGAAGCCTTCAAGTTCAGCTTTCACGTTTCTGTCGGCCAGCGCATATTCGAGACCGGCGGGAAGATCGTTGCGATCGATCGCATCGCGGATCCGCTCAAGCGTTTGCTTGGCCGATGGCGAGAGGGCAGGGATGTCGATGGAGACCTTGAGACGGATTGCCCGCTCTTGCGCTTCATGCTTGCGCTCCGCCTCGACGCGCGCCGTTACATACCGCTCGAGGTTTCGCGCCAAGGCAGGCGCGTTGACAAGCGCCGTGTCGCGTGCGGCCCTTTCGTTCGCTCCGGCGAATATGCCGGTCTTGCCTTTGAGTGCTCCAAACCTTTCCGGTTCAGCTGCGATCTTCGCAAGCGTTGTCTGCGCTCTTGCCGGATCTTTCAGCATGGCATCGACATCGACGGCCTTGAACGCGGTCTCCGGCTCGGCGAAGACCTTGTGGAAGCGTGTCGTCACCTCCTGCCACTGCTTCTTCAAACCCGGATCGGCAGCGAGACGATCCTCGACGGCCTGATCGATCGACTTCGGGAACGTCGTGATACCTGATACCATTGGCTTTGCCTCCATGACGGGTTTCGGGGTCACATGGATATTCGGGCGCTTGAGACCGAGCTGTGCGCCGATCGTCGCCAGGCGAGCGGTGAGATCGACGAGCTTCTGTTTCTGGCGAACGGTCCAGTCGAGGCGGTCGCGAACCAGGGTGCGTGCGACGTTGACCAGATGCAGGCCGCGCGCGTCGGCGAAGCGAAGGGCCGCGCGATAGAAGGCGCCCTTCTCGTAATCGAGCGTCGTTTCCTTGGAGTTCTTGCGCGATAGAAGCTCGGCAAGACCACCCCCCTTGGCGAAGGACCGCGAGCCATAATAGACGCCGAGATCCTCGCGATGACGGGTCATCGCCACATAGGTCAGGTGCCGGTCGAGGGAAAGCGAGGCCAGAACCTTGACCCTGTCGACGGTCGCGCCCTGGCTCTTATGGATCGTGGTCGCATATCCATGATCGACATTGTTGTAGAACCGCTGCTCTACGCTGATAGCTTTGCGATGTTCGCCTTCACCAATTTCGGCAACGATACGCCCCGGGGTGGCTTCCACCACCTTGGCCAGCATGCCGTTCTTGACGCCCAACGAGCCCTCATTCTTCAAGAAGACGATCTGGTCGCCGGCGGCAAAATGACGAATACCGTCTTCCGTCTTGAAGGCGTGACCGTCATCGACAAGGCCGCGCTCCACCAGCTTGGCGCGCGCCAGCTCGTTGAGCATCCTGACGTCGCGGCGAAGGTGTGCGAGGATCAGCGAGGACCGGGCCGGATCGTACTCGCGGTTCCAATCGGAGATAAGGTTTTCGACGGCTTGCGACTTCAAGGTCGATCCCATCATCCGACCGTTTGCGCTGTAGGATGCGACAGCCTTGGCGATGTCGCCGCGGGCGAGATCGAGGGAAGCGTCGCGCATCCATTGCTCGCGCTGGCGATAGATGGTTTCGAGTTCGGCGTAGCCGATGCGCTCAGTGATGGCGCGGAAGGCGGCACCTGCCTCGATCGGCTGCAACTGTTCGGGATCACCGACGAGAACGAGCTTTGCCCCACGCACCGTTGCCTCTTCAACAAGCTGCGCCATCTGTTTGGAGGAGACCATGCCGGCTTCATCGAGGACCATAACGGTCTTGTCGTCGAGCTGGTTGCGACCTTGGGCCCAGCGCAGTTCCCAGGACGACAATGTGCGGGAAAGAATACCCGCTTCCTTTTCCAATCCTTCGGCGGCCTTGCCCGCCAGGGCAGCACCAACGACACGATAACCGGCCGCTTCCCAGGTCTCGCGCGCCGCCTTCATCATGGTGGTCTTGCCGGCGCCGGCACGGCCGATCACGGCTGCAATCCGCTCATGACCTGCAACATGCTCGATGGCCGTTTTCTGCTCATCCGAGAGGCGTTCATGGCGCTTGAACACCGCCTCGATGATCTTCTGATGGACGCCGTGTGATGATCGCTGTGAAAGCCAGATCGACCGGTTTGCCATCTCGGCCTCAAGCCGGATCATCTCACGCGTGGTGAACCGAGCCGGCGTACGCACGCCTGAGCCGAAATCGATCCGCTCGCAATCGAGACGCAGCGCTTCGGGATCCTGCATGATCCGCGCCATCAGGCCCTGAAAGAGGGCGGCATCATCGATATAGCGATGGAGGACCTTCGCTACGTCGTGGTTGCCGAACACGCTTTTCTCACGGGTGATGAGATCGAGCACGATGCCGGGATTGCGCTGGATGCGCCGGACGTTCTCCGCGCGCCGCTCCTCCTGCAATTCGATCCGCTCGAGCTTCCGTGACCGGGCTGTGGCCGGCCCGTTTTCTGTTTCCGATTTTCGCTCGATGGCGGTGGCGCCGACCCCGATATGAATGGTCGGTGTCAGGTCGATACCCTGCTTTTCAAAGGATCGGCCATCGATGCGGATGTCCAGCCCGGCAAGCGCCAGGTGCCGGTTCTGCACAGCAAACCATCCGTCACGAAAAGCATTGAAGTCCTCGGTGCCACCCCCCCAGAGTTCATAGATGATTTTGCCGGTGTCATTGCGCATGGGCTGGCCGTCTGGTCCAGGAACAGCAACCTTCTTGGCACCGAACCCGTCCTCGCTCAGAGGCCGCAATGTCGTCATCATGTGGACATGCGGGTTGCCGGGTGCATCGTGATAGACCCAGTCTGCGACCATACCCTTTAACGTGATATGCCCGGCAATGAAGTCTCGCATCAGCGCGATGTTCTGCTCGGACGAGAGTTCGATCGGCAGCGCGATGGTCACATCCTTGGCAAGCTGGGCATCGACCCGTTTCTCGAACACCTCGACCTTGTTCCAGAACGCTTCTGAGGCTCCCGAGACCGATCGATCGGCAATCATGGCGCGCAGCCAGTCTGGCGCATCGGCAGGGATCACGAACTCCTCGTGCAGAAGACCCTGCTTCCTGGTGTAGTCGATTGTGCGTGCTTCCCGCTCGTACTCCATCCTGGCGCAGTGCCGGTAGGCCGCAGACAGCACTGCGCTGCGGCCAGAGCCACGGGCGACGATGCTGACTGAGAAATGCGGGACGGCCACGGGTGGAGCGCTCCTTCTTGCGAACGAAATCAACAGGTTGATCGCAAGAGGTGGCCCCGCCAGGGGGCAAAAGCAGAACGTCGCGTCAGCGACGTATAATTGCGCCCTTGGATCCGCTCTTGTCGAGCGGCGGGATCATTCGCCAAATGCTGACGCTTTGGCGAGGTACAAATTTGTACCTGTCCTGCCGGGGAAAAATCGAGGACTCTCATCCCACCATTCCACGGATATCACTGGAGATTGCATCCCGATGAAGAAGCCAACGTCGAAAATCCGCGAAGAACTTGCCCGCTTGCAGGAACAGCTGAAGCAGGCGGAAACGCGTGACGCCGAACGCATCGGCCGCATTGCGCTGAAGGCCGGACTTGGAGAAGTCGAAGTCGACGACGCGGACCTTCAGGCGGCGTTCGAGGAGGTGGCGAAGCGGTTTCGCGGAACCAACGCCGGATCGAACGGAAAGGAAAAGACTGCCGCTGGAGCCTCCGGAACATCGGCCACGCCGATCAGCGCTCGCGAGGCTGCGGGCCAGGCTGGCGAGGCTTGAGCGGATGCAGCGGCTGACCACGGCAGAGGCCAGAAAGAAGGACGCTCGCGAGAAGATCGAGTTGGGCGGCCTGATCGTCAAAGCAGGCCTGCGCTATGAAAAACGCGCGTTGTTGCTCGGTCTGTTGATCGACGCGAAGACGAGGATCAAGGGCGATGAGGCGGAGCGATCCCGTCTGATCGCAGTCGGCGCGGAGGCATTCGGCAATGACAGCGAATAGGATCCTGCTCGCCGTTGTTCCGCCGCTGGTGATGATCGGCATTGCACTGACGTTGCCGGGGATCGAACAGTGGCTCGCCACGTTCGGAAAAACGACCGAAGCGAAATTGACGCTCGGCCGAATCGGCTTGGCACTTCCCTATGTGGCGAGCGCTGCGATTGCACTGATCTTTCTCCTCAGTGCCCAGGGATCGGTCAACATCAAGACCGCAGGGTGGGGCGTCGCTGCCGGATCGGGCACCGTTATTGCAATTGCCGTCGTTCGGGAAGGAATGCGGCTTTCGCAATTTGCCGGACAGGTGCCTGCGGCGAGGTCGATTCTGTCCTATATCGACCCGGCAACGATGACAGGTACTGCGGCAGCTCTCTTCTCTGGCATGTTCGCACTTCGCGTGGCCGTGCTCGGCAACGCGGCATTCTCGCGTTCCGAGCCGAAACGCATCCGGGGTAAACGCGCGCTGCACGGCGAGGCGGAATGGATGAAACTGCCAGAAGCAGAGAAGCTGTTCGCAGAGGCCGGCGGCATCGTGATCGGAGAGCGGTATCGTGTCGATCGCGACAGCACGGCGGCACTTTCTTTTCGGGCCGATAAGCCTGAGACATGGGGCGCCGGGGGCAAGTCACCGCTGCTCTGCTTCGATGGTTCGTTCGGATCGTCACATGGCATCGTGTTCGCCGGCTCCGGCGGCTTCAAGACCACGTCGGTGACGATTCCGACGGCGCTGAAATGGGGCGGCACGTTGATCGTACTTGATCCATCCAATGAGGTGGCGCCGATGGTCAAGGCGCACCGGATTAAGGCCGGCCGTGATGTAATCGTGCTCGACCCGAAAGATCCCGATATCGGGTTCAATGCCCTGGACTGGATCGGTCAGCATGGCGGGACGAAGGAAGAGGATATCGCTGCGGTCGCCTCGTGGATCATGAGCGAAAGCGGCCGCGCCAGCGGTGTTCGGGACGATTTCTTTCGTGCATCCGGCTTGCAGCTGCTGACGGCGATCATCGCCGATGTCTGCCTCTCCGGTCATACGGAAAAAAAGGATCAAACGCTGCGGACAGTGCGCATGAACCTCTCGGAACCGGAGCCGAAGCTGCGGGCGCGGCTGCAGGAAATCTACGACAACTCCGAGTCCGATTTCGTAAAGGAGAACGTGGCAGCGTTCGTGAACATGACGCCCGAAACCTTCTCCGGCGTCTATGCCAATGCGATCAAAGAAACCCATTGGCTGAGCTATCCGAACTATGCCGGTCTCGTGTCCGGTTCGACCTTTTCGACCGATGACATCGCATCGGGAAAGACCGACGTGTTCGTCGCCCTGGATCTTAAAACGCTGGAGACCCATGGTGGTCTGGCAAGGGTGATCATCGGCTCATTCCTGAACGCCATCTATAATCGTGACGGGGCGATGCCGGGACGCGCTCTGTTCCTTCTCGACGAGGTCGCTCGCCTGGGTTTCATGAGGATCCTTGAGACGGCACGCGATGCCGGCCGCAAGTACGGGATCACGCTTCTGATGATCTATCAGTCGATCGGTCAGATGCGCGAAACCTATGGCGGACGCGACGCCACCAGCAAGTGGTTCGAAAGCGCGAGCTGGATCAGTTTCTCAGCGATCAACGATCCGGAGACCGCGGACTATATCTCCCGGCGTTGTGGAACAACGACGGTCGAGATCGACCAGGTCAGCCGCAGCTTTCAGGCGAGGGGTTCGTCACGAACCCGATCGAAGCAACTTGCCAGCCGACCATTGATCCAGCCGCACGAAGTCCTGCGCATGCGTGCCGATGAGCAGATTGTGTTCACCGGGGGAAATGCGCCGCTTCGATGCGGTCGCGCGATGTGGTTCCGGCGAGCCGACATGAAGTCCTGCGTTGGCGATAACCGCTTCCATGGAAAACGTGGACCATTGGAAATCAAGGTCTGAGGGAGAACCCAGACCCGGAGATCGGGCGATGAGATATTGGGAAGCCTGCGAGGCACAGGTCACGGCAGAAAAGGCCATCGAAGAATGCCGCGTCCATCAAATTGAGGCCATCGTTCGCGAAAGCGATAGCGCTTTGGTGGATGTCACGACCGGTGATGTCATCGCTCATCCAGACGAGCAAGCCGACTATTGTGGCGCCGATATTCTCGGTTACCTGGGATACTGATCAATGGCAGTCGGCTATCGCGGGAGGATCGTTACCGGGATCGGCGAAGACCACAGTTGGGCTTCGTTCGCTTTAGCGAATAGAGCCGTACGCCAAAGGCGGACCGCCCAATGCTCCTTCTGTCCATACTTCACAAAACTGAATCGTTCCGCGACCATCGATTCACAACTGTCGTTGGACGCATGGGCCCGATTGCGCGATTTTCTCACCATGATCGCACAGCCCTATCACCTCTATATCGAACGCACGGATGCCGAGAACAACATGGCGCGCTTCTATGCCATGTCGATCGAACCGACCCTCTTCGGAGAGGCCTGTCTTATGCGGCGTTGGGGACGCATCGGAACCAGAGGCCAGCTCAAGGTTCATCACTTCGAGCAAGAGAAGGACGCGGTTGAATTGTTCCTTGATCTCGTCAGGCGAAAACGCCACCGAGGATACCGTACAATCAAGTCGGCGCAACATACGTATCGGGAAAGCTCGCAGTGGCCTTAGCGCCAGCTTCACCGAAGAGCGATATGAAAACCATCTCTGACGGGTCGAATTCAAATTGAGAACCATGGAATTGCAGAAGAATGACCATAGCCTTCGGCCAGAGGTCCGTTATCCCGTGAAAAAGATCATCGTCGCGATCGCAGTATCCGGCTGTGCGCTGGGCGCTCACATATTTGGGATCGTTCCAGTCGCCGAGGCTGCAAGCTTGGTCATCAGTCCGGAGACGACATACCGGAAATGTTCGGTGGTGATCGCTTCGCTTGCGTCGTGGACGGAGATACTCTCTGGATTGAGGGCGCAAAAATCCGCATTGCCGATATCGACGCTCCCGAGATCAGCGAGCCGAAATGCGCAACAGAGCTGGCGCTTGGAAATCGAGCGACTGATCGCCTGATCGAACTGGTCAATCAGAGTTCCTTCAAGCTTCGCGCATGGCCCGGACGCGACGAAGACAGATACGGTCGCAAGCTCCGCGTCCTCATCCGTGACGGCAGGAGCCTCGGCGATATCCTCGTATCGGAAGGCCTGGCCAGAACCTGGACGGGCCGTAGACAGCCCTGGTGCTGAAACCGGCCCACGATTGCTGGCCGTTGCACAACGCCGTTATCGGCGCCTGCTCCAATCTGTTTCAAAGGAGATCTCGATCTCGACGAAGAACGGGATCTTGATCGCGAGCTTCAGGCCGAGTTTGGCCTTGCGGAAAAAGTGGCCGATAACCTTGCCAAGGGAAGAAAGCTTGCGGCCTGTGGCGGCCAGGAATTGTGCGAGGCGTTGCATGGTGGTTTCTCCTTGTCGATTGCGGACATCGCAGGGATCGGCCGCAGGCCGGGACAAGGAGGGTTGCATCGGTACGGCCGCAGCGAAGCGGAGGACTTATCGACACCTGAATTTTGGCGCGCGAGGAGACGCGAAGCGGCGGGGAAAATTCTGATGGCGATGAGTTGCTGCCCGACGACCGGACCGCAACATCCCTGATGTCGATGGCCTCGCTCGACAAGGACACCGTGCAATGTCTCCGCCTTTCGACACCTTACACAGAGACCACGCCTGGCTGTGTAGTCTACCGCCCTCAGAAGGGCGGCTCGGCATCAACGCTTCCGTCCTGCTCTGCCGTGATGATTGCCAACTCCGCTTTAGCCAGGTCCAGCTCGGTCTGGATCTCGCGGCGCTCCGCAGCGTCGCATGCGTTCTTGAGCTCGGCGCGCAGTTCTTCGATGTGCTGTTCGATCGTCATCGTCCCATCTCCTTGAGTTTGTGAAAGACGAAACCGCAGGGCGGGACGGGATGGCGGGGTCAGGGATCGCTGATGCGACCGCCAGCGGCGGCGAGTGGGGGAGCCGATTTTGTTGCGTAGCGGCAAAATTGGGGGAACCGCTCGTCCTTGACGCCGTCTTTCCGGCCCGGCACCCTCGCCCGATCTGAGCAGCTATCCCCCATCTCGGTATGCCACCAAAAAAGCAGGACCAGGCTCGATGCCGGGTCCTGCTTTGACTTCTCGGCGGCGGAGCCCCGTGATGTCAATCAGTCCCGGTTCGGGCGGGACCAGATGAGCTGGAGGCCATCCTCGCCTTCAACTTCGGCGAGCGTTGCGTAGATCGGAGCTGGGAAGCTCGGATCGTCGAGCTTGACCGAGAGGTAGTCGCGGCCCTGTTCGGAGGTTTTCTGCCAGGCGGCGCCCAGCTCGACATTATGTGCAGCTCCACATAATGTCGATTATGCGAAGAGCAGGATTATGCGGAGTATCGGTCACTGAAGGCCGGATTTGCTGGTGACTGCGGCGAATTTCGCACCGCATAATCCCGAAGAGTTGAGGGTTAGCGCCCCGCAGTGAGCGGGGCGCCGTTGACCAGGTTTAGCGTGACCAGATGAGTTTGTGTTCGCCTTTGTCGCCCTGAACGAGGGAGGCGTAGACCGGCGCCGTGAAGGATGGATCGTCGAGCTTGAGCGAGA
>NZ_JBMDKV010000033.1:0-35767 GCF_057809895.1 Rhizobium sp. FG113 | reverse complement strand
CTATCTCGTTGAAATTGTTAGGGCCGGAATCTTACGATTAAATGCAAAACGACATGGTCGGCAAATCCGGTCCATTCATGCACTTCCCTGAGAAGGTCCGGCACCTCGACCAGCGGATACATTTCCGTGATTTCGGCGTTGAGAGCTTCCGCCGCGGCGGGAACGTCGCTTGCATGTGGCGTCACGATCAGTGTGCCGTCTTCCATTCTGACGCCATCGAGCTTCCCGAAACGGGCTCGCCAAGCCAACCGTTTGAGGTTGACATCCATCATCTGGCGAACTTCCGCGAGCCAAGCCGCACCGTCGCTCGGGACACCGAGGCCGAGTTCATTTTCCTCCTTCAGGGCGACAAAGGCCGGCTTCGGCATGAGATGTTCGTCTATCGGCCGGAATGACCGGCTACCCTCGACCCAGACGTCTCGCGAATTCAGTCGGTCTCGCAAATGCGTAAGCGTCGCGATTTCGTAAAGCCGCCGATCCGGTTTTCCATCCTCGAAGATCAACTTTTTCTCGGTCGCTCCCAGATGGCCGACGGGCACGCGATCCGGCAAGATGCGACGCCCTTCCACATAAAGCATTTTCAGAGTCGCGATCGCCGCGAGCAGCGGATCGTGTCGGCGACGCGAGTGGAACGTGAACGCCTGAAGGAAGGCTCCTGCGAACTTGCGGATATTCCCATGTTGCTCAGCGGCCAGCACCAAAGGCGAAGCGTCGCTGCTTTCCACCATCGCCTCGAGACCAGGCTTGATCTGCAGCAGCCTATGCCAACCGACTTTCCGATTTACCATCTCGATCGCGTCTTCGTCGGCATCATTGGCGGCCTGCAGCGCCAAAATCGTATCAAGGAATAGTCGCAGTGCCTTGGATGTTTCCACGCGGGTGTTCATGTGGCGCTGCTTTTTCCGGTTGTTGACCTGAGAGAACAGCCGGCCCATCAGCTTGATGAACATCATCACCGCGTCGTCGGTAAGCTTCTGGCCGACTTTAATGACCTGCGCAACGATTGTCGCGCGGCGACGGTTGGCGCTGAAGTCACTGGCAAGCCAGGCTGGCGTTGCCTCCCCCTCACGGATCATCTGGTCCCATCTCCCGGAAGGAATGCGAGCCTGTAAACGGGGATCAATCCCCAGCGAGCGCACGAAGGCGATACGCTCCGTCAAGCCGACCAGGTTCCCCGCTCCCGGTGCGTCTGGAGCAGAACGCAGCCAATGATAGCGCGTCTGTCCGATCGCCGGATCAACGCCTAACAGGGCATCTAGGGTTTCGAGCTTTTCCGAATCGAGATCCGAGATCAGCGCGCGCTCAGCGCGACGGCGTGCAATGGCACGCGCTGCCAAGCCCATGCGTTCCATCATGTTCACCGCCGGCAGGAGAACCCGGCGCTCCCGGTACGCGGTAATGATCGCTTTTGCGATCGGCGCTCCCTTATCTGTTGTTGAGGCGGCCTCGATGGCTGCCAGCAACGCCGCACGACGATCATCTGCGGCCGGTGTCCTCATTTCCAGATAACCGAGCAGATGCGCGACGTGGTTCATGCGCGTCTCTTCACGACGGGCATACCACTCGAATGAAGCAGGGTCGGCGCCGATTTGCTCAGCAACATAGTGGAGCATCGCCTTTGGGAGTGCTTCGTTGGCCATGAGCGCGCGGCCGGGATAGCGCATCAGGCAGAGCTGCACCGCAAAGCCAAGCCGATTATGCTCGCGTCGGCGAATCTCGATTTCAAGTCGATCGGCCGGCGATAGGGAATAATGGCGGATCAGGCTGTCTTCGTCGGTTGGAACGTCGAAAAGCTCCTGTCGATCCTGAGGCTTGAGAAGGGTCCGCCGGGCCACCGTTTTACTCCTTACAACATACGCTGGTGGCCAATCCTCTGTACGGAAACGGTCGATTTCGTACAGGGGCAAAACAGCCTGTCCACAAATTATCTTGACATGCTTTTGAACAGGCGGGATATTTCGGACATCCTATTCGGACGAAATTCGACCTATGCCACGCACCTTTGCCTATGTCCGCGTCTCCACGATCGGGCAAACCACCGAAAACCAGATTCAGGAAATCGAAGCCGCCGGCTTTCAGGTCGAGCCGCGCCGGATCGTCACCGAGACGATTTCCGGCAGCACCGCCATTGCGCAGCGCCGCGGCTTTTCCCGGCTTATGGACAAGCTGGAGTCCGGCGACGTTCTAATCGTGACTAAGCTTGATCGCCTCGGCCGCGATGCGATCGACGTCAGCACCACGGTTAAGGCTCTGGCCGAAATGGGCGTGCGCGTCTATTGCCTTGCGCTCGGCGGCGCAGATCTCACCAGCTCGGCCGGCACGATGACCATGACCGTGCTCAACGCCGTCGCCCAGTTCGAGCGCGATTTGCTGATCGAGCGGACGCAATCCGGTCTCAAGCGCGCCAAATCGGAAGGAAAGGCCCTCGGCCGCCCCTCGACGCTCAGCGACAAACAGAAGCAGGATGTGCGCGACGATCTCGCAACTGGGATGAGCGTTTCAGCGATCGCCAGGAAATTCATGACCAGTCGTCAAACCATTATGCGGGTTCGAGACGAGGGTTCACGATCCGTTCGACCTTAGCGCAGGATTTTGAACAGATCTTGTTCCGACCCCTAGAACGGTTTG
Organism: Rhizobium sp. FG113; assembly: GCF_057809895.1. Lineage (NCBI taxonomy): Bacteria > Pseudomonadati > Pseudomonadota > Alphaproteobacteria > Hyphomicrobiales > Rhizobiaceae > Rhizobium > Rhizobium sp. FG113. The sequence continues at coordinate 33,139 of NZ_JBMDKV010000033.1, read as the reverse complement.
CTGGGATCGGCGTCGGTTGGCGGCCATAAGCCCGCTCGTTGCTGGCCCAGCACCAAAACTTTTGCAAATGTTATCTCTACTTGCTCATCGCACGACGGTATTGTCCGGGGCCAATTCCATACGTCCGTTTAAAAGCCCTGTTGAATGCCGCCTCGGATTGATACCCCACCCCTTCACCGACTTCCGCCACTGCCGTATGACTCCTCTCCAACTGGACGGCCGCATGAGCCATTCGCAAGTGCAGGAGCAGGTTTGCAGGTGTTGTACCCACCACGTCGCGAAAGACTCTGGCAAAAGTAGCCCTTGACATATGACAAGTCTGTGCAAGCGATTCTAAAGACCATTGCTTTTGAGGCATCTCAAACATGGCATGCACTGCACCCTGAAGCTTTGGCTCGGTGAGAAGCGCGAAAAAACCGTCCACGGAGGAATCTTGCTCGAGCCACGCTCGAATTAGCAGGGCGAATAGCGCAGACGACAGTTGCGCCACCACGGCCGTACCGCCGGGAAGGAGCGTCTCAGCCTCAGCCTTGAGCATTGTCATGACACTCAGCAAGCCTACACAGTCCCGCCGACCCTTCGTACGCACGATTATCACTTCGGGAAAAGAGGCCAGAAAACCACTCGAACCAGAATTGAATATGAATTGACCACACAACAGTTCTGTACGTTCGCCATGACCGTCGTTGGTAATTACCTGTAAGACGCTCTCGTCTTTTGCGTTGCGAAGCGAAGTGGCTGCTCCCGCATCGCCGACATAAAGACGATGAGCAGCGCCATGGGGGAACAGAACAACATCTCCCTCGTAAAGGCGCGTCCCAATACTACCGCCGGAGTCGAGCTTTGCCTGCCCAGCAACGATCAAGTGATAAGGGACGCTGTTGGGCGAAGATGCCCCATTCTCTATTATCCATGGTGCCCCTACTTTGCAATGTAGGTCCAAAACGGTCCGAACGGGGTTAAGCGATAGCAGACGACTTAAAGGATCCATGATCTTACATATTGAGACGAATGAGCAATTAATTGCAGTTTTTGAACATTGATAATCTTCCCCATCCGAGGCATATTCCTTTCAAGCCGACAGACCAACCAAAGTTGGCCTCACAATAACAACCCTGAAAGGATTCGTCATGACACGTTTGAACACAGTGAATATCGCCCAAGCCACTGGGGCATCTGCAGAGATCTTTGCCTCAATTAAGAAGGCAATCGGCGCAGTTCCTAACACTTTCGCGACAGTTGGTACCAATAGCCCGATCGCGCTGCAGGCTTTTCTCAATCTAGACGCGGCCGTGGACAAAGGCAGCCTGAGCAAGAAGGAAACCGAGGTCATCAACCTGGCAGTCAGCGAAGCAGTTGCGTGTGATTACTGCCTCGCGGCCCACACTCTGATTGGCAAGAAGAGCGGTCTAACCGGGGACCAGATCATTGCTGTACGTCACGGTAATCCGTCTGGAGACGAACGTCTCGACGCTCTCGGCAATTTCGCGCGCTCGCTTGTGACCACAACCGGGACCGTCTCCGAGGGAGTCGTTTCTCAAATAAAGGCGGCCGGATACAGTGATGCGCAGATCATTGACGCACTTCTTGCGATCTCTGCCATCACGTTCACAAACCTGGTGAACCGTGTGAACGACACAGTGCTGGATTTTCCTGCTGCAGACTAGAGCACCTATTGATATCCTGATTTAAAGAGCAATCAAGGTCTTGGCGTCGGCGCATTATCGCCGCCGCCAAGACCACTCCTGCGCAGTATCTGAGCTCCCGCGATATTTACCAGCTTCAGAAAGTGGCAGCCATGAGCGGCGTCATAAACCAGTCCTGCGACAGTTGGCGCAGCCAGCCGACGAGCGCAACCGTAGACATTGCAGAATACCGGCCCAGCAGTGCGTCGGCTACGCTCTTGGACTTGGGTCTCCAATCCCTGAAAAGTAAGCGGTGACACGTAGCGCCGTCACAGAACCGCAGGCGCGGGTTGAGCCTGACCGACGGGACGACAAGTTTGAACCAAAGGAATATGGCTCGATTAGACCGCGCCACTTCTCACCCTTCGATCCCTTTCCAGAGGATTACCTTATCGTCACCTGATGACCAGAAGTCTCGAATACGGGCTTCCTCAGTGTAGCCATTTTTGCAATAAAATGTTCTCGTCGGTGAAACTTGCCCGTACCAGAAGTCTCGGCAATTAAAACGCGATCGCCGCGGTGCGACCCGCGACGTGTTGTGATGATCTCCGATGTAACGAACATTGTGATACTCCTTCTCCGTCTTCATGGAACATGCGATCACAGATCAGGTGACCGTAGGCAATGTCAGGTGAAACACGGTTACTTGGCACCGAATATCGACTTCAGTTTTTTTCAGATTCCTCCCAAGGTATCTCAAGCCCCTTGTATGCTAGTTTGAACCTGACAAAGACCGGAAATAAGCGTCCCAAACGGTCAGGGTAAGGTCCGACCATATAGAGGAGCATCGGACATTTCTTCCCGCTACTGGTTGAGGAGTGATGCATGTCTGTTCAGGATTCATCTTACACATCACGCCGCAGTTTGTTGCTCGGCGGCGCAGCCGGTGCGATAGCCGTGAGTATGCCAGAGCTCGGGCGAGCCCAGTCCAACATTTCGCCACGACAGCCTCCAAGCGGAGCGGGATTTCAGCCGGTGAGCACTTTCCAAACCAAGGACGGCACGCAAATCTACTACAAAGACTGGGGCAGGGGGCAGCCCATTGTTTTCAGTCATGGTTGGCCACTGTCCTCTGACGCATTTGAAGATCAGATGTTTTTCCTCGCTAGTAACGGGTACCGTTGCATCGCACACGACCGTCGGGGGCATGGCAGATCCAGTCAGCCTTGGGACGGCAACGATTTATCGACTTACGCAAACGACCTGTCGGAGCTAATGCGGGCGCTCGACGTGGAGGGGGCCGTTCATGTCGGCCACTCTACCGGCGGAGGTGAAGTTGCCCGGTATATTGGCCTTCACGGCTCGGAGAGGGTCGCTAAAGCCGTGCTCATAAGCGCGATCCCGCCTCTGATGCTCAAAACAGATTCCAACCCTGGTGGGATACCCATCGAAAATTTCAACAAACTGCGTGCCGCGGTGCTCTCAGATCGCACTCAGTTATGGAAAGATCTGAGCATCCCCTTTTTCGGAGCCAACAAACCCGGCACTAAAATATCCGAAGGTGTTCTTCAGCAGTTCGTGACGCAGTGCATGATGGCTGGGTTCCCGGCGGCCTATTTGGGCATCGAGGCCTGGTCCGAGACCGACCTAACGGAAGACCTCAAAAAAATTGACGTTCCCGTGTTGGTCCTCCACGGCGATGACGACCAGATCGTTCCAATTTCCATTTCTGCAATTAAATCGTCGAAGCTTATTAAGAATGCCCAGCTGAAGATTTACGAGGGGGGCTCGCATGGAATTCCCACCACTCACAAAAATGAAATCAATAACGATCTGCTAAACTTTATTAACAGCTAAGCAGTGATCAGCAACTTCTTATTGCCTGCGGAGGAAGTCAGCATGAATGAACGGACAACAATGCACCTTTCTCGCCGCGGCTTTTGCACATGCTGCGCAGCGACTGCGGCTTTTGCTGCGACAGGAAATTGGTTGACGCCGTCACAGGCTTTCTCGCAGGCGAGAAATGTCGTGGAAGTGATGAGAGAGCTGGCTGGGGAAATCTGCACAGGGGGGATAAGTGGAATTTCTGCCTGACTTCGGCTTAGATGCCGGGAACAGGAGATACCATGACGAGACGACCGCGCCGGAATCACAGCCCGGCTTTCAAGGCGAAGGTGGCACTTGCCGCCATCCGAGGTGAACAGACGCTGGTGGAATTATCCCAGCAGTTCGATGTGCACGCCAACCAGATCAAACAGTGGAAAGATCAGCTCCTTGAGGGGGCGACGGGCGTTTTCGGCGATGAAGCCAAGGCTGAACCGGCAGGCCCGACCGTGGACGTCAAAACGCTGCATGCTAAGACCTGGCAATTCTGACATTCAACTCGCCATGCTACAGGACTACGGTAGCAATCTGAAAAGGTATCCCGAATGGCAGGAGTACTTCCGGAAACATAAGCCTCCGACACTCGTTGTCTGGGGCAAGAACGATCCGTTTTTCAAGGTCGAAGGTGCCCACGCATATTCACGCGACATGCCCGACACAGAAACCCATCTGTTCGATGCAGGACATTTCGCGCTTGAGGAAGAGGGGTTGAAAATAGCGGAACACATTCTGGAATTTCTCGGGCGGAAAGTTTTTTAACAATTTCAGCTTGCAGCATCTCCGTATTTTGGGTGCGCTAAGTCGATAGGCGCTGTGCATCTCGGGAGCACGCAATGAGGCATTTCGACGCGATATTTATCGGAGCGGGGCAAGCTGCTCCATTTTTAGCTGCTCGGATGGCGGCGGAAGGACGCAAAGTCGCGCTAGTAGAGCGGAAGCATCTGGGAGGAACATGTGTTAACTCCGGATGCATGCCAACTAAAACATTAGTGGCTTCCGCGAGAGCAATCGCTGTCACCAGAAGCGCTGGGGAATATGGCGCTATCTTCGGCGGTCCAATAGACGTGGACCTAAAAGTAGTTAAAGGCCGCGCGCAGACGGTGATAAACAACGGGCAGGCTGGACTTAAAAGGTGGTTTGATAGTGTCGAGACCATGGGAGTCATCTTTGGCCATGCGAGGTTCAATAGCCCCTGCACGATCGTCGTAGGAAGCGAGCTACTCACCGCACCACAAATTCAACAGGGGATAAGTCCCGGCGGCGAATGCGCCGTGCTAACTCGGCCGCACTCATGTAAGCGAGTTCGTCTGACAATGTCGTCGGCGCTCCCTCCGAGACGGTTTTGTTCTTCGGAGTTGCTCCCCCCGCGTCTGCTGATAGAGCTCGAAAGCCGAGAAGAGAAGTTGCCGCCGCGCCACTAGCGCCAAACAATAACGAGCGTCGTGACGCGGTGGGGGAAGTATTATCTTCGTTGTTGGTCATCACACGTCCTTCTCTTAATGTTGTGATGGCGGTGGCTGCCGCCACGATTTCTTCGGAGGAAAACAGATGAATGAATTCGCTTTTTCCCTGCGGCAGATTTTTATGAAGCGCGAGCCAAGTTTCCCTTGTCTTCGCGGTCCATATCCACTTGGAATAGCCCCGATCGACAATAGAGTCCTTGGGCTAGTTCTGAAAAAAAGCTGATGGGAGGGGCGAGGTAACACAATATTACAAAACGCGCTCCGGTCCTCTGACCGGTCTCAACCTGCTTGCCTGCTCGCCTCCGCGTCTCTGCTCTTCATTAGCGACGAAAGTTAAGGCGGGAGTTATCGGAAAAGTTATGCGGCGGGGAAGGTCGTTTCTTCTGCGAGTCGGCGGCATAGGCCTGAAAAGTAAAATTGTTGCGATCTCGGTCTTCGCGAGGGCACACTCCAAGTTCAGTCAGCACAGGTATTTCATTCGAAAAGCCGGCCACGTGGCCGGCTTAGGGATTGCTTGACGGCGGAGCTAAAGGCTCGGCTGCCGTCCCATTATGCGCGGGCTGAACGGAGCGCCCCAAGCGAGTGGTTTGCGATCCAGAGAGAAAGAGCAAGCAGACCCACGTCTTTGAGCAGAAATTGGCCGGGAGCCACGGAGATCGCCGGGAAGCCAAGTTCCTCCACGGTTACGCCAGGGGTCGTCACCATGAAGCTCAGGGTCGTCACGAAAAGCCCTGCTGAGAGCAATCCGCCGACGAGGGAGTATACCGGGTTAAAGAGCCGGGCGGCTATCAGGGCGGCGATGCTGAGTTCAAGGACACCGAGGAGGCTTGAAAACGTCCGTACGCTAAAGAGAGAATAGGTCCAGCTCAACAGTGGATTGTTACTGACAAGGCCCACGAGACCTTCGGCCTCATAGGCGGTGAACTTCATGCCGCCAAACCATGTGTAGATCACGACTATAGAAGCATAGAGGGCCGTGGCAGTAACGGCCTCACCGTAGCGGTCGATAAGGTTGAGCGGGAAAGCGGCACGGGCTTTAGCGCTCGAATAGGTCGCAGCGCTGCGGATATGAACACGAGTCATTGTCTTCTCCTAACTTGTCCGCGGTGGGCGGTCCGCCCATTCGATGCGGGCTAAAGATACCAATCTGTATCTATTTGTTTATCTATACCGATCTGTATCTTTTAGCAAGCCCTCTTGTACGTTTTTTTGTTTTAGGTCTCCTTGAACGACAGCAGAAATGACTTTGTCATCCCTGTAGAGCTAAAGCCAACGCCAGTGCCGCGTCTCTGGGACCCTGATCCGCGGTGTGGCTCCGGGTGCTAAGCGCGTTACTCCTTGCATTTTCACGCGGCCAAACCTAAATAAGATACCGATCTGTCTTTGGAGATGCCGATATGCGACGTTCAGAAATCCCGAACCATTTGGTCGATACAGCCCTTACGCTGTTTAATCGACACGGCTACCACGCGACCGGGATCGACCTCATAATAGCCGAGGCCGGGGTGGCTAAGACGACGCTCTATCGACATTTCGAGACCAAGGAAGACCTTATTTTGGCCGCGCTCGAACGCCGGGACGAGGAAGCTCGAGATGACATGCGTGCTTTTGTCGAACAGCATGCGAGCGATCCGGTTGAGCGCCTACTAGTCACGTTTGATTTTCTGGAGGCCTTTATTTATGACGAGCAGTTCCGGGGCTGCATTTTCGTGAGCGCTGCGGGGGAGCACAAAGATACTGCCAATCCCGTATTCCGCGCGGCTGAAATGCACAAGCGTTTGGTGCTCGCTTATTTCGAAGAACTTGCCCATGCAGCACGGTTTATGGATCCAAAGGGGATCGCGGCAGAAGTAAATTTGCTGCACGAAGGTGCGATCGCCGTCGCGCAGATTACCCGCCTTCCTGAGCCCGCCCGACTGGCCAAGCGCATGGCCGTCCATATGCTTGCTGCGGCGACTCGCTTTCCCCTGGAGCAGGCAATCTGCAAAGACGACGAGGATCGTAAATCGTTAGCATCCTGATCTTATTCTTCACATCGTTACTCTGGCCTGCCGTCTGTGACAATGGGATCCTTCGGCAAACCCGCCGAACATAACCTCAGGCTGACGCGCGCGCTTTATTGAGCCCAACTGCGCCTCCCTGCGCCGTTTTTCCCATCCTTGAAATCAAGACCATGGCTTTGCCGACGACCCAAATTTAGTGATGAGTGCCGTAAGCGTCGCAACCAGCAGAAAATATGCCAGCATGGCTTGCCATGCACCCATAGGAAAACCAATCAAGAGTAACCTCTCGTTACCACCAGGAATCAAAAGCGCACCCACTCCCATGAGAACACCGCCTAGCGTTCTCCTCGCTATGCCACGGAGTGTTGGCCATTTTAGTTTGAACCGACGTCTCCGGATCCGCGCAGATAAAAGACTGCCAATCAGCATGCACACTGAAACTACCGTGCCCGCAATGGGTATCGAAAGAATCGAGCCAACCGACGTCGTTATTGAAAACCAAGGCGCGAACCCTGCCAGAATAGGAGACGCAATCCCGATTGCTCCCATCGATAGCGTCAACCGCCGAAATTTGGGCTTGGACTTGAGTGACACACCGTACCTCAGTGCCAGAATGCCGAACAGTACCAAGGCCAGAACCACGGGTCCTAGCGCCGAGGAAGCGCTAACCGGTGGTTCGTGCGGAACCAGGTCAAAAAGTGAGTCAATGCTTGATACCGCGAAGATCCCGAGGAACGTGAAACCAAAATCGATTTCACCGTTTCCGAGATGCCCGACAGACCCAAACACACAAGCACCGTTCACATACGTGCCGATGCCGAATAATATGGCTGCCGGCACCAGATACGCGAGCGGCGACCAACCTTCTTGCATCGTCGGTAATGTTTCGAGTATTGCGTAGACAAAGGCGGCCCAAACGGCGCATTCCGCCAGCGCAATGAAGCGTGCCGGTCTCTTGTCAAGGATTAACTCTGTCGTGGCGATGACCGTGCAGATAGATCCGTGGTTCATCGCGAAACCCAGAACAAAACCCAGCACCGCGATCGAGACCATTGCCAGCCATATCTCTGTGCTTACGGCCGCGGGGCCTAAGGCTAATAGGTCCACTGGATGTCGCTTTCGGCAAACGGAACCGCGCCTCGATTTCAGATTTGAACGCGTCCGGATTTGAAGGAATTATTACTGTTGCTGTTATTTCCGCTGTCTGCGTCTCGGAGCCGCCCCGCACCTCAACCGAGGAAGCCCGAAGCCGGATAGTAGCTCAATTTATTCTCACAAGCCAGCACGGCCTGCGGCGCGAGCATTAGAAGTCGCACTTTGGTTGGAATTCGCAATTCGCTTTCCTGATAAAGGTTTTTTCAGGAATTCCCCAAGGACCGGCGGTGAAATCGTTGTTACTCTGCGAATTGAGCTCGATCGGTATTCTCCAGATCCGCATTTTTGAACGGCTGTCCCAGAAGGATCGATGAACGAAAACATCTTCGTATCGACGTTCGAACTACGAGATCAGACTGCTCGACAAGCATCAATTGAAGGCCTTGTTAGCGCAGCAATACAAGGGTCCAAAATGGCGAAAATCGCTCTAATCGGTGCATCCGGGCAAGTTGGCTCCCGCATTTTACTAGAACTGTCGGAGCGCGGTCACCTTATTACCGCGATCGCCCGGGACCCTTTGAGAATAGCGCCAATGCCAGGTGTAACCGCCAAGAAAGGTGATATCTTTCGAGAAACCAGTTTAACCCCGCTCCTCGAGGGCCACGACGCCGTGGTCAGTTCGGTACATTTCCTCGACAGCGACGCCTACACCCTGATCGCCTCGGTGCTTGCATCCGGGGTCAAGCGCTATCTGATCGTCGGCGGTGCTGGCAGCCTCTACGTGGAACCCGGCGTGCGGCTTATGGAGACACCAGAGTTCCCCGCGCTTTACAAGCATGAGGCCCAACAGGGCGCAGAATTCCTGGATGTCATCAAAGAAGTTGAAGAGCTTGAGTGGACATTCATTTCTCCTTCGGCAAATTTTTTCGCAGGTAGTCGCACTGGAAAATTTCGGATCGGTGAAAACAGCCTCTTGTCGTCAGCTGAAGGGAGCAGCGTCTCTTATGAGGACTTCGCCGTGGCAATGGTCGACGAAATTGAAAATCCCAGGCACATTAGGAAACGCTTCACTGTGGGTTACTGACCGCCGCCAACCGTGACGATAAAGTCGGACGAGATGACCAGGTCGTTGCCGAAACCGTTGTGGGTCTAGCAGGCCGACCAACGCAAGCCGCGAAGTTTCCGTTCCGGGGGCGGACTCGCTCGAAACCGAAAGACGGCTAGCTTGCCGCCGCGAAGGAGGGAATTTCATGCCTATAGTCACCATCCAAGTAACTAAGGAGGGCTCCGGCTCCGGCCGAAACGCCGTGTCGGCTCAAGAAAAGGCGGCGTTGATTTCCGGCGTCAGCCAACTTCTTCTGGAAGTTCTCCGTAAACCATTGGACTCGACGTTCGTCGTAATCGAGGAAGTCGAGACGGACAACTGGGGCTGGGGCGGTTTGCCACTGGTGGAGTATCGCAAGCGGCATGCAGCGTCCAGCTAACGTTCGGGTACGCTTGCGGAGCCGAGGCGGATCTTCTTGACTGCATTCCAACAGCTACACCTGCCGTCGCATCGCCGCTGGATGAGCTCATTTGAGAGAACATTGCGCTGAAAGCGCTGGCTGATCAACAATAGGGAGCGCAAGCATGGTAACGCGCGGGTTCACTGGCAAGCATCCTGACCCTACTTACGCGGATCGAATTCCGCCTGGTCAACACCTTGTCGAAGATTTTCCAGTTCTAACTGCGGGGCCGACGCCGCGAATAATCCTGGCCAACTGGTCGTTCACGCTAAAGGTAGGTCCTCGGCCTGTAAAGCGCTGGACCTGGGAGGAGTTTAACACCCTGCCACAGACGAAGATGACGCGAGACATCCACTGCGTAACAAAATGGTCGAAACTAAACACTCCGTGGAAAGGCGTTTTAATCGACGACGTCTTTGCTGATGCCGCGATCACGCCGCCAACGCCTTACACTCTTGCACACTCATTTGACGGTTACTCGACAAATGTACCGGTGGCGAGTTTGATTGGCGGAAGGGCAATGATCGCCACCCATTACGAAGGTTTTCCTCTCACGGCGGAACATGGGGGGCCTGCAAGGTTACTCGTTCCTCATCTATACTTCTGGAAATCGGCAAAGTGGATAAATGGCCTTCAATTTACCGAACGCGAAGAGGGGGGGTTTTGGGAACTGCGGGGGTACAATCTGCACGCGGACCCTTGGCAAGAACAACGTTACACGGGCGACTAAAGGTGGCTAGGTCCAATTGGCAACGAGCTGAACTGAAAAGCGTCGATCGTCAAACATCACGCGTGTCGAGCTTTTTATTTAAGCCCAACGAATGGTATCCGTTCAGGGCGGGTCAGCACATCGACATTCGGCTGACCGCTCCGGATGGCTACCAAGCACAACGAAGCTACTCGGTCGCTTCTGCTCCAGAACGGGGTGAATTATATGAGCTGGTGGTCGAACGTCTAGACGACGGAGAGGTATCCGCGTTTTTGCACGATATTGCGGAAATCGGTGACGATATCGAAATGCGCGGCCCCTTTGGAGGACATTTCTCCTGGGACTTCGAAGATGGCGGGCCGCTGCTACTTATAGGAGGTGGATCCGGAGTCGCACCACTGATGTCCATCCTGCGCCACCGCATTGCAGGCGGAGGAGACGAACCCGTGATGCTTATCGCGGCTGCTCGGTCATGGGAGGAGTTTGTTTTCCGAGACGAATTGCTTGCACTAGACACGGCGGTGGGCGAATTCACGCTCTTTCTCAGCCTCTCAAGAGACCTCCCGCGTCGGCCCCAGGATCTGGGGCGACGATTGGATCGAGAATTTCTCAAATCGTGCCTAACTGAGATCGGATCGCCTCCGCGGCTGACGTATGTCTGCGGTTCGAACGTTTTCGTGGAGGCAATAACTGGCTATTTAGTGGACTTGGGGGTCAGGGAAGATTCGATCCGGGCCGAGCGTTTTGGCGGCTAGATGTTGCTGGAGACACCGCAAATTTCGCCCCTCGCAATGATGACGGAGGAGGAATCGGCACGACGCACCTGCCTGCCTAAAAAACCGTCGCGACTTGCAGTAGGACGACTGGATACCCGGAAAGGCGGCGTTACTTCACTACAACGCGCTTATTTTCAGCCCAGACAACGAGTAATATGGTTGTGCCGATACTGTAAATGATCTCGTCTTAAAACGGAGTAGTCAGATGCATTTCAGTACACAGCGCCTTCAATTCCCGGGGTATTCTGGAGCGAAATTGGCTGCTCGCCTTGATATGCCAAAAGGAACATTGAGGGGTTATGCATTATTTGCCCATTGCTTCACCTGCTCCAAGGATCTTGTTGCAGCCCGCCACATAGCAGCCGAACTTGTTCGGGAAGGGCTCGCCGTTATGCGGTTCGATTTCACGGGTTTGGGATCAAGCGAGGGCGAATTCGCATCCACGAATTTTTCATCGAACGTTGCGGATTTAGTCTCCGCCGCGGAATACCTACGAGAAAATTATGCAGCACCCCAGCTCCTGATCGGGCACTCGCTCGGCGGTACAGCAGTGCTGGCTGTGGCAAAGCATATTCCTGAAGTCCGAGCAGTTGCCACCATCGGTGCCCCCGTCGACGTTGGTCACGTGTTGGAGAGCTTCGGAACCAGTTTGCACGAGATCGAAACCAACGGACTGGCTGAAGTCGATCTTGCGGGGCGGAAGTTTGTCATCACAAAGCAGTTTATCGACGACGCTCGTGCCCAGACGATCAAAGAAGCAATCGCTGAGATAAGGAGACCGATCCTGGTACTTCACGCTCCGCTGGATACAACAGTCGGAATCGAAAATGCTGCGCAAATCTTCAATGCCGCCCGTCATCCAAAGAGCTTCGTTTCGCTGGACAGGGCGGACCATCTTTTGACTGACCCGGCGGATTCTGATTTCGCCGGGAGAATGATATCGGGATGGCTAACCCGGTATCTGCCCCTTGATCCGCTGCCAAGTGGAATACCTTTGAAGAATGTGCTTATTTCGGAGACGGGCGATGGGAAATTTCAAAATTTAGTCTTGGCAGGCAGTCATCATATGTTCGCCGACGAGCCCCGAAGTCAGGGTGGGCTGGATTCTGGCCCGTCGCCATATGACTTCCTGTCTATCGCTCTCGGCGCGTGTACGTCTATGACGTTGCGCGTGTACGCGGAATACAAACAGTTGGAGCTTGGCCGCATAAGCGTTGAGGTATCTCACGCAAAAGTTCACTCTCAGGATTGCGAGGATTGCATAGGATCCGAACACACCGGCTCTACGAAGATCGATCGTTTCGAGCGCGTGATCTCCGTGAATGGCGAGGTGTCAGAGGAGCTTCGCGTGAAAATCGCAGAAATCGCTGATAAATGTCCGGTTCACCGCACGCTCGAAGCGAAAGCGAAGGTGGTAACAATAGTGAAATCAGATATCGACTAGAGGCCTAGCGGGATATTGATACCAAGGGAACTCGAGCGATTGAAGCTCCTTCCAGCCCGGTTGTTTCCTCACTTCCTTGACTACAACGGGATCGCCTGGATCGCTAATATTTCGGTCAAGCAAATTGAGTAAAATCTCGTGCCGTCGGCCTTGGTTCCCATTACGACGCAATTTTTCGAAATCGAAGTCATCACAAAAAGCGATTCCTATCACCCGGTTTCCAGTGTTGACCCCATCTCCTTGCTCCGTACCGTTTTGAAAGACGACCATGCACGACCCCGCTCGGGACAGCCCTGCTGGAAACCCAGACTTGAGCTCACGCGTGTTCCGATAATGGCTCGAAATCTTATGCACATTCCTCATTACGGATGGTGACTGGACCGATGACGATCTCGGGGCGCGTGGCGGCCTTGATCGTTAGCTGCTCCGGTGCTGGCGTCTCGATAACCATCGCCGCAAACTCGACCGCGTCTTCCGGCGCTGGCAACACCAGCTTGCCCTGCCGCGCCAGTGTTCGCCAGAACGACTGGTGGTTGGCCTTCAGCCCGTGGCGCTCGGCCACCTCGTTTACCGTCGCACCAGGACGCGGGCTCTCAGATACGATCCGCGCCTTGACCTCGTTAGGCGATTGGCGATGCGCCTACGTCTGCTTCGTCGCGTCGTGAGAACCTCCAACGTACTCTCCATGGAGAAACTCCTTGTCGCTCATCCATGGAATGTCGATCACAGATCAGATGACCGCAGACAATGTGGGGCAGAACACCGGTTACGTTGAGGAAGATTCGGGGTTCGTTTTACACTTGCGATTGACTTCAACACGCCGAATAGAGAAGTTCCATAAATCGCCTTATGTGATTTTTACTAAGATATTGAAATACCTCATATAATGCCAACTCCCTATCACTCGGAGTTTGTGGTAACTTGCCTCTGTCGCCACCGGTCTCGAGAGATTGATGATCCGCTTCCTCACACGATGGCTCGCACATCGCCGGGCAATACGTCGGCGATGGCAGGCTGATGCCAGGCTTCTCTCAAGTTCGGATCCAGCCGGGTCCTACTACGAAGCACAGCGCCGTGCGTTCCATAGCCGGTCCAGTGGTGATCTCGACGAGTTCTGGCACTGGTCGAAAGTCGCCAGTGAGATAGTCCGGATAGAGCCACGCGCGGAGATGGACTTCGCTGTTCTCAAAGCCTTGTCCGATCACGCGAAAGCCGGCCGTCGCTGACTTTTGGGCTGGTCAGACAGATGCTCGGCGACAAATGCTGAGCTGGCTTCCGTGAACGATCTCTGCCGGATACCTCAATTCCCGCCGAAGCAAACCAATCCCGCTCTTTATGGATGGCGTCCTGGGCCAGGCCCGGATCTCCGACGATCAACCCACTATCGGGGTCGGCTAGCAAGCTGCCGCCGCTCCGCCTTCGTCTTCGCGGTGATCGCGACCGGTCCTGGTCCTTTCGAGGAGCCATCGAGCGGGATCGGCCCGCTCCGGACGGAGGTTTCTCACATGGCACAGGATCTTGCACTCGCCCAAAGCCACGCATTTTCGCTTTCCCGCATCCTCATGGTTCCCGTCACCCTGTTCAAATCGGGAGACGAATTCGGCGTCCTTCCGTCCGACGAACTCGATGACGAAGACGATCTTGAGATCGTGCATGAATATTTCCCCCGCGGGTCTCATTGAGACCCGCATGTCCCTGCCGCTGGCGAACTGTCGGCCGCAAGGGAAGCTCCGCCGCGGCCGGTGCAAATCTGCACCTTGATTGCCGCGCCCTTGCCCCCTCCATTCTTCGCGGCGGAATCGAGGATGGCGGCAGGTATGCGGATTGGAAAAGAAGGATGATCGACAAGTGATCGGAAAACAATGAAGAGAGAAGAGTTGGAGGCGCTGCGCGCCAAGGTGAGTTGCGAAGCCGTGCTGGAACGAGCCGGTTATGAAATCGATCTGAAGGAAAGCACGCGACGCGCCGTCAAATACCGGCGTGGCGGCAACATCGTCATTGTCACACATGATGGATGCGGCTGGTTCGACCCGCTGAGTGACGAGAAAGGCGACGTCTTCGGCCTTGTCATGTTCCTGGGAAGAATACCATTCCGAGCTTCAGTGGAAGCAGTCGCGTCACTTGTCGGGGTTCAACTATCCCGGTCGGAATGGAGGTCCTCGCGATCTTCCGTGCCAGTAAAAGACATTCGCGAGCGTTGGCGCAGCCGGCCCACGCCTTCGCCCGGATCCGGTGCCTGGCGCTATCTGTGCAGGACGCGCTGGATCCCGACGGCCATAGCCCGGCAGGCTATTCGAGAGGGTGTCCTGCGGGAAGGACCCTTCGGCAGTATGTGGGCGGCCCATGTCGATAGCGAGGGTCGCGTCGTCGGCTGGGAGGAGCGCGGTCCCGAGTGGCGTGGCTTTGCCACCGGGGGCTCGAAGGTTCTCTTCCGTTTTGGATCAAGCGATGCCTCTCGTCTCTGCGTTACCGAGGCCGCGATCGACGCGATTAGCCTTGCGGCACTCGAAGGTCCGCGCGAGCAAACTCTCTATCTCAGCACTGGCGGTGGGTGGTCTCCAGCGACTGATGCGGCGCTTGCCGAACTTACTGTGCGGCCGGGACTGATACTGGTCGCGGCCACGGATGCCAATTCCCAAGGGGATGTCTATGCAGAACGACTACGGGCGCTCGCCGAGGCGTCCGGCTGCGACTGGCAGCGGCTCCGTCCGCCGGCGGAGGATTGGAACGAGGTTCTCCAAATCAGGGAAAGGGAAAAACGGGAAAGGAAGACCGAGAGGAGTAACGAGGCCTGCCGCATGCGCGCCGGCCGCATCAAGGGAGGCTTCGCCCGGCATGCGCCGGCCCTTGACCCGGCCGGACACGAGGCCGGCAGCGTGGAAGGGGTCATGAAGGACTGAAGAGAATGGCAAGGTTGAAACGACTTGTGCTGCGTTCGGTCCAAAACCCCGAAAAGGATCAAGCTGATGACCTCTATAGCCCCTCCCCGCAAAATCTTTCAAGGAGCGGCCAAGCGCGCCGACATGTTCCGGATGTTCGACAGGCACGCGATGCGCCCGGACCGCTTTGATGGCGACCAGTCTGCCGTCTATGCCGGCGAATGGTTCGAGATCGATGAAACCTCCTACTCCTATATGCTCGATATCCTGCCGCTGCTCTGGATGCGCGGGCCGATCTTTGCGATGCGTGAGTTCATGACCGGGTCGGTGACCTCGGTATTTTACGCGATCCGGATCGATGAAGCGGTCCGTTATTTTCACACCTACTGCGACCTCTCGGATCCGGCCTCTGTGGAGGCGATGCGGACCGCGATCATTGACCGCGAAACCCGACCAGTCCGGGCGATGAGCCGCGAAGAACGGCTTGAGCACATCTGGAGCACGACGACCGACGACTATCGTGGCTATGCCGGCGACCGCTGGCCGAAGCAGATGCAAGGACATCGCACGGTGATGCTCTACGGTGGCAGTGAAGGCACGTTCCTGAAGTTGCTCGACACCCTGTCTGACGACGAGATCGCGGCCAAGCTGCCGGTGCATCTACGCCACTTCCCCTCAGCCCTGGCCGCCTGAGCCAGATCATCATTCGCAAATTTCGCGCCCTAAGCGGCCTTCTCCGTGGCCGAGCGATGGCGCTCGCCCTCATTTCAAGGAGCTTTCCCATGAGCAACGATCCCTTCACGCTCGACATGTTCGGCTCGAATGTGCTTGTCGCCGGCCTCGGACTTGGCGTGACAGCGTTCGGCGGGTTTTCGCCTAATGCCGCCAATGATGACGATCCGGATCCCCTGCCGCCAGCCCCTGCTGCTGCCGTCCCCGTCTCTACCACGCCCGTTCGGCGCGCAAGGCTTCGGGCAAACTTCTATCTGGACGGCGACCGCAAGCTGGCGTCCTCCTGGAAGGATCGCGCCCGCGCCAATGTCGCGGCGATCCTCATCGCCGACGGCATTGCCAAGCAGGACCGGCCGGCGACGCCAAAAGAACAGGCGCAGTTGATCCGCTTCACCGGCTTCGGCGCCGGCGAACTGGCCAATGGTATGTTCCGTCGGCCGGGCGAGGTCGATTTCCGCCAGGGCTGGGACGATATTGGTTCTTTGCTGGAGACCTCGGTTTCCGAGTGCGACTACGCGTCGCTTGCCCGCTGCACCCAATATGCGCATTTCACGCCGGAATTCATCATCAGGGTAATTTGGGCTGGGGTCCAAAAACTGGGCTGGCGCGGCGGCCGGGTGCTGGAACCTGGCATCGGCACGGGGCTCTTCCCTGCCCTGATGCCAGAGCCCTATCGCGACGCCGCCTATGTGACAGGGATCGAGCTCGATCCGGTCACCGCTCGCATCGCCCACCTGCTTCAGCCGAAGGCGCGGATCATCAATGGCGACTTTGCCCGTACGGATCTGGCTCCGATCTACGATCTCGCCATCGGCAATCCGCCCTTCTCTGATCGCACCGTCCGCTCGGACCGCGTTTACCGATCGCTTGGCCTTCGTTTACACGACTATTTCATCGCCCGGTCGATTGACCTGCTGAAGCCCGGCGCGCTCGCCGCCTTCGTCACATCGCATGGTACCATGGACAAGGCCGATACCACGGCACGGGAGCATATTGCGAAATCCGCCGACCTGATCGCGGCAATCCGGCTGCCCGAAGGCAGCTTTCGCCGTGACGCCGGCACGGATGTCGTCGTCGACATCCTCTTCTTCCGCAAGCGCAAGCCCGGAGAGCCGGAGGGAAATCAGCTGTGGCTCGATGTCGATGAGATCAGGCCGGCCACCAACGACGAGGGCGCCATCAGGGTCAATCGCTGGTTTGGCCGGCATCCGGACTTCGTGCTCGGCACACACGCCCTGACCTCCGGCCCGTTCGGCGAGACCTACACATGCCGTCCCCGCGATGACGAGGATCTCGACGCCGCCCTCGCCGCTGCAATCGATCTAATGCCCGCCGATCTCTACGACGGCGAGCCGACACCCATCGATATCGATCTGGAAGACGAGCTCGGCGAGATCGTCGATCTGCAGCCGAAGTGCGGGACTGTTCGCGAGGGCAGCTTCTTCCTCGACCGGTCGAAGGGCCTGATGCAGATGCTCGACGGTTCGGCCGTGCCGGTCACCGTCCGCAAGGGTCGCTCAGGCGATGGAATCCCGGAAAAACACGTCCGGATCGTCTCAAAGCTGATCCCGATCCGCGATGCCGTCCGCGAGGTGCTGAAGGCACAGGAAACCGATCGGCCCTGGCGCGAACTTCAGGTCCGGCTGCGTATCGCCTGGTCAAGCTTCGTTCGCGATTTCGGGCCGATCAACCACACCACCGTCGCGATCCAGGAAGATGCCGAAACCGGTGAGGTCAAGGAGACCCATCGCCAGCCGAACCTTGCCTCGTTCCGCGACGACCCCGATTGCTGGCTCGTGGCGTCGATCGAGGACTATGATCTGGAGACCGACACGGCGAAGCCCGGTCCGATCTTTTCCGGACGGGTTATTGCGCCACCGGCCGCACCCACAATCACATCGCCGGCAGATGCCCTCGCCGTCGTGCTAAACGAACGCGGCCATGTCGATATCGACCATATCGCAGAGCTGCTGCACAGCGATCCCGCAGCGGTCATCGATGAGCTCGGCGAGGCCGTGTTCCGTGACCCTGCCGACGGAACTTGGAAAACTGCTGACGGTTATCTCTCAGGGGCCGTCCGCACAAAGCTCGCCGCCGCGCAGGCAGCGGCCGAGCTCGACCCCGCCTATGAGCGCAATGTCCGCGCCCTCCAGGAGGTCCAGCCGGCTGATCTCCGGCCATCCGACATCACAGCCCGACTTGGCGCCCCGTGGATCCCGGCCTCCGATGTCGTCGCCTTCGTCAGGCAAAAGATGGAGGCGGAAATCCGCATCCACCACATGCCGGAGCTTGGGTCCTGGACGGTGGAGGCACGGCAGCTCGGTTATAGCGCCGCGGGCACATCTGAATGGGGAACCAGCCGCCGTCATGCAGGCGATCTGCTCGCCGATGCATTGAATAGCCGGGTGTCTCAGATCTTCGACGTGTTCAAGGATGCCGACGGCGAGCGCCGGGTCCTCAATGTCGTTGACACCGAAGCCGCGCGTGACAAGCTGCAGAGGATCAAGCAGGCTTTTCAGGACTGGGTCTGGACCGATCCAGATCGCACCGACCGACTGGCCCGTGATTACAATGATCGCTTCAACAATATCGCGCCGCGGAAATTCGACGGCTCCCACCTGAAACTCCCTGGCGCCTCTGGCGCCTTTGTTTTGTATGGGCACCAGAAACGCGGCATCTGGCGGATCATCGCAGATGGCTCGACCTATCTCGCCCATGCCGTCGGCGCCGGTAAGACGATGACGATGGCGGCGGCCATCATGGAACAGCGCCGGCTTGGACTGATCGCCAAGGCCATGCTGGTCGTGCCCGGCCATTGCCTGGCGCAGGCGGCGCGCGAATTTTTGGCGCTTTATCCGAATGCCCGCATCCTCGTCGCCGACGAGACCAATTTCACCAAGGACAAGCGCGCCAGGTTTCTATCGCGGGCTGCCACGGCCACCTGGGATGCGATCATCATCACGCATTCGGCGTTTCGCTTCATCGCCGTGCCATCGGTCTTCGAGCAACAGATGATCCAGGACGAGTTGCAGCTCTACGAAGACCTGATGGCCAAGGTCGACAGCGAGGACCGCGTTTCGCGCAAGCGGCTCGAGCGGTTGAAGGAAGGACTGCAGGAGCGGCTCGAAGGTCTCGCCACCCGCAAGGATGACCTGCTGACCATCTCGGAAATCGGCATCGACCAGATCGTCGTGGACGAAGCACAGGAGTTCCGCAAGCTGTCTTTCGCCACCAATATGTCGACTCTGAAGGGCATCGATCCGAATGGATCGCAGCGCGCATGGGATCTCTATGTGAAGTCCCGCTGCATCGAAACGAGGAACCCTGGCCGGGCGCTCGTGCTTGCCTCCGGCACGCCGATCACCAATACCCTCGGCGAGATGTTCTCGATCCAGCGCCTGCTTGGGTCTGCAGCGCTTGCCGAACGCGGGCTGCACGAGTTCGACGCCTGGGCATCGTGCTTCGGCGACACGACCACCGAACTCGAAATCCAGCCATCCGGCAAATACAAGCCGGTCAGCCGCTTTGCTTCCTTCGTCAACGTGCCGGAGCTGATCGCCATGTTCCGCTCGTTTGCCGATGTGGTGATGCCCGAGGATCTCCGGCAGTATGTTAAGGTGCCCAACATCTCGACCGGCCGGCGGCAGATCATGACGGCCAAACCGACGGCACTGTTCAAGACTTATCAGCAGACCCTTGGCAGCAGGATCAAGGCGATCGAGCAGCGCGAGGGTCCCGCCAAGCCCGGTGATGACATTCTTCTCTCCGTCATCACTGATGGGCGCCATGCGGCGATCGACCTGCGCTTCGTTATGCCGGCGGCCGACAACGAGGAGAATAACAAGCTCAATCTGCTCGTCCGCAATGCCCATCGGATCTGGAAGGAAACCGGGGAAGCCATCTATCGGCGCCCCGATGGCAAGGATTTTGAGCTACCGGGCGCTGTCCAGATGATCTTTTCCGATCTCGGCACGATCAATGTCGAAAAGTCCCGCGGCTTCTCGGCCTATCGTTTTATCCGCGACGAGCTGATCCGGCTCGGCGTGCCGGCCTCGCAAATCGCCTTCATGCAGGACTACAAGAAGACCGAAGCCAAGCAGAGACTGTTCGGCGACGTCAGGGCCGGCAAGGTTCGCTTCTTGATCGGCTCGTCTGAAACGATGGGCACGGGCGTCAACGCCCAGCTTCGGCTGAAGGCGCTCCATCACCTCGATGTGCCATGGCTGCCGTCGCAGATCGAGCAACGGGAAGGCCGGATCGTGCGCCAGGGCAACCAGCACGACGAGGTCGATATCTTCGCCTATGCCACCGAGGGTTCGCTCGATGCCAGCATGTGGCAGAATAACGAGCGCAAGGCCCGCTTCATTGCCGCGGCTCTATCGGGAGACACCTCGATCCGCCGGCTGGAAGATGTCGGTGAAGGGGCTGCCAACCAGTTCGCCATGGCCAAGGCCATTGCCTCCGGTGACGAGCGGCTGATGCAGAAGGCTGGGCTGGAAGCCGATATCGCACGGCTCGAACGGCTGCGGGCCGCCCACGAGGACGATCAATACGCCGTCCGCCGGCAGATGCGCGACGCCGTGCGCGAAATCGAGGTCTCGACCCGGCGGATTGGCGAAATCGGCCAGGACATCGCGCGGTTACAGTCGACCACCGGCGAAGCCTTCACCATAACGGTGCTCGGCAAAGAACATGCCGAGCGCAAGGAGGCCGGCCGGGCGCTGATGAAGGAAATCCTCACGCTGCTGCAGCTTCAGCATGAGGGCGAGGTGCATCTGGCGACGATCGGCGGGTTCGATCTCGTCTATGAAGGTGAGAGGTTCGGCAAGGGCGATGGCTATCGCTACGAGACGCTGCTCCAACGCACTGGCGTAAGTCAAGAGATCGACCTTGCGATCACGGTCACGCCGCTGGGCGCGATCTCACGGCTGGAACATGGACTCGGCGGCTTCGAGGAGGAGCGGCGTCAATATCGCCGGCGTCTCGAAGAGGCAGAGCGGCGGCTTGCCTCCTACCGTTCGCGAGACGGAGGAGCGTTCGCGTTCGCGGACGACCTGCAGGAGAAAAGGCGCGAGCTCCGTGACATCGAAACTCAACTGGCGGGCGGCCTTGGCAACGAGACCAACGCGCTGGCCGCATAGCTGCATTGCACAATAAATGTTTTCCGAATGGTCAAAAATCAGGCATAAAGCCCACAGCTGATGCACATGACGGTCACCTCCCAGTTCCGCCGCAACAGCTGTTCCCCTCTGGAGGTCAAAGATCTCCACACTTTATGGGCCGCGGTTTTTCCGTCGGCCCTTTTTTCTTACACATCATCATCCGAAGATATCTCGTCCGGGCCAGGCGGCCGACCACGGCGCTGTTCTTCCTTGAGAGAAAAACTGTCGAGATAGCGCTCGCGCATCGTACGCATGTCGATGTCGCCACTGATCCATGCATCCAGCAGAGCCATAAAGATTGGGTCCTCGTCGATCGGCATACCACGCGACTTCGCGCGATTAATGGCGCGGTCTGCGATGGCCCTCCGGGTTTCAGGATCTGTACTCATCTTTCCTCGACTGGCCCTCTTGGAGGGTGGCGAAAATTATCAGCGAGTGTTCACGGTCGCGACTTGAATTTTCCCACCATCAACAATATCTGAGCATCACTTCCCGTTCAGATGATGTCCTGCCGCCGCAATCGCTGTGGCTTTCGATGTCGTCCGGGATCAGAAAAAGGGCGCTCCCCTCGCGGGTCGAGCGCCCTTTTGCGTTTCGGTTTCCTGGAAAGGTTCTTCGTGCCTATAGCGCCTGCGCGTGCGCGAGCCGGCGCTCCGGTAGAGAAGAGGAAATGAAGGAGGAAACGAACCGATTGCTGATCGATCCTCCTGCCGACGCAGCTGCTCAACCGCCACCTGCGCCATCCCGGCTACTCGTCCTTCGCAGGGCTGTCAGCCCCGCTTATTCTTCGCAGCAGGGATGCTCGGTCGCAGTTGCGTCAGTCCGGCCGATCAGCGGTCCGGGAGATGTCTTCGAGAAAAATGAAGACAGGAAGGGCTGGCAAGGCGCCGGTCCGGAACTCTCTAGACAAGGACAAATCCCATGCAGATCATCAAGGTTGACCCGCGCGCTCTGAAGGAAAACCCCGACCGGATGCGCCAGTCGAAGTCGTCGCCGCAGGCCGATGCGCTGATGCTGGCGACGATCAAGGCCGTCGGCATCGTCCAGCCGCCGGTGGTCGCCCCGGAGACGGATGGTGGCAACGGCTACATTATCGACGCCGGGCATCGTCGGGTGCGCCTCGCCATCGCGGCCGGTCTCGAAGAAATCGAAATCCTCGTCGTTGATGCAGCCAACGACAATGGCGCGATGCGTTCCATGGTCGAGAACAGCGTTCGCGAAGCGCTCAATCCCGTCGACCAATGGCGAGGTATTGAACGCCTTGTTGCACTAGGCTGGACAGAGGAAGCGATCGCCGTCGCTCTTGCTCTTCCCGTCCGCCAGATCCGCAAGCTGCGCCTGCTTGCCAATGTCCTGCCAGCTATGCTGGAGCAGATGGCGCTGGGCGACATGCCGTCCGAGCAGCAGCTACGGGTCATCGCGGCCGCGGGCCAAGTCGATCAGAAAGAAGTCTGGAAGGCGCACAAGCCAAAGAAGGGTGATACGGCGCCATGGTGGCAGATCGCCAATGCGCTGACGAAAAAGCGCATGTATGCCAGGGACGCGAGCTTCGGTGACGATCTGGCTCAGGCCTACGGCATCGAATGGGTGGAGGATCTCTTCGCACCGGCCGACGAGGACGGCCGCTACACCACCAATGTCGAAGGTTTTCTTGGCGCCCAGCACGAATGGATGACGAGCAACCTGCCGAAGCGCGGCGTGATCGTCGAGGTCAACAGCTGGGGCCAGCCGGAACTGCCGAAGAAGGGATCCCAAGTTTACGGCAAGCCGTCCAAGTCCGACCATACGGCGCTCTACCTCGATCGTGACGGCAAGGTCCAGACGGTGCATTACCGCATGCCCGAGGCGGCGAAGCCGAAGGGTGCTGTTGGCGACGGATCGGTCACTGGCGGCGATGACACCGACGCAGTCGCCACGCCGAAAGCCCGGCCCGACGTCACGCAGAAGGGCCACGACATGATCGGCGATTTCCGCACTGATGCCCTGCACGATGCGCTCGGTCGCGCGCGGATCGAGGATGATATGCTGATGGCGCTGATGGTCCTGGCGTTCGCCGGCCAGAATGTCCGCATCGACTCCGGCGCAGATGGCACCTTCTACGGCGGCAAGCGCTTCTCGCGTCATGCCGTCGGACTATTTGACGAGCATGGCAAGCTCGCCTTCGATCAGGACACGCTTCGGGTCGCCGCCCGCTCGGTGCTGATCGACGTCCTCTCGTGCCGGCGGGGCATGTCGAACAGCGGCATGGTCGCGCGCATCGCCGGCGAGGCGATCGGCGCCGACGCGTTCCTGCCAAACATGGGCTCGGAAGATTTCCTCTTGTGCTTGTCGCGCCAGGCACTGGAAGCCTCTTGCGCTGAGGCATCGATCCAGCCGCGCCCGAAGGTCCGCGAGACGCGTACAGCGCTCGTCGAGCATTTCGCAACTAAGCACTTTGTCCATCCGTCGGGTCGCTTCGCACCGCCGGCTGACGAGTTGCTGGACTGGATCCGGGCAGGCGCCGCCACGGATGTCATTGACGCGGGGTCCCAAAATCACGGCGACAGCGATCTCGATGACCTATCAGTAGATCAGCCAGAACACGATAGCGACGATGCGGTCGATGGCGAGCCGCAGGATGCGGATTTGCCCGGTCATGATGATTATGATGAAGATGTCGATCTGAGGGATGCAGCATGACCGCCGCCCTCCAGTCGAACATTGCAAACTCCACCCCCGATCTTTCGGGGGTGGAGTTTGCCACCAGCGCAGACGGCCTGCCCCTGGCCCGCATCGGTGACCTGGTCCTTGCCATGGTCACATCACCCAGCGGCTTTGCTTTTGTTGCAAGCGCCGGTGCGATCCGTCGGCCACTCGCCGATCTGACGCGGGCAGAATTCATCGGGCATGACGGCCGGGTTGCCGATGAAGCCGAGTTCCGGGCGCGCGTTGCCGAGACTGCTGGTCACAAACGCGAACTGGCCAAGCTGCACCGCGTGCAAACCCGCATGTCGGTAAGCACACCATGGGGCGGATCGCAGACGGCGGTTGTCTATGCCGAGGGCGTCGTCGCTCACATGACATCAGGGCATGGCGGTTTCCATCTGTCGACAGAGCGTAATGCCAAGGTCCATCCGCTGCTGCGCAAGGATATGCCCTGGTACGAGGAAGACTGTGAATGGGCGATCGTCGCGGTAAGTTTCCCGGACCTCTTCACCGCCTACGAGCGGTCAACGGCAGAAAAGACCATCCGCAATATCTGGCCCGACGCCTGGGAGAAAATCCATGGCCGCACGCTCGCCGAGGGCGAGAGCTGGGCAAAAGATCGCCGTGCGTTCGATCAACGCCATGCGGCGGACTACATCGTTATGTCGGCAATCTTGTCCGATCAGCGCCCCGGCATGACGGAGGTCGTGGCGAAGATCGGCGGAGGCCAGATCCGCGGTGGTGAAGAACGCCGCTTTCTGGTGGCAAGCGACGAATATGCGGGGCGGGGGCGGTTCGGCTTCGTCATCGATCTCGCTCGTCACGCTGAATATCATGGCCCCTCCTCCCTCATTGGCTGGCGAAGCCGGGGGGATGGGTCATGAGCGACATCCGCCTTTTGAGGCCGCTGGCGAAAGCAATCGGCGCCCGGCGCGAGACCCAGCGGCATCTCGATTGTCTGACTCGCCAGATTGCGGCGCGCGCCGGAAGACAGGCGACCACAGTGAAGGTCCGGAGCCGCGCGCGGCGCCGGTCCAGTCCCCGTCTCTACCATCGGGAGATCGTCGACCGCCTTGCCTTCGAGCGCTGGGTCGAACTCGACATGATCGCCTGCAGGCTGGCGATGCAGGAGCAGGTCATCGGGGCGTTCCAGCATCGCGACCGCGAGCCTGTGCTGCATCCTGCGATATAGGAGGACCCGAGGCGAAAGGACCTGGCGATGTCCTACCCGGCTGCGATGTCATCGTCATGGTGGGCTTGGCCATGTCTGTCGCTTGCCTTGGGATTGATATCGGACCCGTGGCGGACTGCCCTTCTTGTTCGCTGCGGTCTGAACCGGCGGCCGGTCGTTTCAAGGCCGCTTGCGCGCCGCGGGGCGGCCGATCCAGCCTCTCTGCGCGAGGGCAGGCTCGCGGTCTGCTCAGGTCAAGACCTGCTGGCCCGCAACCCTGCCCTGCTGGCTCAGCCGGATCGGACCTGTGAAGCCGCCCGTCCCTTGCCGGTTCTTGGTCGTCCGCATCGAAGGGCAGACCGGCACGGGCCGGAACCGCTTCGCAAACCAAGGAAGGAACAGACATGGCCAAGCCCTCTACCCCCAATCGCTCCAACACCAGGTCGTCGCAATCTCGCCGCGGTACCACCCTCGAAATGGTCCGCCTCTCCTGCCCCGACGCCACCCAGGCGTCCAAGATCGCGACAAGCTTCGGCACGGCAGTCGTCGACAGCGAAGGCATCCGCAGCCTTCACGAGCGGCTGATCGTCGAGACCGCCGAAAGCCTGTCCGAAGGCCTCGGCGAGAAGGCCATGCAGATCCACCTCCAGCGCATCGTCGGGGCCTTCGTCGGATCCGCGCATGGTGCCGGACAGTTCTACTCCCGCGCCGTCACCGAGGCGCGCGACGCAACGGCGAAGGCGTCCAACGATGCCCGCGACGAGGATC
Organism: Rhizobium sp. FG113; assembly: GCF_057809895.1. Lineage (NCBI taxonomy): Bacteria > Pseudomonadati > Pseudomonadota > Alphaproteobacteria > Hyphomicrobiales > Rhizobiaceae > Rhizobium > Rhizobium sp. FG113. The sequence goes on along the minus strand of NZ_JBMDKV010000033.1, from coordinate 7,238 downwards.
TCGATGGTCCGGTCGGCTATGACAGCGCCGCCCAGCGCAAGCGGGAGTTCGCGGCCGACATGGGTGTCCAATCGCACGCGCTGCGCATGGCAGCCGAGGGCGCAGTCGCGGCTTACGAACAGGTCATCGGCGAGACCTGGAAGCCTTTCGACCGGCCGGTCGAAAATCCGGGCGCATCGCTCGACCGCAAAGCAGCCGAAGCTCAGTTGGCCGCTTTCGGATAACACATTGGCGGGGTCGCGCCCCGCCCTTTCTTCATGTTCCGAGGCAGGCGCTCGCAGGCGCCGGCCTTTTCCATGTTGAGAAGAAAGGCTGAAGACGCGCCTATCGCGGCCCGTCCCGCTCGGCGGTCCTGCAGGAGCCGGGCACCCATGCAACGGCTTTGCCGTCCTCCACGCTGTTGCGGCCGTTCCGGTGCATGGCCGCACCATCGGCCCCTGACTTCGGACCTCCGTGACGGGCCGCGACAGGCGCGGCCTTAAGAAAAGGAGAAGAAGTCATGACGAAGAAAGCGGAATCGGAGCGTATCGACATCTACACGCGGATCACCGATCGGATCGTTGAGGATCTCGAACAGGGCGTGCGTCCCTGGATGAAACCATGGAGCGCCGCCAACACGCATAGTCGCATCACGCGGCCGATGCGCCACAACGGCCTCCCCTATTCCGGCATGAACGTGCTGCTCCTGTGGTCGGAGCAGGTATCGCGCGGCTTCTCCTCCTCGATGTGGATGACCTTCAAACAGGCCCTCGAGCTGGGCGGGGCCGTGCGAAAGGGCGAAACCGGCTCGACGGTCGTCTTTGCCAGCCGCTTCACAAAGTCGGTGGCCGACGGAAACGGCAATGATGTCGATCGGGAAATCCCGTTCCTGAAGGCGTATTCTGTGTTTAACATCGAGCAGATCGACGGTCTGCCCGACACCTATCATGCTCCGCCGGCCAAGGTCCGGGATCCTGTCGAGCGGATCGAGATGGCCGATCTCTTCTTCCGTAACACCGGCGCGGTCATCCGGCACGGCGGCAACCAGGCCTATTACTCGCCGATCATGGATTACATCCAGATGCCGCCCTTCGAGGCGTTTCGCGATGCTGCCGGCTACGCGGCTGTCCTCAGCCATGAGGCGACCCATTGGACGGCGGCGGAACATCGCGTCGGACGAGATCTATCGCGCTATGCGAAGGACCGGACGGATCGCGCCCGCGAAGAACTCATTGCCTGAGCTCGGCAGTTGCTTCCTCTGCGCCGATCTAGGTATCGCGCCGGAGCTCGAGCCGCGGCCGGACCATGCGTCCTACCTGAAGTCGTGGCTTTCAGTGCTGGCCAACGACAAGCGGGCGATCTTCCAGGCGGCGGCCCATGCGCAGCGTGCCGTGAGTTTCCTGCATTGCTTGCAGCCGGAAGCGGATGTGAAGGCTGCGGCCTGACGCTCAGGCGCGGCCGTCATCACCGGTGGCGGCTGCGTGATCCTCATCCCGTTCGTCCTTCAGACCTTTTGCGATGTCAGCATCCAGCCTTCCCCAGATTGACGGTTTTTGAGCGTCGGGTTTGGGTTTGCGGGTCGGTCTACGTTCGGCGATGAACGGCTTGGTCTGCTGGCGCATTGATCCTCCAGGTGGCGATTCGCGAGTGCAACGATATCGCACAGGGGAGATCGGGCAAGCGAGCCAACGATGGGAAGGGGCTCTGTCCCCGACTGAAGCGTGCAACGGCGTCGATGCAAGTGCGGCATGGCCAAGGGTGCCATTCTTGCCCAACGCAAGTACCGCGGAACACCATTGCCATATCCCTTCACGTCAGAGTTTCCGGCAACCCATCTGCGGGCTCGATGAGGCATGTCTGACCGGAGACCGGCTGCGCCTCGATCGTCTTCCCGCAACGGCAAGCCGCAGATTTCTTACCCCGGAAGGCTGCGCCTTCCTCCTCACCCACTAACAAATCTGCGACTTGCCGCCCTCCATTTCATTCCGGCCCTATTGGGTGCGGTCCGATCGTCACCGGTCTTTTGACAGCTATCGAGGTCGCGATGGGCGCGGCCCGAACACGAGAAAAGTAGAGTAGGAGCACAGCGCCTGCCTGCCTCGCGGCAGGAGGGTTCTGCGCCCCTCTCGCCGAACCGGACGTGCAAGTTTCCAAGCCACCGGCTCTCCATGCGTGGCTATCGCCACGGGTGGCCCTCACACGGACATGAGGGTGTCGAACGATGCCCAGAAGCGATCAGCTCCTTTTCGGAACTTCTCGTCAGGGTCGTTCCATCCGTTTGGTATTCGTATGCCCCGGAACGGGAAGCGGATCGATCCTCCTTCCCGGAAGAACCGCAGCGATTTCGGTCCGTCGACCCATCGCCAGCGGCTTTCGGGCGCTGTCGCGCGGAAGCGGCGACACAGTTCACGCCATGTCGCCTTTCGATGCTTCTTGCGCAGCCATCGCCCGATGCGCTCCCATAGCCACCAATCCAGACCGGAGAAGTCCCGCGTGGCCCATGTGGCGTAGCGGTAGTAGTTTCGCCAGCCGGTAATGACTGGGTTGAGGCTCTCGATGAGATCGGCAAGGGATTGACCTGTCGGCGTCTCCCTCACCCTGACCTTGATCTTGTGGCGCAAATCCTTCAGCTTGCTCTTCGGAATGAAGAGATTGCCGACCATACGACCGGTGCGGTGAGCCTTGGTCTGCACCACCCGATAGCCGAGGAAGTCGAAGCCTTCCCCAACCTGGGTGATCCTGGTCTTTTCCATCGACAGTTCCATGCGCAATTCCTGCTGTAGGAACTGCGCCAGCGCCAGCTTTTCGGTCTCCGCTTCCTCGCGTGTTCCGTCCGTCAGCACGACGAAGTCGTCGGCATATCGAACGGCGAAGAATGTCGGCCTGTTTCTCCGGCGGTCGTAAAGCCGCCGATCGGCTGCATTCTGCGGTCGCTCGCGAGGACGCATCGACCACCGTCCATACCTCTCATCAATGGCAGCCAGATAGATGTTGGCCAGCAACGGCGAGATGATGCCACCTTGCGGGGTACCCGTGACAGGGTGGCGGACGGAGCCCTCGACCATGACACCGGCTTTCAGGAAGGCGAGCACCAGCCCAAGGACCTTGCGATCCGCGATACGGCAGCGTACCCGTTCCATCAGCACATGATGATCGACGGCGTCGAAGCAGCCCTTGATGTCCCCTTCTATCACCCAGCGATACTCGGAGGTGCCGCTCGGTGTGGGGTGCAAATGACGCTGGATGTTCGCCAGCGCATCATGGGTGCTCCTGCCGGGCCGGAAGCCGTATGAGGTCGGATAGAAGTCCGCCTCGAAGATCGGTTCCAGCGCGAGCTTCAAAGCCATTTGTACCAGTCGGTCTTTGAGCGTCGGAATGCCGAGTGGACGTACCTTGCCGGGTTTACCCGGTTTGGGGATCAGCCTTTGCCTGACAGGCTCTGGCCGGTATGTGCCGCCGCGCAGCTCGGTTCGAATATCCTCGATGAACTGCGTAGCGCCGCCCGGCCGCTCTTCGACCGTTTTCCGCGTGACGCCATCGGTTCCCGGTGTTCGACTGCCCTTGTTACGGGACAATCGTCGCCAGCTTTCCGAGAGCGTCCTGCGGTCGCATACGATGTTGAACAGGTCCGCGAACACCTTGTCGGCGTCCGCGACACTCCACCTGTGAAGTTTGCGCTGCATGTCGAGGACGAACACGGTATTCACCGCATCGGGCTTCATCGGCCCACCTCCTGCCGGCTTACTTCACTCGCTGTCTCCCTTCGCCATGTGGACGGCTTTCCCGCCCTCGGACTACTACGAAGACTCCGCCCCCTGCCGTGCCGATCATCGGTCGCCTCGATCATCTCGCGCAATCCTGCGAGAGAGAACACGGCAAGGTTCCCAAGTTCACCTGATGTCCCTTCGCCTGCCGTAGGGACCGACTTTACCCCGTGAGAACTCCGACCATCGGCCACCGCAAGCTGGGCCGCTGGCTGACGCGCGCGACTGCGCACGCCCCTGACCCCCGGTAATCCAGCGGGGATCGGCGCTTCTCCGGTCTTTCGACCGACCTGCCCACTTCCGGTTTGGCAGGTTCCATGTTGCAACGAGGCTTCAGACATCGGTTCGATTACTCTTCCCATAGCAGGCATGCTTGCCGGACGGGCCACGGGCGGAAGTCCCTGACCCTCCGACTTTGACGGGTTCTGCTTATTTATGGCTTGCCGAAGGCACTCGGCTTACCTCACCCGTCTGCTTCGACCCCCCATGCTTGCGGCATGTGGGCGGCAGGGTCTCCCACCCTGCAGGGGCAAAAAGCGCGCGTGACGGTTTCCAGCCATCACTCTTGGCGCACGGAATACGACAATGGCAACCATCGGCACATTCACCTCCACCGAAAACGGCTTCACCGGCTCCATCCGCACGCTCGCCCTCAACGTCAAGGCCCGCATCGCCCGGGTAGAAAACCCCTCCGACAAGGGCCCGCAGTTTCGCGTCTACGCCGGCAGCGTCGATTATGCAGAGAGCGGGATTATGCGCAGCGTTAGTCGCTGAAGGCCGATTTTGCCGGTGTTTGCGGCGGGTTCTGCTCGACATAATACCGGAGCCTTGAGGCCGTTGTGATGCAAGTCCGTCTTAAAATTAGGACGTTTTTGGCCTATGCTGATCCGCATTGTCATTTAGGCGAAAGCTGCAAAGTTGCCGGAAAAGAGTGATGCATCGGAGAACATCGCGCGCATTCGACGGCGGTTAGCCAAACTGAATGAAGAGCGGATAGAGCTTGAGCGTGAACTGGAAGCGTTTGAGCAAAAGCTGATTTCCGATAGCGAGGCTGAGGCCGAGAAGCCAGCGTTCGCCGATGCCCCTGTTACTAACAACTCGCCGCCGACGGAGAAAGTCGAATTGTTCCGGCGGCTGTTTGCCGGACGTCCCGATGTCTACCCGGTTCGATGGGAAAACAGAAAGGATGGACGCTCCGGCTATTCGCCGGCCTGTTCTAATGAGTGGGCGAAAGGAATCTGTGGCAAGCCGAAGGTGAAATGCGGGGACTGCCCGCATCAAGCTTTCATTCCATATTCCGAAGATATCATAGAAAGGCACCTTCGTGGCGGCGATGCCCGCTCAAGCGACTTTGTTGCCGGCGTATATCCATTGCTGCAAGACGAGACATGCTGGTTCCTTGCTGCCGACTTCGACAAGGAAAGCTGGGCGGACGATACCAGAGCGTTGCTGGCAACCTGTCATGCAAAAGGAATTGCCGCAGCCCTCGAACGGTCGAGGTCGGGAAACGGCGGCCATGTCTGGATATTCTTCTCAGAACCCGTTCCCGCGAGGATCGCCCGACAACTTGGTGCCGCGCTCATAACAGAGACGATGGAAAACCGCCCCGAGATCGGCTTCACGTCTTATGACCGTTTCTTTCCCAACCAGGATACCATGCCACTTGGCGGCTTCGGCAATCTGATCGCGCTTCCCCTGCAAAGGAAAGCCCGAGAAAATGGCAATAGCGTTTTTGTCGATGGCGACCTGCAACCCTACGACGACCAGTGGGCATACCTGTCGTCTTTACCCAGGTTGTCGGCGGACGAAGTGTTCAGGATCGCCGACGAAGCCGAGTTGTCGGGGCGGGTCTTGGGCGTCCGGATGCCGGTCGATGACGAACATGCCGATGAGCCGTGGAAGATGTTGCCGTCACGTCGTAGCGAGCCGCGGCGAATTGAGGCTGCGATCCCGCAAAGCATCAAGGTCGTGATTGCCGACCAGGTTTACATCGATAGGACCGAGCTTCCGTCCGCGCTGATTGCGCAGTTCGTGCGCTTGGCAGCATTCCAGAACCCGGAATTCTATCGTGCGCAAGCAATGCGATTGCCGACATTCGGCAAGCCGCGGATCATCTCCTGTGCCGAGCTTCATCCACGCCATGTCGCGCTGCCACGAGGCTGCTTCGACGAAGCAATTGAGCTCATTAAGAGCCATGGCTCGACCGCCATTCTGGAGGATCACCGCGAAGACGGAGATGCGCTACCCGCCGGCGTCTCGTTCCAAGGGGAACTGCGACGGCCACAATCGCGGGCCTTTGATGCTTTTGTCGCCAACGATAACGGCGTGCTCGCCGCCACGACCGCCTTCGGCAAGACAGTTGTCGCAGCTGCACTCATTGCACATCGAAGCCGCAACACGCTTGTTCTTGTTCATCGCAGGGAGCTTCTCACCCAGTGGGTAGAGCGTCTGAGTTCCTTCCTGAGCATCGACCCAAAGCAGATCGGCATTATCGGTGGCGGGAAAAGGAAGCCAACAGGGGTCATCGATGTGGCGCTGATCCAAAGCTTGGTTCGCAATGGCGAGGTCGATGACATCGTGGGAAATTACGGTCATCTGATTGTCGACGAGTGCCACCATCTGTCCGCTACAAGTTTTGAACTTGTCGCTCGCAGGTCCAAGGCGCGATACGTGGTTGGCCTATCAGCGACGGTCGCCCGAAAAGACGGACATCATCCGATTATCTTCATGCAATGCGGCCCCGTTCGCCATCGGGTCGATGCAAGAGTTCAAGCTGCCGAGCGTGGTATTCGCCACCGTGCCCGCGACCGTTCGACGAAGTTCGAGTTGCCAGCGTCACTTGTCTCGGCCGAGCGCCCGTCAATGCCAGCGATCTATGCGGCCCTTGCGCAGGACCAAGGCCGAAATGACCTGATATTCGATGACGTGCTGAAATCCCTTGAGGCCAGACGTTCGCCCATACTGCTGACGGAGCGTAAGGATCACCTCGACTATCTCCAGCAGAAGTTCTCGCCGTTCGTGAAAAATCTGGTGGTGCTGCGCGGTGGCATGTCGGCGAAGGATCGCAAGCAGGCCAACACGGCGTTGAATGTCGCAGACGATGATGAGCGTCTGATACTTGCGATAGGGCGCTATATCGGGGAAGGCTTCGATGACGCCCGGCTCGACACGTTGTTCCTCACCATGCCGATCGCCTGGAAAGGAACTTTGGCGCAATATGTCGGACGTCTGCATCGTCAGCATGATGGCAAGAAAGACGTCTTGGTCGTCGATTACGTGGATAGCACCGTTCCCGTTCTGGCCCGGATGGCGGCAAAGCGACGAGTGGGCTATCGCGCGCTGGGCTATGTGATCGAATGAGGGCGCCCCGCAGTGAGCGGAGCGCCGTTGACCTAGTTTAGCGGGACCAGATGAGCTTGTGCTCGCCTTTGTCGCCCTGGACGAGGGAGGCGTAGACCGGCGCCGTGAAGGATGGATCGTCGAGCTTGAGCGAGA
>NZ_JBMDKV010000032.1:0-38879 GCF_057809895.1 Rhizobium sp. FG113 | reverse complement strand
AGGTGCCATCATCAGCCGGAACGGGCGCATTCTTACAATTAAATGCCAAACGACAGACCGCCATCGCGTCCTCCGGGCCTTCGAACTGCAATCCGCGATCGCTCTGGGAATAGCGGCGCCGAATGACATTCAAGTGCTGTCGAAAGTTGGCACCATCACAAACATCACACCCGAAATGAAAGAGCTGTCATGGAATGGTCTGCGCGCCATGACAGATTTTGATCGCTGATCGATCGCGTGATCGGCCGGGGATCTTCCGACCGAAGGATAAGCGCAACGCCGATCGCGACGATCGTGACGATGACAAGGATCGTTACAATGTTGGCCAGCGTGTTTCGACGGATTTTGTTGCCTTCCATACTTCAAATCTAGGCGGGGTGATGCGCAGGTCAACAGTTGGCCCGCGGGCTCGTCCCTGTTTCTATCGATGTGACGCTGGCGCCTGCCAGAAATCTTTGGATCTCAGGTGGCGTGTCGCGGGCATGAGGCCATTGCTGGATCGGTCACAATTCGAGTTGTTTCGATTCGGTGTTTCCGCTCGAGGCTGGACGACAGCCAGACAGCTCGCCCGCGATGGGCCGACTGCGACGAGGGCGGCCTCAAAGGCCGCTTTCCTCCGCTTTGCCATCATCAGGTCGGGTGGGCGCAAGCGCCACGCGGGTTTGACGCTGAGCATACTGGGGCGGCCATATTGCTTCCTTCAATCTGACGCATAATCCCCCTGTTTATTCTGAGGGATGGAGGGTCGGGATGTCTTCGACCCTCCAGTCCATTACTTCTTGGCCGCCGCTTGGGCGGCATACATGTAGCTGTCATAGCTGTATTCGGCGACGCGGAACCATTCGAAGCTCTCGTCGCGGAACTTCTTCCAGCCGGGATAGATCTTCGCCCAGGTCGGATGCTTCTCACTATATTCGCCGTATAGCTCGAACGACGCCTTGTAGGCCGCATCCATCACGTCGCGCGGCAATGGCCGCAGCTTGACACCCTTTGCGACGAGTGAGCGAATGGCCGCCGTGTTTTTGACGTCGTAAAGGGCCTGCATGTTGATGTTCGCGGCCTTGCAGGCAGTATCGAGCGCCGCTTTGTAAGTATCGGGCAAGCCGTCGTACTGAGCCTTGTTGATAAAGAAATGGATGGTCAGCCCACCTTCCCAATAGGCCGGGTAGTAATAGTTTTGCGCAATTTGATAGAAGCCGAGCTTCTCGTCGTCGTAAGGGCCAATCCATTCGGCCGCATCGATCGTGCCGCGTTCGAGTGCGGGATAGATGTCCCCGCCCGGAAGCTGCTGGGGAACAACGCCGAGACGCGACATCACCTCGCCGGCAACGCCTGCAATGCGCATTTTGACGCCTTTCAGGTCGGCGACCGATTTGATTTCCTTGCGGAACCAGCCACCCATCTGGGCGCCAGTCGCGCCACCGGGAATACCGACGACGCCGTAGTCGGACAGGAATTCGTTATAGGCCTCGTTGCCGCCGCCATGATAGAGCCAGGCGTTCTGCTGGCGGCCGTTCAGGCCAAACGGGATGGTGGAACCGATCGCAAAGGTCGGATCCTTGCCCGTGAAATAATAGCCGCACGTATGGGCAAGCTCGACCGTATTGGCCTTGACAGCATCGATCGCCTGGGCGCCCGGCACGAGTTCGCCCGCCTGGAAGACCTGGATCTGGAATTTGCCCTCGGTGATCTTGTTCAGCGCGTCGGCCATTACAACGGCACCGCCATAGATCGTATCGAGGTTGTTGGGGAAGCCGGAAGTCAGGCGCCATCGCAGTGTCGGCGTGCTCTGGGCGATTGCGGGAGCGGCAAGCGAGGCGCCCGCAACGGTCGCAGCACCTGCCAGCGCTCCTTTCGTCAAGAAGCCTCTGCGGCCCATGTTCTTCGTCATGATTATCCTCCTCGGTTGAACGACGCTGCCGCCATGCGGCAGTGTTCTGGTGATGGTTACGGCTTGAGAATCAAGGTTTGCTTCCGTTTTGCTCCGGGGCGCTAAAACTTGGCGTCGGTGAGCCGAAATCGGGTGCGGGTGCATCGAAGGCCGGAGGAGCGGTTTCGCTCTCGGAAGGTTCTGCTCCAAACGGCGCTGCCGGTGTTCCGAACGGATTTGCCCCGTCCTCGCCCGGCATCGGCACATTGAGTTCGATCGTCGACGGATCGACCGTTACGTGGCCGGACTTGTAATGCGTTACGAGCTGCGGAAACGCGATGACGATGATCACCATGGCAAGCTGAATGCCGAGATAGGGCAGGGCACCCATGTAGATCTGGCCTGACGTGACGGGCTGGATCGTCGCGCCTGTGATCCTGTCCTTGTAGGCGCGTGTGGGCGCGACTGAGCGCAGATAGAAGAGCGAAAAGCCAAAGGGCGGATGCATGAACGAGGTCTGCATGTTGATCGCCAGCATGACGCCGAACCAGATCAGGTCGATACCGAGGCTGTCGGCGACAGGGGCGAGCAGCGGGATGATGATGAAGGCGAGCTCGAAATAGTCGAGGAAGAAGGCCAGAAAGAAGACGAGCAGGTTGGCGACGATCAGGAAACCTACTTCGCCGCCCGGGATCGAGGTCATCAGATGCTCGACCCAGACGTGTCCGTTGACGCCATAGAAGGTGAGCGAGAAGACACGTGCGCCGAGCAGGATGAAGATCACGAACGACGAGAGTTTTGCGGTCGCGTAGAGGGCAGACTTGATCATCGCCAGATCAAGGCGACGATTGATCGCGGCAAGTGCCAGCGCGCCGACGGCCCCCATGGCGCCACCCTCGGTCGGCGTCGCAAGCCCGATGAAAATCGTGCCGAGAACGAGGAAAATCAGGACCAGTGGCGGCACCAGTGAGATGATGACGCGTTGGAAGAGCTTCCAGCCCCTCAGTGTTCGCGCCTGTGCCGGCAATGCCGGCACGCTCGGTGGGCGAATGATCGACATGGTGATGATGTAGATCGCGTAGGCGGCAACGAGCAGCAGGCCCGGCACGAGTGCGCCCTTGTACATGTCGCCGACAGAGCGGCCAAGCTGGTCAGCAAGGATGATCAGGACCAGGCTCGGCGGGATGATCTGCGCCAGGGTGCCGGAGGCAGCGATCGTGCCGGCGGCCACGCGCCGGTCATAACCATAGCGCAGCATGATCGGCAAGGAGATCAGGCCCATGGAAATGACCGAAGCGGCAACGACGCCGGTGGTGGCTGCAAGGATTGCGCCGACAAAAATGACGGCGAAGGCCAGGCCCCCGCGCACCGGGCCGAACAGTTGGCCGATCGTGTCGAGCAGGTCTTCGGCCATGCCGCTTCGCTCTAGGATCAGGCCCATGAAGGTGAAGAATGGGATCGCAAGCAGTGTTTCGTTCGACATCTGACCGAAGATGCGATCAGGGATCGCTCCGAACAGATTGATGGGCAAAAGTCCCATCTCGATACCGATGAAGCCGAAGATGAAACCGACGAAGGCGAGCGCGAAAGCGACCGGGTAACCGAGCAGCAGTACGACGATCAGTGACAGGAACATGATCGGTGCGAGGTTTTGCGCAAAGAAAGCAAACATAATGTGGTTCCGCCTTAGAGGGTCTGCGCTTCGGCGTCAGCGATCGCGATCGCGTCGGGAAGATCACCGCGCAGGATCGCGATCCGCTTGATGAGTTCGGACAGACCCTGGAAGGCAAGGAGGGCGAATCCGAGTGGGATCATCGCCCAGACCGGCCACAGGATGAGGCCGCCGGTATTGTTCGAGACCTCGCCGGTCGAGAACTTTTCGACGACTGTCTGCCAGGAGAGATAGATCGTGATCAGGCAGAAGGGGAATAGGAAGAAGATTGTGCCGAGCACCTCGATCCAGAGCTGGGCGCGGCGTGACAGGCGACCAAAGACCAGATCGACCTTCACGTGTTCATTGCTCATCAGCGTCCAGGCCGCAGCGACGAGAAAGGCCGCGGAAAAAAGATACCACTGCGCTTCCAACCAGGCATTGGAGCTGAGGTTGAACAGTTTGCGGGTCGTGGCGTTGACCGCGCTGATCAGCACGGCAAGCAGCAGCAACCAGGAAACGGCTTTTCCGAAAAGCGTATTGATCGCGTCTATCGCGCGCGAAAGCGCCAGAAGTCCGGCCATGAAAGTCCTCCCCGAGGCCGCCTGAGGCGACCAAGGGAGACCTACGGAGTGCGGCTCAAGGGCGCAATATGGGAAACCAGCAATCGAGTGGTCTCTACCCAGAAGTGGGTAGATCGCTCAGAGCGCATGCACCAGACCATGTTCGATCGCCACGCGTGTTAATTCGGCTGTCGTTGACAGGCCGAGCTTTCGCTTGATGGTTTTGCGGTGCGTTTCGACGGTTGCGACCGACAGATCGAGCTGCGCGGCAATATGCCGATTGCTGTGGCCGGCAGCCAGCAGTGAAAGGATCTCACGTTCCCTCGGCGTGATCGGCAAGGGCTCGTTTTCTTCTTTCCGTTGTCTCTTCAGGAGGACGTCCGATACACCGGTGGAAAAATAGGTATCGCCTGCGGCAACGGTTTCAATCGCTGCGACGATTTCCTCATTGGGAACGTCCTTAAGAATATAGCCGGACGCGCCCTTGAGGACGGAAGCCGAAATATACTCGCGGCTGTCATGCATCGACAACATCAAAACCCTTGTCGAGGGAGCTGCGCTTTTGAAGAGTTCAATGGCATCGATACCGCTAATCTGCGGCATGTTGATATCCAACAGGATGATGTCAGGTGCTTCGACCGCGGCGATCTCCAGGCCTTGAGCCACAGCCGGCGCCGTGCCGATCACCCGGATATGCTGATAGGTTTCGAGGATCGCCCGCAGGCCTTCCAGCACCAGGGGATGATTATCGATGAGAATAACGGAGATCGATCGGTCCTTGTTCATGCTGCTTTGGTCGCCGGCTTCAGTTCATTCGCCGACTTCGGCAACAGGGCCGTCAGTGTCGTGCCGTTCTCATTTGTCTGAACGAGCAATATTCCCCGAAAATGCGCCATTCTTTCCTGCATGTTCCTGAGGCCCAAGCCACCGGAATAGGTTCCCTCGATAGCGTTGACAGTCTTCTGAAACCCGTGCCCATTGTCGGCGATCGCCATGCGCATGCGCCCCTTGGCGCCCCAGATTCGAATTGTAACCTCTGAGGCACCGGCATGCCGTTCGACATTGGCGAGTGCTTCCTGGGCGATGCGATAGAGCGCGGTATTTGCCTCCGGTTTCAGCGTTTCAGCGCTCGTCGATTCGACGGAAACCTGAATTCCGGTCCGTTCCTCGAAATGACTGCCGAGCGAGGTCAGCGCAGCCGTCAGTCCCAAATCGTCGAGGACACGCGGGCGCAATTCGTGCGACAGCTCCCGGACCTCCTTGATCGCCCCGTTCAGCGCGTCGATGCCACGATCGATTGCAGCGCTCGCGTCGGCAGCACTTGCTCTGACCTTGCGGGAGGCAAGATCAAAGGCATAGCGGACGCCGACCAGGTTTTGCGAAATTCCATCGTGCAGCTCCCGGGCAAGCCTGGATCGCTCTTCTTCCTGTGTGTCGATTATCCGCTGCGTCAGGAGCTTTTGCTTTCCATCCGCCAGACGGCGCTCGTGAAGGGTAATCCACATGCAGGTCGCAAAGACCAGGAGAACCGATGGGACCGCGATCAGGGTGACGATCACGAACGTTCGCCGGATGCTGTTTTCCAGTCCAGCCTTGGCTGTCTCCGTCTGGGCGAAGACGTCATCCAGATAGACGCCGGTACCGACCATCCAACGCCATTTGTCCAGGCCAGCGGCGAAAGACAGCTTATCCGCCATTGCTCCGGAAGATGGCTTCTCCCATTTGTACTGATGCAGTCCGCCGCCTTCCTTTGCCTTCTCGATCAGATTGGCGATGACCTTGTCACCATCAGGATCGACCAGGTCCAGCCAATTGCGGCCCGGGCGAAACGACTGACGGGGGTGGACGATACTGTTGCCGTCGTAGTCATAAACGAAGAAGTAGCCATCCTGTCCATAGTCCAGAGAGGTGAGGATGTGCTTGACCTGCTGCTTGGCTTTCTCATCCTCGAGACCTGCACTGTCGTAGACTTCCCTGATCGCCGAGAGCGCCAGGTTTGTGAGGTTAAGGAGTTCAGTTTCCTTGGCGTCCAACATGTTGCGTTCAAACGCGTCGATGCTGCTTTGCGCCAAAGTGGAGGATTGCCAGGTCGTGAAGGCCGTGATCAGAGCGATGGCCAAGACAAGTGGAAGTACGGCAAGCGCGAGGATTTGATGACGAAGTTGCAAAGCGAGTTCCTCTTGTGAGATGCCGACAATAATCCTGCTTTTTCATTCGACTCAAGATCGGACCTGACGTTCCATCTGCTTTAGGTTTCGCAACAGCTCTTCTGCTCAAGCGAGCATCTGCGAAAGGCGGGACCGAAAATTCTTGACGAAGGGCGACTATCGCTGTCGTTACAGCAATCTACAAATCGATCTCATATAAGCTGAAATGCGCCTGCCGGTGTCAAACCGGACATCGTCGTGCTGTCGGGTAAAAAGCGTTACTTCCGAGAAGCACGTCTGCTCGAACTGGACGACAGGTGTATTTGGAACATTGAATGTGCCGAAACCAAAAACTGGAGTCCGATTGAAGACGCGTCGAGCGTGGCCCCGGCTTTGGGCAGCTCACCGATTTCCCAACCACGATCCTAAGGGCTAGGGCGGGGGGCTCTCGTTAATTTGATTATGTGAGAAATTGTTCGCGGTCGTCTAAGGCCTTAGGCATTCTCACCAGTACTGGTGGAGGAGCATAACGATGGCTAATCGTTTTTTATTGTGTCTTTTGCTGCTGATGGCGATCCCGCATCAATTATTCGCCACCAACCCCTGCGGCGGTGCGACGGCCTGTCAGGTGCCGGATGGGAATTATCGAATCGAACTGCCGAGAGACGGTGCCCTCCGAGGTGCCTATGTTTATTTTCACGGCTACAAGAGTTCAGCAGAACTACAGATGCAACAGCGCCCTCTCGTTGAAACCGCTCTAGCACATCACCTCGCGTACGTCGCTATCGATGGGATCAACGGCAGTTGGTCATTCCCGCATAGCGCCCGTCCCGGGCGCGACGAGAATGCTTTTGTCGCCGCCGTTTTGAGCGATTTGAGAGAGCGCTACGGTTTCACGCCTGACAGAGTGATTATCGGAGGATTTTCCATCGGCGCTTCAATGGCCTGGTACACAGCTTGTCAGCAGGGGGACAAGGCGGCCGCCATGCTTACCTTCTCTGGAGTCTTCTGGGATCCGCTTCCGAAACCCGAGGACTGCGTTGCAGACGTTCCACCCATGATTCATTTTCATGGAACCGCCGATCAGACTTTTCCTTTGGCGGGACGCTCTCTCGGTGGCCATTTTCACCAGGGAAACGCCTACGACAGCATTGCGATCCTTCGTTCGCGCGCAAAATGCGATGCCAAGGATGCGAAGACGATCACGCTTGACGGCATCAAATGCGACGATGTTCCCGGCTGCATCCGGGGCGACAGCATCATGTGTATCCACAACGGCGGCCACGAGGCTCGCGCCGACATGCTCGACGCGGGCCTGACGGCCATCGGCTTTCCACGATGATGCTTTTCAACAAAATCAGCTGAAGCTCCTTGTAACAACCTGACTGCATCTTGCGAACTAGTTGATAGCAAGGTGTTCAGCCTTGGCGAACCTCGACCGAGAGGTTCGTTCCCACAGGTTACAAAGGAACTTGATCATGCTGCATTCCGTCGTATGTCCGAGCATGGGTCACGCCATCGTCCATCACTTCGGGGACGGCGCGGCTGTCTGGGGACAGGTGATCACATCGAGTATTGCGCACGTCGTTCAGTCCCATCGCGATTTTCCGATCGATTTTTCTCGCGTTCGTCCGGGCATTGTCTTCGAAGTCGAAACAGGTGCCGCGATGCAGCCGCACGTGATCGATGCTTCAACGCTGCGGCTTCATGTCGGAGCGGGTGCGTTTCGCCATGCTGCGGGAAGGGCGGATGCAACAGTCGAAGCCGTCGCTCGTATCGATGCCGGCGGCGACTGCACCCTGAAGGTTTGGGGAAAAGCGACGGCCGAGGAGCAGTCGCGCCAGGAGCAATCCCACAATCGCGACCCGGCTTCCATGATGCCGATCATTTTCAACGTGACGTTCTGGGAAATCTCTCGGGCAAACGGTGCACGTTTCGATCAGTTGCTGCGCGAATCTGCCGAGAAGGATCGCGAAATCCAAAGGCTTCGGGCGCAGGTCGCGCTTGCGATGTGTTCGCAATAGGACGCCGGCGCGGAGCACACGACTTCGTGAACGCTGCGCGATGTAACGTCCCGCCTGTCGCCTTCGTATGGGGTGCGTTCATCTCAACTGCAAAGGAAAGACTATGACCTTGTCCATCCCGCGTATCGTACCGCTTGCGGCCGCACCGTTCATCGCTTTTTCTTCTGCGACGATCGCTTTCGCCGATGAGATCTACGCAACCAACGGTGTTGCTATCAACGGTTACGATGCTGTTGCCTATTTCACCGACCATAAGCCGGTAAAGGGAAGCGAAGAATTTTCGACCTCTTACAAGGGTGCCACTTTCTACTTCGCGTCAGCCGCACACCGCAACACCTTCGCGAAGGACCCGGAACACTATGCTCCGCAATATGGCGGGTACTGCGCCTTCGGAACCGCCGAGGGGCACAAAGCGCCTACCCAGCCGCAGGCATTCACCGTCGTCAACGACAAGCTCTACCTCAATTACAACAACGATGTCGCAAAGACCTGGCGCTCGGATATCGGCGGCTACATCAAAAAGGCAAATGCCAATTGGGACGCTGTGAAAGCCCAGCCCGCCCCCTGACGGCCCCGTCACCAAACAACGCCCGCCCGCGCAAATGGGCGGGCGGAACATCGAAGCCAGTTAGGTCCGACCATGATTTCTGCACCTCGTATTGCCCATTACCACCCGAACCGACTTCGCGATTGTCAAAGATCGGTGGTCGCCGATCTCAACAACCTGATCGATCGCGCAGCGGCCATGGGTTGGAGCAGGCGGGAAGTCATCGTGGCCCTTGCCGACCTGTTGGACGCCGAACCTGAAGATGCGGATGGCTTGCTCCGCGCGATGGCCGATTACGCTGGCCAGCCGGCGCGGCATGTCGCCTAGCCGCCTGGCATTTCTACTGTTTCCACATTCTGTGAGCAAAGCATGCGCTTCCTGGTCTCTCTCTTATTGTCTATTTTCGCCGTCAGCCCCGTACTCGCGGCTGAGACACCGCTTGCGATGAACGAGGCTTTCCAGTTTTCCGTGGACCGCACGACATCCGGATCGATCCACCTGCGATGGCAGATGCCGCCAGGATATTATCTCTACAGGCAATATCTCTCAGCCAAGACCGCAGACGGCGCTTCTGTTCCGCTCGTTACAACGCCCGGAGTGGAAAAGAATGATCCGAATTTCGGAAAATCGGAGGTTTATTTCGATCGCGCCGATGCCGAACTTGGTTCTGTCAGATCGTCGGTGACAGTCACCTACCAGGGGTGCCAGGAGCATGGCCTCTGCTATCCTCCAGCCCGGCGCATCATCGATCCAACAACGCTTGCGGTGTCCGAGCAGCCGCTCTTTTCACCACCGACGGACGGACAATCGGGGTGGTCGAAGACGACAACGGCCGACAGCGCGAAGGATACGCTGGTATCCACACACGCCACGTCGGTTGTGGCTGCGGCAAATGAGGAGGATATCGTTGGCGGCTTCCTGTCGCGTGGTGGCATTCCACTTCTTCTGGCCGCCTTCGTTGGCTTTGGCATTCTCCTGGCCTTTACCCCGTGTGTTTTTCCGCTTTATCCGATCCTGGCCGCCACACTTGCGCGCGAAGGTGAAAAGCTGAATGCGCGGCGCGGCTTCGTCCTGTCTGCGAGCTATGCAATAGCGCTCGCCTCAGCGTTCGCGATCTTCGGGGCGGCCGCTGCCTGGACAGGAGAGAATTTGCAGATCGCCCTGCAATCACCGATCACGGTCGCTGCAGTTGCACTCATATTTGCTCTCCTTGCGTTGTCGATGTTCGGTCTGTTCGAGCTGCAGCTACCTTCGGCGTGGGTGGCGCGCCTCAGCCGGTCGGACAGGCGGCGGGGCGGGTCGGTTGGCTCGGCTGCCGTGCTTGGATTTTCCTCGGCCTTCATCATCGGCCCCTGCGTGACGGCCCCACTTGCGGGCGCGCTGCTTTATGTCGCTCGCACGGGAAATATCGCTCTTGGCGCAGCTCTGCTGTTTGCGCTCGGCCTCGGTAAGGGCGTTCCGCTGGTGATTTTCGGGACGGTCGGCTCTCAGGCCTTACCGCGCGCCGGGGCGTGGATGACATCGGTCAAACATGTATTCGGTTTTGTGTTCTTCGCCTTCGCGATCTGGATGGCGGAGCCGGTGCTTCCAGAATGGCTGCCTCTTGGCCTGTGGGCTGTCTGGGCAATGGCGATCGCCGTCTTCCTCGATGCCTTTAACGTCACGAAGGGCCGCACAACGCCCGTGCGCATGGGTCTACAGTCGCTTGGGCTTCTCGCCGCCGTCTATTCAGTGCTACTCGTTGTCGGCCTTGCAAGCGGCTCCATCGATCCCATGCGCCCGCTTAATGGGTTTGCCAGCGTGCGAACAGCCGCCCGGGTCGATCCGGAGGACCAGATGGCCTTGCTGTCCTCAATGCCGGAGCTTACTGCTCAGCTCGATGCGGCGCGTTCAGCTGGTAAGGCGAGCCTTGTCTATTTCACCGCGGATTGGTGCGTGAGTTGCCGCTCGATCGATCGAAACGTTTTCTCCAGCCCTGATGTCGCCAATGCGTTGGCGCCTCTGAAGACGTTCAAGGTCGATCTCACCAATATCAGCCCTGAGCAACGAGAACTCATGCGCGAGCTCGATGTGGTGGGACCGCCAACGATGATTTTCTTGTCGTCCGATCGCCGGCAGACCGGGAAACGGCTGGTCGGGGAGTTCGGCACCGATGAAGTCCTCAAAGCGGCTGCAGTCATTGGCAACGGTGCTTAAGCCCTACCGAGAATGTTCTGTAACAGGAAACCGAGATGTTTATTCGCAGACAATTCCTTTCGATCGCCGCCGGCGGCGTCGTTGCCGCCGTATCGGCTCCCCGGCTTGGTTTTTCCCAGCAGTTGACGGAGGACGAAGTCTTCCGTGATCCGGATGCTCCAGTTCTCGGTAACCCCAGGGGTGACGTGACCATCGTGGAATTTTTCGACTATCAATGCCCCTATTGCAAGAAAAGCCACCCGGACGTGGAATCGGTCGTCACTGAGGATGGCAATGTCCGGCTGATTATGAAGGACTGGCCTGTGTTCGGCGACGTTTCCGTTTTCGCGTCGCAAGCGGTGCTCGGCGCTAACGAGCTTGGCTCCTACAAACAGGCGATGGAAGCGTTGATGGCAACGCCGGCATCCCTCAGCGAGGGCGACGTCAAAAGACTTCTGACATCGGCGGGGCTCGATCTGTCGAAGATCGCCGGAGCAGTGCGGCGCAACGACAAGAAGATTTCCGATCTTCTAACACGCAATTACAATCAGGCGCTGGCGTTTAATTTCGGCGGAACCCCCTCCTTCGTCATCGGAAGAGCGACCTCTTCCGGCGTCCTAAGCAAAGAAGAGCTTCGCGACCTGATCAAACGGGCGCGGGCCGCTTGACCCGTTTGGCGCCGTCCTATTTCTCGGCTCTAGTTGCGAAGGGATCTGAACATCGCACGAAGATCGGTGATCACTGCCTCGGGATTTTCGTAGTAGCCGAAGTGGCCGCCGGTTTCGTGAGCGTTCAGATAGACCGTGTTGAAGAAGCCAGCGCGCGGACCCGATCTGAACACATCGATGCGCCTGTCGGTTGGCACTCCCGGCGGATTTTCTCCCCCGAGAAAGGTGATGCCCGTTGGCGCTTGCACGACGGGAACCTGATCGTGCGAAGGCTGCCAGGGGAAGCGGGCAGCGTCGGCGTAGGCGCGCATCGAGGATGCAGCAGTTCCGGTCGCCCAGTAGAGCATCGCCGTCGTGATCATGTGTTCGCGGGAATAGACTTTTTCCGGATCTCCACCGCCATCTCCCCAGGCGCGCCACCGCTCCAATAGCCATGCCAGAAGCCCAACCGGCGAATCCGTCAATCCGTATGCCAATGTCTGCGGATCGAGGACCTGAACGGCGAAGTGCGACACAAACTTCATCACATTTTCCGGCGGCCGGATCCTGCCGGTGTCCCAGGCACGAGCGGTCACGTCCCACGGCCGATCGCTGTTGAATTGGTCTAGCAGCATGGGGTGCATGAGGTGAACGCCATGGAGATGGGCAGCATATTTGTGACCAAGCTGCGAAGAGATGAGTGCGCCCCAGTCGCCGCCGCTCGCCGCATATCTTTCATACCCCAGTTGCTCGGTCATCAGGCAGTGCCAAAGATCGGCCGTGTCCGAGAAGCTGATGCCCGCACGTGGGGGTGGTCCGGAAAAACCGTAGCCGGGCAAAGATGGCACGATGACGTCGAAGGCATCCGCCGGATCGCCGCCGAAAGCCGCCGGATCGGAGAGCGGTCGAATGATCTTCTCCATATCCCAGAATGACCACGGCCAACCATGGGTGATGACGAGAGGTACTGGCTTTGGGCCTTTGCCCTTCTCGTGGATAAAATGGATATCGACACCATCAACGGCCGTCTTGAAGTTGGCAAAAGCATTCATCCGACGCTCGACAGCTCGCCAGTCGTATCCATTGCGCCAATAATCGGCCAGCGACTTCAGGTAACCGAGATTGACGCCATATCCCCAGTCGTCGTTACCGGGATCGTCGGGCCACCGGGTCAGGTCCAGCCTTCGTTTGACGTCGTTAAGGATGGCGTCCGAAATATCGATCACATACGGCAAGGGCTGTTGAGACACATCGAACTCCGTAAACTGATCGCTTTATCGCCGCTCCAGCGCTGCGCGTTCGTCTTCAAGGACGCGCAGCATCTGCATTATGTCTTCACGATCCTGATCGACATGCGGCGGAACGCGATCGAAACGCACCGGCGTCGCCGACATTTTGAGAGGGTTGCCCAGAAGCCTTAGCGGCTGCGCGTCGTCCGTTTCCATGTCCACGACCATCTCGCGCGCCACCGTGTGCGGATCTGAAAGCACCTGGTCGATTGTCGCTACCCGACCTGCGGGAATTTCGGCTGCGATGAGCCGCTGCTCCCAGTTCTCCGCCGTGTCGGCCTGCAAGGCCTGGGTCACAAGCTGGTCCAGCGCGTCAATGTTGACGACCCTGTCGCGGTTGCGGGCGAAGCGCCCGTCGTTGATAAGTTCGGGTGTGCCGATGGCTTGGCAGAAACGGGCGAATTGCTGATCGTTCCCGACTGCAATCGCGATATCTCCGTCGGCCGTTTTGAAGGTCTGATACGGGACAATGTTGGGATGCCGATTGCCGATTCGCCCAGGCACCTTGCCCGAGACGAGATGGTTCGTGGCGGCATTGATCAACCAGGCAACCTGCGAGTCATAGAGCGCCAAATCGATATACTGGCCCTCGCCGGTCCGGTCACGGTGACGGAGGGCAGCCAAGATGCCGACGGTCGCATACATGCCGCACATGACATCGGCGATCCCAAGGCCAACCTTCACCGGGCGACCGCCGTTCGCGTCACTGTCACCGGTAATGCTCATGATCCCGCCCATCGCCTGGATCAGGAAATCGTAGCCGGTGCGGTCGGCGTAGGGGCCGGTCTGGCCGAAGCCGGAGATCGCGCACCAGACGATATCCGGCTTGATCTTCATGACGTCGTCATAGCCAAGGCCACGGCGGGCGAGATCGCCCGGCTTGTAGTTTTCAACGACGACATCGGAAATTGCCACCAGCCGTTTGACGAGGGCGACCCCATCGTCAGCGGCAAGATCGATGGCGATCGATCGCTTGTTGCGGTTGGCCGAGAGGAAATAGGCGCTGAGATCGCTGTCGCTGCCATCGGCGCTCGGGACGAAGGGCGGACCCCAGCTGCGGGTATCGTCGCCGGAGCCAGGTCGTTCAACCTTGATAACGTCGGCACCGAGATCGGCGAGGAGTTGCGTGGCCGTCGGTCCAGCTAAGATACGCGAGAGATCGAGGACGCGCAGACCCTCAAGGCTGGCGGCTTTCTGATGATCGGACATCGATGCCTCACGATTTCCAGGGTGACGTTTTGAACCAGCGAACGAGATAGGCGGTACCGATCAGGGTCGCGAACCCGAAGAGGTTGCCGACCACCTCTGCGCCTGTCGTGCGGCCGGCATGATCGAGCGCGATGCCGATCGGCTGGGCGATCACCATGCCGGTAATGAAAACGGCGAGCGATTGTTGGCCCACGACCGTCAGGATCCGGACGAGCGGACCGCGTAGCCGTGCGCCATTTTCGCCGACGAGATGGACGGCGATGTAGCAGAGCGCCATGAAATGAACGAAGCGCAAGATGCCGAAATTGCTTTTGTCGGTCAGCGGAGCGATCCACTCCGCAGCCATCTGGAAGAACGGGTGAACCTCCTGGAAGCGAACCCAGGCGAAGGGCACAGTTGCGACCACGGCAACAACGGCAAGCATCATCAGACGGCGGTCATAGCCGGGCGCCGACAGGTGACCGCGCATCAGGAAGAAGCCGGTAAAGAACAGAAACTGCCATCCAAACGGATCGAAGAACCAGGGGCGGTCCGACCATGGCTCAGCCGGCAGATGCGTCAGGCCAAACTGCGTGGCAAGCCACAGGACGGTCATCAGAAATATCGGCAGGGCGTGGTGAACTTTGGACGCCAAGATCATCACCGGCAGCAGGGCGAGGATGACGATGTACATCGGCAGAATGTCGAAGTAGTTCGGCACGTAGGTTAACGTCAGCAAGCCGACTAGCAGGTGGCCCGGATCCTTCATGAACGGCACAAGGTTCAGGCTGTCGACATAGGTGACACCATCATAGCGCGTTCCGGCGACCACCATGATGGCGGCGACCACGATGAAGACGGCGATGTGCGCCCAAAATATCTGCCAGATGCGCTGCGCCACGCGGGCAATCAGCGCGACGGCACCGCTACGATCGTAGGTCGAGCCGAACGCAATGGCGGAGGCCATGCCCGATTGAAAGACGAACATCTCCGTGGCATCCGAAAACCCGAAGCGGGCCGGAATCCAGAGCGCCCAGCCGTCGTCCGGTATATGGGCAAGCAAGATGATCAGCATGCCGACGCCACGAAAAAAGTCGAGGCGCGGATCACGAGCCCGCTTGACCTTCGCACCAGGCGGGGGCGTCGCCTGGTAGGGATCAGAAAGCGCCGTCGTAGGCGCTGGCATCGAACCTGCAGGCAATGAGGCTGAAGCCCGGCCGGTGGTCGGCACCCTGAAGCTCGGTACGGAAGTCATCGATTGTCTCCACATTCACACCATAGCCACCAAACCCTTTGGCAACGGCAGCAAAATCTGTTTCACCCAGAGCGACGCCCGCCGGAGCGAGGCCGGCGGACGCCTGCTTCATTGCGATCAGCGCAAGGCTGCGGTCCTGAAACAGGACGATCGTTAGCGGCAGGCCGAGATCGCGAAGGGTCGCAAGTTCGCCGATACCCATTTCCAGCCCGCCATCACCCATGACAGCAAACACCCGTCGCGAGGGATCGGCCACCTTGGCGCCGATCGCCAGCGGCAATGCTGCATTCATCGTGCAGAAGCCGGCCGACTGGAGGAGAGACAGCGGTGTGGCGGCGCGCCATTTCTGCGAGAGAAGAATGCGGTGGGCGCCGCTGTCGACCGTGACCAGGCCATCTGTCCCGGCTGCCTCATTCAGGCGATCGACAATGGCGTGCGGCCCCCACGCGTCTTTCGTCGAAAAGAGGCGATCGAGCGCTGCTTTCGCCTCTACCGGCTCGTCGCTGGGCCATGTCTTACGCTCGACGAGCGAGCCGTTGAGCGCCTGTAATGTGCTTTTCGTGTCCGCAGAGACGTACGTCCCGGCGTGATGCATGGCGTGATCGGCAAGAGCTCCGGAGATATCGACAAGCTTCGTCTGGTCGGTCACGAAATCCAACCAGCCGAGCCGCATTTCGATCGGGTCATAGCCGAAGGCAAGCACTAGGTCCGCCTTGTCGAATAACGGAAGAAGGACCCGGTCGGCAAGCGGCGACAGTCCGGCGCCACCAAGGGACAGGGGGTGGTCCTCGGGAATGATGCCTTTCGCCTTATAGGTCGTGATAACAGGCGCTCCGATGGTCTCGGCCAAATGTTGCAGGGCAGGGCCGGCCTGATTGCGTGCAGTTTCAAGACCGACAAGGAGTAGGGGCCGTTCGGCTGCGCGAATTCGCTCAGCAAGGAGGCGAACGCCAGGATCCGTGACGGAAGCAGGGGTGATGAACCGTATTGGAGCCTTGGGAATGAACGCGCTTGGGCTCAAGCTCGCGGCAACGGCGGGCGAAAGGTCCAGGTGGACCGGCCCCATGGGTTCCGTCGTCGCGATCGCCAGGGCGCGCGCCACAGTGGACGCGGCGCTTTCCTGCTCCACTTCAAAAGAAGCCTTGACGAGTGGGCGCAGAAGCTGGGCGTGGTCGATCACCTGATGCGTATAGCGAGCCCGTGTTGCCCGATCGACGACCCCGGAAATCACGATCAGCGGAACCCGCTCCTGCACGGCGTCAGCAATTCCGTTGACGGCATTGGCAAGACCTGGGCCGACAGTCGTCACCAGAAGTTCCGGATTGCCGCTGATCGTGCTGGCACCCGCTGCCATGATCGCCGCAGAGGTCTCGTGGCGCGTCAGGTTGAACGTTACTCCCGCCGCCTGCAAAGCATCGATCAGTGTGACGATCTCACCGCCAGGCACACCAAAGGCATGGCGCACCTGATGTGCACGAAGGGTCTTGGCAACGATGTCAGCGACACGATTCGCATTTTTGGGTTGAGACATTACACGAGCCCCCTCGAAGTTTATTCTGAAGCGAGAAGCCCGCCCGGCGGATGGTTAGGACCGGGCGGGCCTCTTCAGCGTTCCGTCAGGCGGACGACGAACGCAACGACGGTGCCAAACAGGATATGGCCGATGAGCGAGGCCCAGGTCAGGGTGATGAAGCCGAGAAATGGCGGCAATCCCGCAAAGAGATGGGCCATCACGTAAAGCGCAAACACCCACAAGCCTGTTCCAAAGCCGATGCCGGTAAAGATCAGCGGCAGGCTCGGGAAGATCAGTCGCTGCAGCGGCCGGGCGATGAACAGATAGCCGATCGGATAGAAGATAATGCCGACGATGGCGTGGATGGCCTCGGCAGCCAGCAGATTGTTAAAGCCGAAGACGGACTGCACGAGAGCTGCAGGCTCCAGCGGCCCGCCGACCCAAAGCGGAGTGATGACGCGTGCCCAGATCTCCCAGGTGATATCCGCTGCGAGGCCCGCCAGCACGATCGTGCGCGCCAGGCTCGGTTGGATCTCCGGAAAGATTGCCGGCTTTTGCATTTCCATCATTGTCATGACTTTTCTCCTTGTTTGGGGATGCGCTCAGGCAGACAGGCGAATGCCGACTGACTGCTCGATGGACTGAAAGAGACGATCGTCCGCCTTCAGGCGTTGGCGGATCTGGCCAATGCGCGACACCGCGGCATTGTCGCCGCTGCGCCCCACCGCCTTGGCCAAGGCAAGCACGAAAAAGTCGCGCTGGGCATTGCTACCGCCGATCTTCGGCAGGTTCGCCACCATGCGGTCGATCATCCGTTGGTCGGCGGGGGCGTCGAGCCCTGCCAATACGCGCGCCATCGGCACGCCAATTTCGGCGGCAACACGCGCCTGATCATCCATGCCAAGCGCTTTGGCGTCGATTTGAGCGACGAGTTCTGCGACGCCCCTGCGATCGTCGATCGCGATCATCGCCGCGAGATTGTGCAGCGCCGCGAAGATCAGAGTGGTATCGGCCCTTCGCTGATTGGCGATTTCGGCGGCATCCATCCACCGGCCACCAACATGGATACCGGATTGCTGCATGCGCCAGAGAAGCGAAACGGCGTTGGCCATGTCGCGGAAATCGTCCGTCTGCTGCGGTCGCACCTCGTCGTCGTAGATCTGCAGAACACGATCGTGGTCGCCGCGCTCCAGATGCAGAAGAGCCAGATGCCACGCCATGTGGAACGAGAAGTTGTTGCAGCGCGACCAAGCCTTTCGGCTCCCTTCAAGCCAGTCGATCCCCTCTTGCGTGTCGCCACGCATTTCGAAGACATGAGAGACGGCATGAAGCCCCCAGGAATCGTCTGGCTGCAGCGCGGTCGCGCGCCGTCCAACGTCAAGCGCCTCCTTATAACGGCCGTGTTCTTCGAGTGAAAAGGCGTGGCAGCCGAGAATAAAGCCGGCGCCGCTGCTTGCGAGATCCAGGCTACCGACTGCCCTTGTGCTTGCGCTCAGCATGCCGGCCGCATCGCCCAGCATGAAGCGCAGGGCCTGAGAAATTTTGAACGGCAAAAATACGGTCGGACGGTCTTCGAAACCGTAGTCGAGTAGATCCGCAGCCCTGGAAAAGGAGCCGTCGACGGCTGCCTGGAGAGCTTTGACCAGAAGACGCTCGTCACCCGTTCCGCCACTTTGCGCTGCCAATGCGGCACGCGCGTCTTTCAACGCTTCGGCGGCAGGCGTCAGAGTTTCCGAGCGCGCCAGGATCAGGTTTGCAAAGCCCTTCAATGCGTGACCGGCGACATGATTAGGATCGGCCGCAATCGTCATCTGCAGCGCGGGACCTGTGTTCGGGCGATGGGTCGCCACACCGAAGACTGCATGCTCGAATGCTCGTTGCGCGTCGTTGCTGTCCGTGCTGGTTGTGAGGCCATATGCATCGCGTTTCATCTACTTTGCTCCTTGGCGAGAGACCTTCATGTCGATGGCAATCTGAAATTCGGGTCTGACAAAGGCCTGTACGGTCGCGCGACCGGGTTCGTTACAGCGGCTCCACAAGTTTTTTTGCTGGCGCAGCAATTTTCGCCGGCTGCGCGATGAGACTGAAAAAATTTAAAACATCTGTAACAAAACCGTAACCCGATCCGTATGACGCGGCAGACACAATATCGATCAGCCGATGGAGGGGCGTTGTCGTGCATGAAGTCTCGAAAAGCGCGATGGTGGTGATGGTCACCGGTGCGGGCGGCAATCTCGGGGCCGCGGTTGTCAAGGAACTCGTGAGCAACGGCGCGCGCGTCGTATCCGTCGAACGCAATTCCGGCGCCGACTTCGCGCCGGAAAAAAGCTCAGTCGGAGAACTTCTGGAAATCGGAGGAACCGATCTGACAGACATTTCCGCCTGCCAGGACGCTGTCCGACGGACGCTTGAAGTTTTTGGCCGACTCGATGCGCTTGTGAACACCGTCGGGGGCTTCCAGACAGGTCCAGTCGGAGAACTGGGCCTTCTTCAATGGGACCAGATGTTCCAGATGAATGCCCGCTCCGCCTATGCGATCAGCGCCGCGGTCCTGGCGCCGATGCGGCAAGCGGCTTATGGCCGTATCGTCCACGTTGCAGCGGCACCCGGATTGAAGGCTGGTGCCAATCAGGCAGCCTATGCTGCCTCGAAGGGGGCTGTCATCCGGCTGACGGAGGCAATCGCCGCCGAGAACCGCGACAAACGCATCACCGCCAACTGTATCCTGCCCGGGACGATCGATACGCCGCAAAACCGGGCGGCGATGCCGAATGCCAAGACGGATGGTTGGGTTCAGCCGACGGATATCGCCAAGCTTATCGGTTTTCTTGTCTCACCGGCGGGGGGCGTCGTCACGGGCGCGGCGATCCCGGCAACGGGCTGCGTGTGAGGGACTTATGCTCGATCCGTCTGATCCGATTTCCGCAGGGCTGATGTCATGGGCCGGCATCGGGCTTATCGTTGCCGCTGCGTTTCTACTTTATGGCTTCGACAAGGTCGATCCGGGCGCCCATGATGCCTATGCCGTGAGGCCTCTCCTCATTCCAGGCCTTGTTCTCCTTTGGCCTGTCGTCATCTGGCGCTGGCTGAGCCTCGTGAAGGGAGGACAGTAACATGCAGCGCCGCCATCGTCGCGCCCATACGGCGATCTGGACCGGACTTGCGGTCGCTCTGCCGCTGCTGCTTGCCATCATCTTTGCAAGCGCTCCGAAATTGCCCGCGGACGCACCGGCAATCCGTCTCGACGGCAAGACAGCTGGAGGAGGGCAACCGTGAGCGTATCCTACAAGCCGGTCATCTGGAACCGGACCAAAATGATCTATGATGGCGTCCTGTTGGCTGGGATCGCTATCTACATTCTCATCTTCCTGAAAGCTGGCCCACTTCTCTCGCCGGCATTGCGCGAGGTGGATCTACCTACTCAGCGGATGCGGGCTTTCGGTTCGCTAGCTATCCTGATGCTGACGATCGTGCTGGCGATCGGACCGCTCGCTCGCATCGATACACGCTTCATTCCACTGCTCTACAACAGGCGCCACTTCGGCGTGATGACCTTCATCGTTGCCGCGACGCATGCCTATTACGTGCTGGGCTGGTATTTTTCTTACAGCCCGACCCCGCAACTGACGGCACTGTTCACCAGCAATACCAGCTTCGCGAGCGTCGCCGGCTTTCCCTTCGAGCTTTTCGGAGTTTTTGCGCTCATCATTCTGGCCATTCTCGCGGTGACCAGTCACGATTTCTGGCTTTCCTTTCTGACGCCGCCCTTGTGGAAGGCGATCCACATGAGCGTCTATGTCGCTTATGCAGCAATTGTCCTGCACGTGGCGCTTGGGGCGCTGCTCGACAGGCGCGATCTCGCCCTTGGGCTGCTCCTGGTCGGAGGTTTGGCGCTGCTCTGCACTCTGCATCTGATCGCCGGGCGCCGTGAGGTTGGAGCAGATGTTGCGGCGTCGGCGAGGGCGCCAGAAGAACCCTGGATCGTAGTCGGCAACCTCTCAGAGATTGCCGAGGGCAGGGCGATCATCGGTGCGTCTCCAGGTGGCGAACGCATCGCGGTCTTTCGTTCGAAGGGTGGCCTGTCGGCTGTCTCGAATATCTGCTCGCACCAGAACGGACCAGTCGGTGAAGGCAAGGTCGTTCTCGGTTTCATCACCTGCCCATGGCACGGCTATCAATATCGCCCCGAAGATGGCTGTTCGCCACCGCCATTCCGGGAACGCATTCGCAAGTATCGGGTCCGGTTGCAGGGCTCGACAATCCTTGTCGATCCAGATCCGCTGCCGGTGGGGACAAAGCTCGATCCTGTTGCAATTCCAGCCGAACTTCTTCCCCCCACACCCAAGAAAGAGGGGCCAGCGTGATGCTGAAACCCGCCGAACGTGGCTTCTTCGTTGGATATTTCAAAAAGGTCCCCGCCGATGTCAGGGCGCTGATGATCGGCTTCATCGTGTTTTTCGTCGCCGGTATGGCCTCGGCCTCGGTGCTTCTGTCTCTCAATACCGAGAGCCCCGGAGCGGGAAGTTATGCCGACGAATTGCATGGCGAGCATCTGATCGGAACGATGGAAACCAGCCCTTATCCAGTCCTTCGTGTGCCGGCGACGGAGTCGAGACCTGCTCGCGCCGTCATGCTGGCAGGATCCGGCAAGTTTGGCATCGACGACAGGGCGTTGCCTCTGGCGGGGAAAGCCGCGCAAGTGGGTGGTGTCTTCGTCAAGCGCGGAGATCTGGAAATGCTGTTGATCGGGGGAGGGGACGATCTAAAGGCTGTCGAACCGCAGCCGATCGCCTTGCCGAATCCATCCCCGTCGGAAAATCTTGGCAGGTGGCGGCTGACAGGCGAGATCTGCGATGGGAAGTGCGGCGGCGGGGCGATGAAGCCGGGCACCGGGCTTGCTCATAAGGCCTGCGCCAATCTCTGCATCAATGGCGGTGTACCACCCGTCTTCGTTTCGACGGCGCCGGTCGAGGGCCATATTTTCTTTTTGCTCTCCTCTGCGAACGGCGGCCCCATGCCGGCTCGCCTTCTCGACAAGACCGGTGCGCCGGTCGTCCTGGAGGGAACGATCGAGAGACGCGACGATTTGCTGATCTTCAAAGTGGATGGATTCGCCGATGGAGCGGGCGCGTGAGTAATGAAAGCAATACAGACCCAAAGCATCATTTGATCGGACTTGCCGCCACAGCCCTTTCGGTGGGCCTGATCGTGTTGTTGTGGGGCTATGGTCTGGATTATCTTAGCGGCACGCCGTTCGAAGAACTGCGGTATGTGATCTTCGCGGTCGTTGTTGTCGGTCTGCTTTCCGGCCTGCAAACCATCTTCTCCCGATTCAGGCATTGAGCAGCCGATCCCAGTGACGGGTCCCCAGTAGGCCGTGGCGACGCCCGCGCCATGCTGCGATTGGTCGCCAGCATTTGTGCCCCCTGATGTAACAATATCGTCGATTTACACGAAATTGATGTGGGGATCGCAGAACAGCCATCCTCGCCCCAGTCTGCATGGCGCGGCTGACGAAAAACACAGGAACAGGTCATGGAAGATGCAATCGAACCGACGAAAGAATTGGACGAAGACGATATCCGCCATCGCGCGTATTTGCTTTGGCTGGAGGAGGGTCAGCCGGACGGCAAGGCCGAAGAGCACTGGCATCAGGCGCGTGTTGTTACGAAGGCAGCGCGCGATATGTCTGCGCCTGCGGCAAAGCCTGTCCGCAAAACAAAATGATAGGGTTAGATTTCAGGGCTGGATGGGGCCCTGATTTTCTCATTTCTTTCGGTAATGGTCATGCACGCAAAACCACGATCGCTTCTGGAGACGGTAGAGGGACGGCGCCTCCTGGAACCAGGCAGG
This sequence comes from Rhizobium sp. FG113, assembly GCF_057809895.1. Taxonomy (NCBI): domain Bacteria; kingdom Pseudomonadati; phylum Pseudomonadota; class Alphaproteobacteria; order Hyphomicrobiales; family Rhizobiaceae; genus Rhizobium; species Rhizobium sp. FG113. The sequence continues at coordinate 16,157 of NZ_JBMDKV010000032.1, read as the reverse complement.
GCATGGCGGCGATGGGGACCGTTTCTTGCCGAACGTCAATGGGGAACGGTGCGCGAAGACTACAGCGCGGACGGGGACGCCTGGAATGCCTTTTCCTTCGAACATGCGCGAAGCCGTGCCTATCGCTGGGGCGAGGACGGGATTGGTGGGTTCTGCGACGAGGGCATGCGCTGGTGTCTATCTCTGGCCCTTTGGAATGGCCGGGATGAAATCCTGAAGGAGCGGCTCTTCGGCCTTAGCAATGAGCAGGGCAACCATGGAGAGGATGTCAAGGAGGTCTATCACTATCTGGATGCGACACCGACGCACTCCTATCAGAAAATGGTCTATCGCTATCCACAGGATGCGTTTCCCTACGACAAGTTGGTGCGCGTCAATGGCGGACGTTCGCGATTCGAGCAGGAATACGAAATCGGCGATACAGGGGTGTTCGCCGATGATCGGTTTTTCGATGTGACCATCGAATATGCGAAAGCGGCGCCCGACGATATTCTCATGCGGGTCACCGTAAAGAATGCCGGCGCCGCGGCGGCGTCCATTCATCTGCTGCCGCAAGCCTGTGCCAGGAACACTTGGTCCTGGAAAGACGGAAGCGAGCGGCCCGTTCTCGAACGCACAGCCGACGGAGACGTACTGGCGCTGCGGACAGGAAAGAAAACGTGGCGGTGGAGCGTCGACCGGGAGGGCGAGCGCCTGTTTTGCGAGAATGAAACCAATGCTCCACTGCTCTTCGGCTCGGCCGGAGTGGGACCCTTCAAGGACGGTATCAATGACTATGTAGTCGATGGCAAGACGGACGCCGTGAGTGTGCTAGTGGCCGTGGCAGCAAAGCCGCAGCTTACATTCGTCTTGAGGTTCCTCCCGCCGGAAGCCTTGAAACCCGGCTGCGGTGGCGACCGGACGGCGTGGCGATGCAACCTTTCGCCGATTTCAACGCAATTTTCCGGCAGCGCATCGAAGAAGCTGATGAGTTTTACGGCGCCCTTCAAGCCGGAATCAAGAACGAGGATGCGCGCAGGGTACAGCGGCAGGCAATCGCCGGCATGTTGTGGTCGAAGCAAGTCTATTATTTTGATGTACCCACTTGGCTGAACGGCGACCCGGCCCAACCCGGGCCGCCGACGGAGCGGCGTAGCGGTCGCAACGCCGACTGGCACCATCTCAACAACGCAGACGTCATCTCGATGCCGGACACCTGGGAGTACCCGTGGTATGCGGCTTGGGACCTTGCTTTTCATTGCGTGTCGCTGGCGCTCGTCGATCCCGCTTTTGCCAAGAACCAGCTCATTCTGTTCACACGTGAATGGTTTATGCATCCCAACGGGCAGTTGCCGGCCTATGAATGGGAGTTCGGGGACGTCAACCCACCGGTTCATGCGTGGGCGGCGCTCAAGGTCTATCAGATGGACCGTGAGCGTACAGGTGTGGCCGACACGGATTTTCTGAAGCGGATTTTCCACAAGCTGATGCTGAATTTCACGTGGTGGGTCAACCGCAAGGACAACGACGGACGCAACATCTTTCAGGGTGGCTTCCTCGGCCTGGACAATATCAGCCCGTTCAACCGGTCGGAAGTTTTGCCGGAAGGCGCCTCCATCGATCAGGCCGACGGTACAGCCTGGATGGCCATGTATGCGCTGAACCTGATGCGAATTGCGCTCGAACTTGCGATGACCGACCCGGTCTACGAGGATATCGCGACGAAATTTTTCGAGCATTTTCTGGCGATCGCCGGTGCGATGGCAGACGTTGCGGGCAGTGGGCAGGGTCTCTGGAATGAAGCCGACGGCTTCTTTTATGATGTCTTGCACAATCGCGACGGTCGGATTGAGCCGATACCCGCCAGATCCATGGTCGGGCTCATCCCGATATTTGCGGTGGAAGTGCTCGATCAGGCTGTCTTCGACAAGTTGCCGGAATTCTCCAAACGACTCCGCTGGTTTCTAAAATATCGTCCGCAACTGGCGAATCTTGTCCCGCGTTGGACGGAGCCTGGGACAGGCGAGCGATCGCTGCTTTCGTTGCTTCACGGCGATCGGCTAAAACAGCTTCTACGACGAATGCTCGATGAGGAGGAGTTCCTATCCGAATTCGGAGTTCGGTCGATGTCGAAAGTTCATCTTGAAGAGCCATGCAGCCTGAACTTTGCAGGCATGCGAGTGCACGCCGGGTACACGCCCGGAGAAGCGCAAACTGGCCTCTTCGGCGGCAACTCGAACTGGCGCGGCCCGATCTGGATGCCCGTCAATTTCCTGCTGATTGACTCCTTGCGAAAGTTTCATGCCTATTTTGGTGACGACTACCGCGTCGAATGCCCCGTGGGTTCTGGTGCGATGCTCAATCTTGAAGAAGTCGCGAACGAATTGACCAGGCGACTGCAGAGCCTCTTCCTCAAGGACGAAAACGGGCGACGGCCCTCGGTAATGCATGTGAGCAGCGTCGACGACAATCCGCTGTTTCACGAGTATTTTCACGGTGATACAGGCGAGGGTCTTGGCGCATCGCATCAGACAGGGTGGACCGGGCTCATCGCCAATCTCCTCGACGAGGCCGGATAGTTTTACCTTCAGCATCTTTACTATATGGCCGACCAGGAGCTTCCCAGATTGGCGTACGTGCGTTTGAAGAAATCGTTCCGTTCGGGAATGTGACGCAAGTCGGATTGAAGAATCACGACGATTTGAGGCTTCTCTTCAGCCTCTTTGGGCGTGCTTTTCCTTGAGAAGAAATTTTTCTGATGATGTAACAAATCGGGTCGCGCATGCGTATCGGCAAGGACAATCAAAATCGTTGCTGGGAACGCTTTTTCATGACGACAGACACCTCGGAACTCGCCTTGGCTCAGGCTCGGAAGTCTTTGAGTGAGGCCATGAAGTTTCATTCGGAAGGCAAACTCGAAGATGCCGAGGAACAATACCGGCGGGTGTTGGACTACGGTTATCGGGTATCAGACGTTCTACCGCTTCTTGCCGGTGTTGCAGCTCTCAGAGGGCGCCTCGAAGCTGCACTTGTCTATTGGAACGACCTTCTGGCCATGAAACCAGATCATTTTGTCGGTCTTCTGGAGAAGGGTGCGATCCTGCTCAAAACGGGCAATGCCAAAGGAGCAGTCGAATGCCTCGAATCTGCACTCCGCGCATCACCGCAAAATCCAGTGGCGCTTAACAATCTGGCGGTCGCTCTCGTGCAGGCAAACCGGCAGAATGAGGCGCTCGAAGCCTTTCGCAGGCTGGCGGGCCTTCAGCCCGAAAACGTGCTGGCGCAACATCAGATTCGCCGCCTGACGTCGAGGATCGTTCCCTTCTGGCATATACCCATGTTGAACGACGTCCGACGCAACGATGCCTTTGAGGCCGCAATCGCCAAAGTCGTTCAAGAGCGTGGCACGGCTGCGCCGGTTCTCGATATTGGAGCAGGCAGCGGGTTGCTGTCGATGATGGCAGCGAGGGCAGGCGCGACAAACATCGTCACCTGCGAAGCAGTTCCTCTCATCGCGGAGACTGCCAGTCGGATTGTCGCGCAGAATGGATTCGGCAATCGCATCACCGTCGTCAACAAAATGTCGACCGAGCTTACCGTCGGCCTGGATCTGGAAACCCGGGCCGATATCCTGGTGTCGGAGATCCTGTCGAGCGATCTTCTCGCAGAGGACGTTCTCAATACTTTTGAGGATGCCCATGCACGCCTGTTGAATGAGGGGGCGACGATCATCCCGCGATCCGCGACCGCGGTTGGTTGCCTGGTCGAAAGCGAGGTCTTGAGTAGATATGCGTTCGTGGGTGATGTTTCCGGGTTCGACGTTTCTGCATTCGCACCGCTCGCCGCCAATCGGTTGCCGATCCATGGCACGATGACCGATTGGAAGCGCTTGTCGGCGGACATCGAACTGCAGACAATCGACCTTACGCGCCCGAAGCACGCAGAGGAAATTCGCGTCATCGAAATTCCTGTCATCGCCGATGGCACCGCAGCTGGAATGGTGCAGTGGATGAAGATCGATCTTGCTGATGGCATCGAGTTTGCAAATCATCCAGACGATTACTCCGATGGAGGCTGGCTGCAGGTCCTGCACCCATTTGTCAAACCTGTGGCAGTCAAGGCAGGTTCGCTCTTCAGGATCGTCGCTGGCCACGACCGCAGTAGCCTGATCTTGATGGCGGCGCCGCTTGCGAGCGACGCGTCGGACGCCGCCGGAACGCCAAAAGGAGATAGAGGTGAACCAGAACTTCAAGGCCTTCGTCTTCGACGCCTACGGCACGCTTTATGACGTGCAATCGGTCGAAGCGACGGTCGAGGCGGCGTTTCCGGGCAAAGGCAGTCTGATCACCAACGTCTGGCGAATGAAGCAGCTCGAATATTCGTGGCTTGCGACGCTGATGGAGCGATATGAGGACTTCTGGTCGCTCACACTGCGTTCTCTCAATTACACGCTTCGCTCGCTTGGTTTGAGCGCTGATAGCCAATTGCTTCAGGATGTTGCTGCTGCCTATCTCGATCTCAAGCCTTACGACGATGCTCGAACCTGCCTTGAGCGGCTTCACCCCCGCCGACGGGCAATCCTTTCGAATGGGAGCCGATCGATGCTGTCCAGTCTGACTGCGAACTCGGGCCTCGATCGGCTTCTGGACGATATCTTAAGCGTCGATGCGGCGCGGGTCTTCAAACCTGCTCCACAGGCCTACGCGCTGGTGGAGGAGGAGCTGGGCGTGGCGCGCGACGAGATCGTATTCGTATCCTCGAATGGATTTGATATCTGTGGCGCCAGGAGTTTCGGGTTCACGGTCGTTCGGGTGGCGCGCTTCGACGTCAAGGACATCACGGGGCGTATGGCCCGCTCTGGAACGGACGAGCGCATCCTTTACGGCCTTATGCGCGGCGGTGCCGAAGCGCTGGACTATCCCGCAGATTTTACCGTTCGTTCGCTCGCGGAAATACCTGATCTTTTCAGCAATCAGGAGTGGGAGCGCTGATGTATCTCTACGTCAAAGCGCTTCACGTCTTAGCCGTTGTCACTTTGATCGCAGGCATGCTGGTAATGGCATTGGCTTTGCGGTTTGCGGTCGACGCGCCAGACGGGACTAACGTTCGTCATTTCGGCCAATTAGTCTTGCGTTGGGATGGGCTGGTAACGACGCCCGCGCTAGCCGTCGTGTGGATGGCAGGTTTTACGATGGCATTCGGTGCGGGTTGGGACAGTTCACCCTGGCTCATTCTGAAGATGGTTCCCGCCATCTTCCTCAGTTGTCTGCACAGCCTTGAAGGCCTGGTGCTGAAAAGGTTGCTTCGGGAGGGAAAGCCTGTCCACCGGCTGTTCGGGGCGGCTCCGTTCGCCATCCTTTCGGCATTCGCGATCATCGCTTGGCTCGCTATCGTCAAGCCTTTTTGAACTTAGCAAGGTGATCGGCTAGGCTTGACCAGCGCAAGCAGCTTTTCATCAAAACGACTTGGCTGGCGCGCAATGGTGTCAGCGATCGGATAATGACCGCTATCAAGCTCGGTAGGAGCCTGCTTTCGTCAACTGCGTGGAAAGGCGCTATCGAGAAACGCCATGACATGCTTCCAATTTTCGCTAGCCCCTTGCGGGTCCTCATCGGTGCGCAGCGTCGCCGAGCCATGCACGCCATATTTCGGGATATATTGGACCGCTCTGTGGCCGGGCACCGCTTTTGCCAGCGCCTCACCGCTCACTATCTCACCGCCGTCGGGTGCGGATGTTATGAAGACGGGAATGGTGAGCTTGGCCGCCTCCTTCTCGATCGAATAACCCTGGATGTATTCGGCCGGCGAAAAAGCCAGCAGCGCCTTTACGTCGGGATGGCGAGCGGCGGCAATGAACACGAGCGCTGAGGAATAGCTGGATCCCCAAACTGCGACGGGCCCGGAATGTTGCATGCTGCCATAGGCAATCGCAGCCTCGAGATCAGGAATCGCGTCGGCGAAATCGGCGCTACCTCTCGCCTTGGCAGCAGTCTTGTTGACGTCGCCCCAGAGATCGCCCCCCGACCGCTGGTCGATGGCCAAGGTGTTAAAACCGGCTTTGTTGAGAATGGGCGCCAAGGGCGCATATTCACTCTTATTGGAACCTGCCATGTGAAACAGCAGAATAATCGCGCGCGGCCTGCCCTCGGCCCGGCGAAAGTCTCCATAAATCTTCGCGCCATCCTTGGCATCGAAGGAGACGGGTTCGGCGAGTGCCGGAATAGCCAAGGCTGGGCCGAGCGCTGTAGCGGCGGCGGCGAGGAACATCGATCGAAACGGAATCATGATTTCTCTCATGGACTTTGGTTGAGACATTCCCAATACGCAATAGAGTGATCCGCCGTTACATCCGTGCAGTTCGAAAGCAGAAGCGCCGTCTCCCACCGCTCCGCCGATCACATGGTCGTGAGGCCGTAACGATAACAATCATGCGGGCGAATTCCCCCTGACCGCCCGGATTGACCCGCGTGGCCTTGATCGGAGTAGCACATGAAATATCCAGGCAGGATTGGCAGGTTGATATTCTTTTCTTCGTTGGCGGCAGTTGCGGCCATGCCCGTGGCCGCAACAGAGCGGCCGCTGACCGTGGTGGAACTGTTCACCAGCCAGGGCTGCTCGTCGTGCCCTCCGGCCAACGCCAATCTCATCAAGATCAGCAACCGGAAGAATGTTCTCGCGCTGAGTTTCTCCGTGACCTATTGGGATTACCTGGGCTGGAAAGACACGTACGGGAAGCCGGAATTCACCGAACGTCAGGTCACTTATGAACCGGCCTTGAGACAGCCCGGTCCCTATACCCCCCAGATGGTCTTCAACGGCACGGCAACCGCCGTCGGGAACAGCCTTCCCGAAGTCGAATCTCTGCTTGGCGAAACGCCTTCGCTGAATGGTCCAGCGCTGGCCTTTAGCAATGACCGTATCGAAGTCGGCGCCGGCTCTGAAACTGGGAATGCGGATGTCTGGCTCGTCCGCTACGATCCGCGGATCGAAGCCGTGCCGGTCGCACGAGGGGAAAACAGTGGCGCGACATTGCAGCACACACATGTCGTCCGGCGCCTGGCCCGGCTTGGCACCTGGGGTGGAAGTAAAACCTCGTTTTCCCTCCCACAGGCCGATAAGGACTTGAAGACAGCGGTACTGATACAGCGAGCGAATGGCGGGGCGATCCTATCCGCCATCACCGACTGATCGAAGAGCCATTACCGTCGCAACCCAGCCAAAGCCGGCCTGAACACGTCAGGCCGGCAAGTACCGGCGAAGCCGTTGCAGCAGGCCGAGACCGAAGCTGCCGCTAGTCCTGAACTTCGGCGGCAGTCAGTTTGTCTTGCGTCCTCGTCTCGAAATCGCTGGCATCGTGGCGTTCGCGTAATTGTTCGGACGGATTGCCCGTCATGCGATTGACCATGCGGCCACGCTTGACGGCAGGACGCGTGTAAATTTGCTCGGCCCAGCGCTGAACGTTCTTGTAATCCTGCACCTGCAGGAATTCAGCCGCACCGTATTGCCAACCCTTGGCGAGGCCACCATACCATGGCCAGATGGCAATATCGGCGATCGTGTAATCGCTGCCGGCAATATATTCGCTTTCGGCCAAACGACGGTCGAGAACGTCAAGCTGGCGCTTCACCTCCATGGCAAATCGGTCGATCGCGTATTCGATCTTGGTCGGCGCATAGGCATAGAAATGCCCGAAGCCGCCGCCAAGATAAGGCGCGCTGCCCATCTGCCAGAACAGCCATGAGAGGCATTCGGCGCGGGCCGCTGGCTCGCTCGGCAGAAAGGCGCCGAACTTCTCGGCGAGATACATCAGGATCGAGGCCGATTCGAAAACGCGGACCGGCTTTTCGCCGCTGCGGTCGAGCAGGGCCGGGATCTTCGAATTGGGATTGATGTCGACGAAACCGCTGGCGAATTGATCGCCATCGCCGATCTTGATCAGCCAGGCGTCATATTCGGCACCGCTGTGGCCGAGTGCCAGCAGCTCTTCGAGCATGATGGTCACCTTCACACCGTTCGGCGTTCCCAGCGAATAGAGCTGCAGGGGATGGCGGCCGACGGGTAATTCCTTCTCATGTGTCGCACCTGCGATCGGCCGATTGATGCTTGCGAAGGTGCCGCCGCTGGGTTTGTTCCAGGTCCAGATCTTTGGAGGAATATATCCCGCTGTCTCTGACATCACATTCTCCATTTTCGACATTCGGCATTCATGCACCGGGAGGGTAATTCGACGGGAATAGCGCCCGTTTGGTTTCTTCGTCGTTCACGCGTTTGAAGGAATGATCTTTGCCGACCTGCCTGGCGCGAGAAGCGGCAGGACGCGCATCGACCGTGTCGAAGAGCCGCTTCAGGTTCGGATATCCGGCAAGCGGATCCTCGAGCCCCTTGAGGACGCGCGAGGCACGATCCAGCCATCCCCACGCGGACATGTCGGCAATGGTGTAACTATCTCCAACGATGAAATCGCGACCCTCGAGATGATCGTTGAGGACCTGATAATGACGCTCGGCCTCACGGCGATATCGGTTGACGGCATAGTCCAGCCCCTCCGGCGCCGCGTGCTGAAAATGGACTGCCTGGCCTGAGAATGGCCCCAGGCCGGACGCGAGAAACAGCAGCCATGAGAGAAGCTCAGGCCGGTCTTCGGGCGAGCCAAGAAACTTGCCGGCTTTCTCCCCGAGATAGATCAGGATGGCCGTGGAATCGAAGACCCGTGTCTCTCTTCCTCCAGGGCCGTCCGTGTCGACAATCGCCGGTACCTTGCCATTCGGATTGATGGCGCGGAACGCCGGCATATGCTGCTCGCCCTTGCTGGTGTCGACCGGAACCGTCTCATAGGGCAGCCCTGCCTCTTCCAGGAAGAGGGCAACTTTCGCGGGATTGGGTGTCGGATGAAAATAAAAGCGGATCATGAGGGCTCCGTCGGGAATGGTGGTCAAAGCGCCGTACTGACGCATCCGGAGCCGGACCTCGCCCGGCTCCGGATCGCTTTTTGTCAGCCGGGAAGGCGATCCGCGAGCACGTCCGGCTGCTTTATGTCGAGTGGTCCCTCAAAGAGTTCGTCGTATTTCGCCATCAGAGCGGCAGCGATCTGCCCCTGAAGGTGGGCCTGGCGACCTTCTTCTCCGTCGAACGCGTCGAAGATACCGAACGTGGACTTGTCGAAGCGAACCGCAAACCATGCGACGGTGAGCGGTTCCTGGACGAGCAGGGCTTGCGCGCTTTTGAGGAAATCTGCGACTTCCTCTTCCTTTCCCTGCTTTGCCTTCAATTGTAAGAACAATGCGAGCTTGGTCATGATCATCTCCTCGGTTCTAGAGCGCTGAGTGGTCGCTGACCGCCTCTTCGAGCGCCGGCTTCATTGTCAGAAAACGTTCATCGATCGCGGCTGGATCATCCCTGTTGGCTGCGATCATCTTCGCGCGAGCCTCGCCGCCGCGGATCACCTCCAGGGAATTGGTTTCAATTCCTTCGATCAGCGCATTGGCAACCGCTTCGGGTGGCTCCCGCGTGAACCCAAGTTCGGGGCCGGCCTTCGAGGACTGCATCATCGGGGTATCCGTCGCGCCCGGATAGAGCGTCAAGACGCGGACACCTTCGCCCTTCAGTTCCCGCCGCAGCGCCTCCCCGAAGCGGGCAAGCCCCGCCTTTGCCGCGGCATAGGTGGCGTAGAACGGCGCGCCGATGAGCGCGATGCCCGAGGTGACGTTGACGACTAGTCCCTCTCCGGACGCGCGCAGGTGGGGAAGAGCAGCCTGCGTCAACAGAATAGGAGCAACAAGGTCGACCTCTACCATCGTCCTTATTTCTGCCTCCGTCGTCTTTTCGATACGGCCGGCGCGCACGCCGCCCGCGTTATTGACGAGAACATCGAGCCCGCCAAGTGCCGCAATTGCCTGGTCCAGAGACTGTGACCGACCCTCCGGGGTAGCCACATCCGCCTGAACGCCGCTGATCGGCAACCCATTCTCCTGGAGATCCTTGACAGCCTGAGCCAGCCGCTCAGAGTTTCGCCCGGTAACGATGACCCGAGCTCCTTTCGCCAGCATGGCACGTGCAATGGCGAAGCCGATGCCACTGGAGCCGCCGGTGATGAGAACACGCTTGCCTTCGAGATTCATGGTTCTACCTCGCTTTTTTCTTCGCTGCGGTTTCGGTCTAGACAGCTTCTTCCGCCCTAAGTGCGTCGACAATCGCATCCGGAGAGAGACGCTTGCGGTAATCGGCTTCGGCGTGGGCGAGCTGCACACGGCCATTACGGCCGATCACGAAGGTCGCAGGTATCGGCAGCTCCCAGCTGTCATCTCCGTTGATCGTTCCGAGGTCGACGCCGAACGAGGAATAAGCCGCCTTGAGATCGTCAGGCAGTGTGTAGACGAGGCCGAATTTCCGCGCGACACCATTGCCGGTATCGCTGAGGACGTCGAAAGTGAGATTATTCTTCTCGGCCATAGACAGTGAGCCATCCGGCTTTTGCGGCGAAATGGCGATGAGAGAGCCGCCGGCTTCCGCAATCGCGGACAGAGCATGCTCGTAGGCGGCGAGCTGAATGTTGCAGTACGGGCACCAAGCGCCACGATAGAAGGTGAGAACAACCGGACCACTGGCCAGTGTCTCAAGCAAGGAGATCGTTTCGCCCGTCACACCAGGCAAGGAGAATTCGGGAGCGAGATCACCAGGTTTGGGAACGCGATCGAACGGAAAGCCAGAGGTGAGCTCCTCGATCTTCGCGTTCAAAAACGCTGCTGCACCGGGAGGCGCGCTTGCCTCGAACTTCGCGTTAAATTCAGCAAGCTCCTGCTCAAGACCCATTTCGTTTGTCTCCCTGTATGTTGAGCCCGGCCCAACCATGCAAAAAAGCGTGTGCCGACCGGCATGCGATTGCGTTTTAAATCACTCGTTATAAAATGTATCGCAGAAAGTTCCCGGCTATCGCGGAGCCGTAATCACGTTATCGAGAGACAAACAGATGGCCCGGCCCAGAGAATTCGACGAAGAAAAAGTGCTGGAACTTGCCGTGGAACAGTTCTGGGAACGGGGATATGAAACAACCTCGATCCGGGATCTTGCCCAGGCTATGGGGCTGACGACGGCCAGCATCTACAACGCCTTCGGCGACAAGCGGGCGGTTTATCGCCGAGCGCTGGATTTTTACGTCGGGCGAAGTTTTGGGGATCGGGTCGGGCGTTTTGAATCGAAACCACCACGGCAGGCGATCAATGCCTTCTTTGGCGAAATCATCGAGCGATCCTTGGCCGACACAAAGAGGAAAGGCTGCATGCTCGTCAATTCGGCTCTTGAAGTGGCGCCGCATGACGAAGAGTTCCAGCGTGTCGTTGCCAGCGTGCTTGTGCAAGTCGAGGCCTTCTTCCTACGCTGCGTGGAAAGAGGCCAGGAAGATGGCTCCATCGGCCGGCGCCAACGCGCCGCCGATCTAGCGGGAACGCTGCTTGGAACCCTGCTTGGCATCCGTGTCCTGGCACGCGCACGCCCGGAAAAAGAGTTGCTCGAAGGCTTGATAAAGCCTGTTTTCGCACTCCTTGAGCCCGACGGCGCGAAGCAACTGGAACCTGCATGAGCATGAACGAGGGGCGCAGCATGCAAGCTATCTCGTCGGCTTGGCAGGAAATTTCCGTCCGCTCATGTAACGACCCGAGCTTTTTCTTCGAACTGGAATATGTCGGATGAAAAATTCGGCGCGCGAAGAAGAGTGGGCCTCCTGGATGCGATCAGCAATCGCGGGCGATGGACGCGCCTACCACAGATTGCTGACAGCCGTCACGCCTCATCTCCGTGTGATCGCTCGCAAGCGCTGCGAACAATTTGGCGCGCCGGCAAGTGAGGCTGAGGACGTGGTTCAGGAAGTGTTGCTGGCTATTCATCTCAAGCGGGGCACATGGGATCCATCCCGGCCCCTGGGCCCGTGGATGGCTGCCCTGGTGCGGAACAAGTTGATCGACAGCCTGCGACGCAGAGGCAGGCAGGCCGCCGTTCCCCTGGAGGACGTGATTGCGACCCTGGAGAGCGATGACGGTGTGGGGGTGGCGGACCGGATGGACATCGAACAGATACTGAGCCGCCTGAAGGATCCTCAGCGGACGATCGTCCAATCGATTTCGATCGAAGGTTCGAGCGTCCGCGAGACGGCAGAGCGTCTGAAGATGACCGAAGTGGCTGTACGTGTGGCGCTCCACCGGGCGCTCAAGGCGTTGTCGGCTCTTTATTCGGAGCCACTGAAATGAAGACGGAAAATCTCATAGAATTGCTCGCACAGGACGCGTCGGTGAGGTCAAGCCTCACTCACATGCTCCAACAGGCAAGCATCGCGGCCGTTCTGATCGTTGCGATTGCCTTTTTCTCGGCAATCGGATTCCGGCATGATATCGGTGCTGCTTTGGACACCGGCCGTTTTCTGTTCAAATTCGTCATCACGGTCGCTCTCGCGATTACCGGCAGCCTCGTCATGTATCGTATAGGGAAGCCCGGGGTGCCCTTGCGCTGGTTGGGCTGGGCTTTGCTGATACCGTTGGCATTGGCTGTCGGTGCGGCAGTGTTCGAGCTTTCGGTCATGCCGCCGGAAACCTGGATGACACGGATGATTGGGCACAATTCCAGGCTCTGTCTGACGATCATTCCGTCTTTGTCGGTCGGTCCGCTCGCCTGTTTTCTTCTGGCGCTACGACATGGGGCACCGACACGTCCTGCACTTGCCGGGGCCGTTGCGGGCTTGGCGGCAGCCGGGATCGCGGCCACGTTCTATGCCGCGAATTGCGACGACGACAGCCCGCTCTTCGTCCTCCTCTGGTACCCGATCGCCATTTCCGCCGTCACAGGAGTTGGTGCTTTGGCTGGCCAAAGGCTGTTGCGATGGTAGATCCTGGAAGGTCGAACCCAGCGGACAAAAGGCATCAGCAAGGCTGTGACAGGTCGGATGAGCGCCCAATCCGGAAGCCGACGAAAACTAGAAATCGCGACACGTAATCAGAAGATAATCGATGGCGGCGACTGCAGCAGCCAACTTGGCCTGGAAGGCATCATGACTACCAATCAAACCAACGAGCAATCGCTTGCAAGCTTCTGGATGCCGTTCACCGCCAATCGTCAGTTCAAGGCCGCACCTCGGATGCTTGCCTCCGCGAAGGGCATGTTTTTCGAGGACCCCGACGGCCGCAAGATCCTGGATGGCACCGCCGGTCTCTGGTGCGTGAATGCCGGACACGGTCGCGAGCGGATCGCAGATGCCGTCCATCGACAACTTCTGGATCTCGACTTCGCTCCGACCTTTCAGATGGGGCATCCGATCGCTTTCGAATTCGCTGAGCGGTTGAGCGAAATAGCGCCTGCCGGTCTCGACCGGGTCTTCTTCACAAGCTCCGGCTCGGAATCGGTCGAAACCGCCCTGAAAATTGCGATCGCCTATCAACGTGCGATAGGACAAGGAACGCGAACGCGCCTGATTGGCAGAGAACGCGGCTATCACGGCGTCGGGTTTGGTGGCTTGTCGGTCGGCGGCATCGTCAACAATCGCCGCGTCTATCCTCTCTTGCCCGGCGCCGATCATCTGCGGCATACCCATGATCTTCACCGAAATGCCTTTGCTCGTGGCCAGCCGGAATACGGAGCGGAACTCGCCGATGATCTTGAACGTTTGGTGGCGTTGCATGGGGCCGAGACAATTGCTGCTGTCATCGTCGAACCTGTCGCTGGATCAACCGGCGTCCTGATCCCGCCTATCGGCTATCTGGATCGGCTTCAGACGATCGCTCGTAAACACGGCATCCTGCTGATCCTCGACGAAGTGATCACCGGTTTTGGCCGGCTCGGAACACCATTTGCAACCGAGTATTTTGGCATTGAGCCCGACCTGGTCAGCACCGCCAAAGGTCTCACAAACGGAACGGTGCCGATGGGTGCGGTTTTCGCTAGCCGTCAGGTTCACGACGCACTGATGACCGGTCCTGAGCAGGTCATCGAGCTTTTCCATGGCTATACCTATTCCGGCCATCCCGTCGCATGCGCCGCGGGGCTGGCGACCCTCGATATTTATCAAGAGGAGGGACTGCTCACCCGAGCCGCCGGCATCGCCGGAGAATGGCAAGCCGCCATCCACAGTTTGAGAGATCTTCCGAACGTCATCGACATCAGAACGATCGGCCTGATTGCGGGCATAGAGTTGGAGCCCAGAGAAGGCGCGGTTGGCGCTCGTGCATATGACGCATTTGTCAAGGCTTTCGAGCAAGGCCTGCTCATCAGGGTGACCGGCGATATCATTGCCCTTTCCCCGCCCTTGATTGTGGAGGACAGCCAGATCGATGAGATCGTAACCACGCTGAAGCGTGTGCTCCAATCAATTGCGTGACGAAGGCCGAGTGAACGACACAACGCTTGATGCTTCGAAGGGAGAACATCATATGAGCGATTGCAGGCTTTAACGGGTGGACGGGTCTGCTTGATTATTGAGTAGGATTGGCAGCGTGAAAACAGAAGACCTGATAACCTTGATAGCGCAGGACACGCGCCAACCCGTCAATCTTACCTCCGTGCTATCGGGCGCCGTAGCGGTCGGGGTACTGGTTTCCGGCCTTGCTTTCTTTTTGACGCTGGGATTTCGACACGACATTGGCCAGGCGATCGAAACTGTGCGGTTCGGCTTCAAGTTCGTTGTCACCCTCTCCCTTTTTGCGGCGGCGTTATCCCTGACGGGGCCGGTCATTCGACCGGGCAGCGATATCGGGCAAAGACGGTGGCTGCTGTTGATCGCGCCAGTTCTTCTGCTTGCGGCGACCGCCTTGGAGTTGATGGTCACCCCATCCGATGTCTGGCTCGATAAACTGATTGGCCATAACGCATTGCATTGCCTGACGATCATACCGGCGCTATCGGCTTTCCCGGGCACCTTTCTCTTCCTCGCCATGCGGCAGGGCGCGCCGGAAAACCCAGGTCTTGCCGGCGCGCTCGCGGGTCTCGTGTCAGTCGGGATCGCTGCGACACTCTATGCGACCAACTGTTTCGACGACAGTCCGCTGTTCGTCGCGACCTGGTATCCTCTGGCAACGCTCATCGTGGTGACTGTCGGCTATTTCGCGGGAAAACGTTTCCTAAAATGGTAGGGGCTTCGCGGCGGTGAGCTGGTGTTTTCCAGATGATCACCGCTAGCGGCTGCAGTTCCATAAATTAGGTTATGCGAATTTCGACTGTAGCGGGGCAGATTCCATTTTCAAATGCAACGAGGACAATAATGGCCATGGTTTCAGATGCTATGAGGGCGGACACCGGCCGACCCTCGAGTCATAATGCGGCGTCCTCAATTAGGGAGCCGATCATGTCATTTACTAGTGATACTATCCTTGTTGCGCTCGAACTCAGTAATTCTCTGTGGCTTGTCGGAACCCGACAGGCGGGTGCCCGGGTCAGCCAAATGCACCGTGTTAGTGCCGGCGATACAGCTATGCTGATGCGCTTACTGGATGAACTGCAGGCAAGCGGGCGAGGCCAAGGTACCCCGTCGCCCATTGCTGTTTGCTTCGAGGCGGGACGCGATGGGTTCTGGCTGCACCGTCTGCTGACAGCCCAAGGTATTACAGCGTATGTGGTGGAACCGACAAGCATTCTGGTGAACCGAAGGGCGAAACGGGCAAAGACCGATCGTCTCGATGCTGAAGGAATGTTGCGTGTTCTCGCCGCCTATATCGCCGGAGACACCCAGATATGCAGCATGGTGCAGGTGCCCACTCCCGATGAGGAGGATGGCAAAAGGGTGCACAGGGAGCGAGAATATCTTGTGCAGGAGCGAACGCGGATCGAAAATCGCATATCTGCTCTCCTTGTCACCCAAGGTATCCGTTCGCGGCCATCACTGCGTAGCTGGGAGCGAGACATGGCGCTCCTTGAGACCGGCGATGGACGCAAGCTTCCCCAACATCTTGCATCGGAGTTGAACCGATTGCGCCGCCGCCTGGTCCTTGTCCGAGAACTAATCAGCGAGCTGGATACCGAGCGCGATGAACATCTGATTGCCACATCAGGTGACGCGATCACCACGAAGGTCACCGCTCTCAGCGAGATTTATGGCGTTGGTGACAACTTCGCGGCGGTGCTGACGCGGGAGGTCTTTTACCGTCGTTTTGGCGTCACGACACGAAAGTGGCGAATCTGTCCGACTTTTAAGAACGTATCCGGAA
>NZ_JBMDKV010000031.1:0-39646 GCF_057809895.1 Rhizobium sp. FG113 | reverse complement strand
CCCGACCGAAAGCCACATAGGAGATGGCCGGGGCCCGACCCGGCCATTTCTCGTTTTTGCCGCTGGCGCAGCATCTACGCTCTAACGCCGCATGTAACAATCGAGTGGTCCGATCACAAAACGCCCCCTGGCGCGGCCCTCGCAAGTGCATTGCCTGCCTTTGTATATTA
Organism: Rhizobium sp. FG113; assembly: GCF_057809895.1. Classification (NCBI taxonomy): domain Bacteria; kingdom Pseudomonadati; phylum Pseudomonadota; class Alphaproteobacteria; order Hyphomicrobiales; family Rhizobiaceae; genus Rhizobium; species Rhizobium sp. FG113. Next base: position 39,476 of record NZ_JBMDKV010000031.1, on the reverse strand, counting down.
GCAAATTTTCCGCACGTCCGACGTTTGTTACAGCGCCCATAGTCTCTGATTAGCCATTGGTTTCCTTCAATTCTCGGGCCATTCATGCCACCTCCGACGAACTGGGTGACCAATAGATGGCGGGTATTTCGGGCTCTTCCGGGCGAATTGGTAGCCTCGATGGCTTGCGTGGCATCGCCGCGTTATGGGTGCTGATCGGGCACGCGATGCTGCTCACCGGATGGCATCTGCCGCTGATCGGCGACCCCGATCTCGGCGTCGATCTCTTCATCATGCTCTCGGGCTTCCTGATGGTGTTTCACTATCAGCTGCGCCAGGACAAGGAGCCGTGGTCGGAGATCTCGACATGGTCGAATTTCTGGACCCGCCGCTTCTTCCGCATCGCGCCGCTCTATTACGTGATGCTGGCGATTGCCATCGCGCTTGGCCCGGTCATCTTCGAGAGCCGCATGGTGATCGACCACTTCCTTGGCGTGACGCCGCAGCTGCCCGAACGCTATCTCGACGGCAGCCTTGAGAACGTGCTGCTGCATGTGAGCTTCCTCTTCGGCCTGTCGCCGGCACACGCCTTCCGCACGCCGCTGCCGGATTGGAGCATCAGCCTCGAGATGCAGTTCTACGCCGCCCTGCCCTTCCTGATGCTGTTCATCCACAGGCTCGGATGGCTGCGCGGGAGCATCGGCTTGGTTATCGCCGGCGTCGCCATCGCCATGGCGCTCCGCCTTGTCGGCATCAACTTCCCAATGCCGGCCTTCCTGCCCTTGAAGATGCACGTCTTCGCATCAGGCATGCTGCTCGCCGGCGCGCTCAATGCCCGAAGCGGAAGAGCCTTCGCTCACTTCCTCCTGGCCCTGGCCTTCGTGGCGATCCCGATCGGCGGCGGCATGACCGTCATGCGCGAAGTCGTTCGCCTCGGGCTTGTGGTGGCCTTCTTCGCGCTGATCTTCCACGCCCATCTGCCGCGCCCGCTGGCAAACCCGCTGAACAGGATTTCCGATTTCATGGGCAACAGGTTCTGCCACGAACTCGGCGAACTCTCCTTCGGCGCCTATCTGATCCACCTCTTGGTCATGCAGCCCGTCATCGCCTATCTGATCAAGGCGCACGGCCACGATATCAGCGACTTCCAGCGCTTTCTGCTGTCGATCGCGATCACCATCCCGATCGTCTATGCGCTGTCCGCGGTCGGTCACAGGTTCATCGAGATGCAGGGACAGAAGATCGGCAGGACGCTCACCCGGCGCCGCACATCCGCGGCTTAGATGGGCCGCAGGTTCGGATGCTCTGTCGTAGCACGATTGGTCCTTACCGCTTTTCGGGAGCCCACGTCGCAGAGAATTCCAACGGTCGCGGCTTCTTCAGCTCCAATTGAGCTAGATAATAGGCTGGGTAAGGCAACACTCCAGTCCGATTTGCATCGGGACGGAGATTGTATCGAAGGACCAAGTCTGAGAGCGTATTTACCATCAGATGCTCCTCTCCCCACACATTATAAAGGCACATCAATTCACGAGCCCACCAACCAGCTGCGCTAAGATGATTGGCGACCTGTTTTTCGTCCAAAATGCCTTGCTTTATCAGTCCTTCGACGTATCGCAGATAGTGAGCGATCACAGCAAACTGCGCCCACTTAGGTGCCTCAGCTTGCGATGCCAGCCATTCTTGGGGATCGGTGCCGGCAGGTATTTTCGACAACCATTTTGCCGCTATTGTGCGAGTATGAAGTAAAGTTTCACCGTTCCAGTTGCCAGCAACCTGAATAAAGGTCTCTTGGCGCTTTAAGTCGATCTGCGAAGCCATCGCAATGTGATGCAGTTTAATTGCGTTCCTGTTTGCCAGACCCGCAAACGCAGCCGCTGCAGCAGCGCTAAAGCCAGACACCACCTGCGCAAAGTCCACCCAAGTCATACAAGCCGCTCCAAATTATTAGATATAGTATTTTCAATACAAAACCTCAGTCAACCTTAAATATTCATGGGAATCAATCAATTCGTATTAGATATTTCGCAAATTATATCTAAATTTACTATTACAGAATCGATCGGCGGCTAAAAATTATTTAGATTATAATGAGCAAAAAAACAAAATCAGATAGATGATGTTTCGAGAATTGAGCGTTCATACTTAGCCGAGCCCACCCTGGACGATATCGCCGTCGATGACCGACAGCGCCCGGTTGAGATGCCCCTCGAACACCAGGAGCGGCTCGTCGAACACGACCCGCAGCTCTGGCATGCCCTGCATGCGCACCATGTGCGACTGGGCAAGCCCCTCCTCGATCCCGGGCCGCAGCAGCTCGTAATAGCGCGTACCAGGCCCGGTGATCGCGACCGGCATCCGCTCGGTGAGGCTGAGCAGCCGCGACAGACCATTTCCGAGCGCAAGGCCCGCCTGCCGGAAGGCAAAGGCCGACATCCGGTGACCCTGACGCGCGCGCGCCGCTATCTTATCCAGCTCGCCGACGGGCACGAACTTCGCCGGGATCGTATCGTCAGGCACCTCGAAGGCCATGCGCAGGATCGCGTAGAACCCGGCATAGGCCTCGATGCACCCCCGGCTCCCGCAGCGACAAAGACCGCCATTCGCCACATGCAGCATGTGCCCGAAATTGGGCGCCGAAATCTCCCGTTCGGCCGGCCCCGCATTGCGGACGATCCCGAGCCCGATACTGTGCCCCAGCGACAAAGCCGCCAGCGACCGCAGCCCCTCGGGATTGCCCGCATCTTCGCGCGCGCCAAGCGCTGCGGCAACCAGTAGCGTCTCGTTGTCGAGAATGATCTTCGCCTGCCATGCGGGCCTCAGCGCCGCCTCGAAATCGATCCGGTCGCTGCCGAAGATCGGTGACCACAGGAGCACGGCATCATCCGAGCTCACCAGCCCCTTGCTGCTGATCGAGATTAGCTTGATCTCGTCCCGCGACAGCCGCGAGCGCTCGAGCAGCCGCTCCAGCCCCTCCCCGACTGCATCCGCGAATCGAGCCGCGCCATCGGGATCGTGCGAACGGTCCTCGCCGAACCGGTCGATCAGTGTGCCGGCGTAATCCACTAGCGAATATTGCACGCCATCCGACGAAATGATGACGACGATCAGATAGCCGCTGTCGCGCCGCGGACGAAACTGCACGCGCGGCCGTCCCCGGCCGCTCGCCGCCTGCTGCTCGGACTTCTCGATCACCTCGCCCTTTTCGAGATCGGCGGTAATCGCCGAAATCGTGGCCGAGGAAAGTCCGGTGAAATCAGCTATTTCGGTATGGGAAAGCGCGCCATGACGCCTCAGCGCGGCAAGCACCAGCACGCTGTTGCGCTGGCGCACCAGTTCCGTGCTCGATCTGTTCAGCATGAAGGCCGCCCTATTCCCGCGTGCATTCCACCCCTCGTTCACACCGTATCTCCAACAACCTCCACGTGAGAGATCATTCACAGGTAGTGCGGTGTTGACAGTTGAAAAATTCTCTGACACTTAATTTCTCGACTGTCGAGAAAATAATGAAAACCTTTCCCGACAGCACATCGCGGCGGCCGGAGGAACCACTGGCTGGGGCTGGCCGCATTCTATTCGGGAGGATATTATGAAGCATGTTTTGAAGCTGATGGCAGGTGCTGCCATCCTCGTATCGGTGCATACCGCCGCAATGGCAGCAGACCTCGTGGTCGGCGTGTCGTGGTCCAACTTCCAGGAAGAGCGTTGGAAGACCGACGAAGCCGCCATCAAGAAGGCACTCGAAGCCAAGGGCGCCAAGTACATCTCCGCAGACGCCCAGTCGTCCGCCGCAAAGCAGCTGACCGACGTTGAATCGCTGATCTCGCAGGGCGCCAACGCCCTGATCGTTCTCGCGCAGGATTCGGACGCAATCGGCCCGGCCATCGAAAAGGCTGCCGCTGAAGGCATTCCTGTCGTCGGCTACGACCGCCTGATCGAAAACCCGGCTGCCTTCTACATCACCTTCGACAACAAAGAAGTCGGCCGCCTGCAGGCTGAAGGCGTCTTCAAGGTCAAGCCTGAAGGCAACTACGTCTTCATCAAGGGCTCGTCTTCCGACCCGAACGCGGACTTCCTGTTCGCCGGCCAGATGGAAGTCCTGAAGGCTGCCGTTGACGCGGGCAAGATCAAGAACGTCGGCGAAGCCTACACCGACGGCTGGCTGCCGCAGAACGCCCAGCGCAACATGGAACAGTTCCTGACCGCCAACAACAACAAGGTCGACGCCGTTGTTGCTTCCAACGACGGCACGGCCGGCGGCGCGGTTGCTGCGCTCGACGCACAGGGCATGGCAGGCACCGTTCCGGTCTCCGGCCAGGACGCCGACAAGGCAGCTCTGAACCGCATCGCGCTCGGCACCCAGACGGTTTCCGTCTGGAAGGATAGCCGCGAACTCGGCAAGCGCGCTGCTGAAATCGCGCTCGACCTCGCCGGCGGCAAGACCATGGACAAGATCGACGGCGTAACCGCCTTCGAAGGCGGTCCGAAGAAGGTGAAGATGCAGTCCATCTTCCTGAAGCCGCAGGCGATCACCAAGGACAACCTGAACGTCGTCATCGACGCAGGCTGGATCACCAAGGCTGAAGCTTGCCAGGGGGTAAAGGCCGGCAGCGTCAAGGCTTGCGACTAATCCTCGCCAGCTGAGCCAACACACCGGCGCCGTGGCGATCTCGCCGCGGCGCCGGATGCGGATGGAGCCTAACTGAAGCGCTCCCCGCCTCGCAACGCACCGCGAACGCTTTGATTCCCTGCCGCAACGATGCCGCACCCCACGCGGCCGCTTCGGAAGTCTCTCGGTGGTCGTTTTGAAGAACAGGGCACCTCGGCAAGGGCTTTCGGGCGCCCGCGCCAGAGCCCAAACAATGGGGGAAACGGCAAACCCATGGCAAACATCACGCAATCCTCATCGAGCCATCCGCGCTCGGCGGAGGGTAATCCTTTCACGCGCTTCCTGCGCGCAACCGAGATCGACACGCGCCTGCTCGGCATGGTCGCGGCACTTCTGGTCATCTGGATCGGCTTTCATCTCTACACCGGCGGGCTGTTTCTGACGCCGCGCAACCTCTGGAACCTCTCGGTCCAGACCACCGAGATCGCGGTTCTCGCGACCGGCATGGTGCTCGTCATCGTCACCCGCAACATCGACCTGTCGATCGGCTCGATGCTCGGCCTAGTGGCCATGATCATGGGCGTCGTCCAGGCGAAGTTCCTGCCGCAATATCTCGGCTTCGACAATTCCTGGACCTGGCTGATCACGCTCATCTGTGGCCTCATCGCAGGCACGCTGATCGGTCTCTTCCAGGGCGTCATCATCGCCTTCCTCGGCGTCCCCTCCTTCATCGTCACGCTCGGCGGCTTCCTCGCCTGGCGCGGCCTTGCCTGGTACGTCACCTCAGGCCAGACGGTCGCCCCCCTCGACACCACCTTCCGCATCATGGGCGGCGGTGCGGAAGGCTCCGTCGGCGCCACATGGAGCTGGATTATCGGGCTGATCGCCTGCGTGCTGATCATCGTCGGCATCATCAGCTCGCGCCACCAGCGCAAGCGCTTCAACTTCCCGCGCCGGCCGCTCTGGGCCGAGTATTTCCTTGTTGTTCTCGGCTGCGCGCTGGTTCTAGGCGCCATCTGGGTCTCGACCATCTATTACTGGCCTGTCGCGATCGCCAAGAAATACGCAGAAGCCAACGCCATCGCCTGGCCGGAGACGGGGCTCTTCATCTCCTACGGCATCGCGGTGCCGGTCCTGATCGCCGTCCTCGTCGGCATCGTCATGACCTTCATCGCCACCCGCCTGCGCTTCGGCCGCTATGTCTTCGCGATCGGCGGCAACCCTGAAGCAGCCGAGCTCGCCGGCATCAAGACACGCTGGGTCACGGTGCGCATCTTCGCGCTGATGGGCTTCCTGGCAGCCGTTGCCGCGGCCATCTCGACCGCCCGCCTCAATGCCGCCGCCAACTCTCAAGGGACGACCTACGAGCTCTACACCATCGCGGCAGCCGTCATCGGAGGCACGTCGCTTGCCGGTGGCACCGGCACGATCGCCGGCGCCATGCTCGGCGCGCTCGTCATGCAGTCGCTGCAGTCGGGCATGGGTCTCGCCAATGTCGATACCCCCATACAGAACGTCGTCGTGGGCGCGGTTCTCGTCGTTGCCGTCTGGCTCGACACCGTCTATCGCTCGCGGTCGAAGTAAGAGGAGCCTGGATATGACTGATCAACGCACTTCCCCAAGCCCGAACACTCCTCTCGTGGAACTGAAGAACATCTCGATCTCGTTTGGCGGCATCCACGCCGTGGACAATGCTTCGGTCGATCTCTACCCCGGCGAAGTCGTCGCCCTTCTCGGCCACAACGGCGCCGGCAAGTCGACGCTGATCAAGATCCTGTCGGGCGCCTACAAGCGCGACAGCGGCGAGATCATGATCGACGGCGAACCCGCCGATATCAAGAACCCGCGCGACGCCAAGAAATACGGCATCGAGACGATCTACCAGACGCTCGCCGTCGCCGATAACGTCGACGCCGCCGCCAACCTCTATCTGGGCCGCGAGATCCGCACCAAGTGGGGCACGCTCGACGACGTCGCCATGGAGGCCTCGACGCGCGAGGTGATGGGACGCCTCAACCCCAACTTCCGCCGCTTCAAGGAGCCGGTGAAGGCGCTCTCGGGCGGCCAGCGGCAATCCGTGGCGATCGCCCGCGCCATCCTCTTTAACGCCCGCATCCTGATCATGGACGAGCCGACGGCAGCCCTTGGGCCGCAGGAGACGGCGCAGGTGGGCGAGCTGATCAAGCAGTTGAAGAAGGAAGGTATCGGCATCTTCCTGATCAGCCACGACATCCACGACGTCTTCGATCTCGCCGACCGCGTCTCAGTGATGAAGAACGGCCAGGTCGTCGGCCACGCCCGCACCGAGGACGTGACCAAGGACGAAGTGCTCGGCATGATCATCCTCGGCAAGGTCCCCCCCAAGGCCATCCCCGGCCCCGGCGCCATGCAGGTGTGATCAGACAAACCGCAACAAGGAAGGTCCGCCGATCGACAGAACGGCGGACTTTTCATTTTGGTGATTGAAGCCGGCCAAAAGCTAGGCTAAGAACCACCCATCGGACAGGCGATTCAAACCGCCTCAGGCATGCACCCGTAGCTCAGCTGGATAGAGTGTTGGATTCCGATTCCAAAGGTCACAGGTTCGAATCCTGTCGGGTGCGCCATTCACGAACAAAACTGGGCACTCCTGCTGGAGCCGCCCCGCCACCCATCACAAGACGCTCAAGAACCGTCTGCCTTCCGTGGATACGGATTTCCGTGTCATCGACCTCGACGTTGTCGATGACAGCGCGCAGATAGGCGCGACGGAAGGACGTGTCGCCGGTCAGCACGTTCTGGCGCATGACATCGACAAACGCCGCTATCTTGTCCTCCGTGATGCGCGCCTCCGGGCGCATCACGGCAACCGCCCTGTCGAAGGCGGCCTGTGCGATGTCGCGCTCTTTCTTGATGGTGGCAACCCGGTCTTTGAGCGTCGGGTCTGCCGGATCGGCGATGCCGTTCTCGATAGCCTGGTAGAGCCGGCCAAGGCGGGCTTCCGCATCTGACAGCTTTGCCCGCAACGCCGACAGGCGGGCGCCATAGTCCGCGTCCTTGCGCGTCTGCCGGTCCATAAGACCGTGCAGCAGGTCCGCGACGCGTGCAGGCGTCAGCAACTCGTCGCTGATGCGCGCCAAGACCGCATCATCAAGCCGGTCCATCGGAACGGACCGGCCCTTGCAAGCTGACTTGCCCTTCTGCGCGCAGGTGGCGCAGGCATAGTATCGATACCGACCGGATTTGCCCGTTCGCAGCGTCATGCCGCCGCCGCAGCTGGCGCAGGTGGCAATGCCTGTAAGGAGGATAGGCCCCGTAACCACGCGCGGCGGCGATGCCTTGGGATTGCGTGCCTTGAGGCTCGCCTGAAGCGCATCGAACTTCGCCGGTTCGATAATCGCGTCGCAGGCAACAACGATATGCTCGGAGGCCGGCTTTTCCTTGCGGGTCTTTGAGTCCCGGCGGTTGAACACCGCCTCGCCCTTGTAGACGGTATTGGTCACAAGCGCGTGCAAGGGACCAATCCCCCACCGCGCCCCGCCGCGCGTCCGGTAGCCATGCTCGTTGAGCCAGCAGGCTGCCGCCTTGATGCCCATCGGACCCGACGTCCCGTCGCCCTCTGTAACGAGGCGAAAGATGAGGCGGACCGTTTCGGCTTCGACCGGGTCGATGGCGAGCCTCTTCTTGATGCGCGCACCACGTTCTCCGGCCGCTACGGTCGTATAGCCGAAGGGCGGAGCCGCGCCGTTCCAGAAGCCCTGCCGGGCATTCTCGTTCATCGAGCGGCTGACGTGCTTGCGGATTTCGTTCGACTGGTACTCATCGAACAGCGCAAAAACCTGACGCACCATGACGCCGACCGGGTCGTCACCCACCTCTTGCGTCATCGACACAAGCCGCACGCCGGCCTTGGCGAGCCGGCGCACGTGCATTTCCTGCAAGAATGCATCGCGCATGAAGCGGCTGAGCGAATGCACGACCACGACATCGAACGGCGAGCCGCCGCCGGTGGCAATTTCCAGGAACCGCTGAAGCTCGGGACGGTTGTCCGTCGTGCCCGAAACACCGGCATCGACGAACTCAGCAGCGACAGTCCAGCCGCGCGCCGCGCAGAAGGCCGTCGCCTGACGGCGCTGGTCGGGAATCGACAGGTCGCTTTCGGCCTGACGGCCTGTGGACACGCGCATGTAAAGCGCTGCCCTGAGCGGCGCACTCTGTTCGGCATTCGGTAGTATGGCCTTCATCGTTTTCGTTCCCGGCCCCGAGCGGTTTTCATGATTTCAGCATGGGTTTGCGGCCGTTCCGAGTCGCAAATGCCCGCGAGGTCCGCCATTGGCGGCATTTCGCCTGCCATGACAGCCCTGAACGCGGCCATCAAGAAGGCCTCGACCGCATCAAGCTCCATCTCCGACACCGGCATACCCGCAAGGTCATCAACCACGCGGAAGCCGTGGCGCTCTGATTGCGCGATAACGGCAGATTTGCGGGCGACCTTGTCCATGCCCGGAGCGTGCCTGCCGGCATGACGAGAGGATTGAGCACAGGCTGGTCACGCCGCGCGAAGGCTGCGTTCGGCAGGGCTCCTCTGCCTTGTGGCGTTTCGAGAAGGCTGCATCGATGACGGCCCGCAGGAACGGCGCAACGGCCCGCCCGCTCCTTCGCCCGGATAAGGTCCGGGCTCCCGTGTTGGCCGTGAACCGGCGGTGCGCCGTCCCTTCAGCCGGCCGTCCTGTCCCTCTGCATCGAAACGCAAGAGCAAGGCAGGAGGACGCCATGAACCAGACAAATCTCAATTCCCGCAACGTGATCCATCAGGGTGATTGCATCAGCGTCATGCGGCAGATGCCGTCCCGTTCGGTCGACTTCATCCTGACCGACCCGCCCTATCTCGTGCGCTATCAATCCCGCGACGGCCGCCGCATCATGGGCGATGACAATGGCCGCTGGCTGGAGCCGGCGGCGCGAGAGATGTTCCGCGTGCTGAAGCCCGACAGCCTGTGCGTGAGCTTCTATGGCTGGGCGCAGACCGACCGCTTTATGAGCGCCTGGCGCGCGGCCGGTTTTCGGATTGTCGGCCACATGGTGTTTCGCAAGAAATACGCTTCATCCGCCCGGTTCGTCACCTACACGCACGAATCCGCCTATGTGCTGGCCAAGGGCCAACCGGCCCTGCCGGAGAACCCGCCGGCCGATGTCATCGACTTCCCGTACACCGGCAACAAGCTGCATCCGACGCAGAAGCCGGTGGCGGTTCTGAAGCCGCTCATCGAGGCGTTCTGCCCGCAAGGCGGGCTGGTGCTGGACCCGTTCTGCGGCTCGGGCTCGACCCTGGTCGCCGCCTGCGATGCCGATTGCGACTATGTCGGCATCGAGCTGGACCGGACCTATCACGGCATTGCCGCCCGGAGGCTGGCGCGTGATGCCGCCGCCTTTACCCGACGTTGCGCCGTGGTGCGTTCCCGGCTCTGACCCGGCCGGAACCACCCCCTGAAGGCAATACTGCCCTCTCCGCCCCACAAACGGGCGAGGAACAGCGCTGCTGAAGGCGCAAGATTCTTACGCGGTTGCGATTGCAGGCAGTCCGGCGAGCGGGTCAGTTTTCATAAAGGCGCGGAAAACCCCATCCATACAGCGCAGCGCCCATTGTTCGGCACTCATACGGTGGCTTTCCGCTCCTGAATAATATCCCTTGCTCTGATTCAGTGACTTTCGTGTCGCCCCTGGATTCCCAAGGCCCTGCGGCCAGCGCTTGCGATGATGTGCGGCCATCAGCGGCTCAAGCAGCCGCACGACAAGGCCGACGCACATCTTCGCCCTTTGAGAGACGACGACATCGACCGCGACATAGCCCTCCCTCTCCAGCTGGCGGAGATAGCGTTGCACCGACCGGCGGCAACGGCCGAGCGCCTTTGCGAGGTATGTGACTGTCACCGGCAGCGCCCGGCCTTCCCTGTTCTGTCGATAGGTCAGCTCGGCAATCTTGCGGGCACAGCGACGCGCGCCGTCGGTCAGATTGGGATCGTCCTCGATGCGCGCCGCCAGTTCCGGCACATAGGCGCGGCTGGCGCGCAGCGTTGCCTTGCGCGGCTGTTCCGTCTGCGCATAGCGATGGCAGGTGTTAAGCGACCGCCTGCGCCGTTCGGCGCTGGCAACCGGGATGCCTGCCGACTGCGGAACGGCTCCCGGCGTCACGATTCGACTCTTGAGCTTGCGCGCCGATTCGATAAAGGCGGTCTTCGGATCATTTTGCATAGTCACTGGTTTTCTCCTTTATGATTGGAGAAAACCCGCAGAAAATCAGGGCGCACAAACCCGTCGCAGAAATTACTTGCGATGTTTCTAGGAGTCTGAGATATTCGGATTACCACATCGCGAATATCTTTGATTTTAATGCACCCGCTTCGGCGGGTTTTCTTTTTGTTACTTCAATAAATCCTCTTTGGTTTCCAAAAGAATTACATGAGACCCCAATGGGTTTTGTGAATTGTCCGCAATGTGCGGCGCTATAGCAAGTCAGTTCTGGGAACCAAGGATTTGCGCGGCGTGCAGGACGCCCGGCGCACGCGACGGCGCATCTTTCAAAGACGAATCGCAGGACGACTTCGCGCGCTGGCGTTTGTCATAGTGTTGTCTGCCTTTGGCTTGCGCTGGATAGCGACCAGATAGCCAATGGATAGCTACCTGTTGGCTAGCCGGTAGCAGGCTATCCGCTAGCATCCGGATAACAGCCGGATAGCTATCGAATGTATTTCGCTGCGCTCTGAAATTCTGGTATTTTTGACTGATGGTGTTCCTGTAATATTACAGTTGTGAGTATTCATGCCCGTTATTTCTTTTGCCAACCCCAAAGGGGGAGCCGGAAAAACAACCTCAGCCTTGCTTCTTGCCGGAGAACTCGCCGCCAAGGGCGCGCGCGTCGCCATCATCGACGCCGACCCCGAGCGCTGGATCTCCCAGTGGGCCAAACTTCCCGGCAAGCCGGCCACCATCGACATCATCGCGGACGTAAGCGAAGACACCATCGTCGACCACATCGAGAGCGCCGCGAAGAAGGCGCAATTCGTCATTGTCGACCTTGAGGGTACGGCCAGCCTTATGGTGGCGAACGCCATCGGCATGTCTGACCTTGTCCTCATTCCCACGCAGGGCGCGTCGATGGACGCAAAAGGCGCGGCCAAGACCATCAAGCTCATCCGCAATCAGGAACGCATGGCGCGGCGGACCATTGCGCACAGCATTCTGCTTACGCGCACCAGCGCCGCCGTCGCATCACGGGCATTGCGCAACGTGCGCGACCAGCTGGACAAGGCGGGCATCGACGTGTTGACGACTTCGATAGTCGAGCGCGCCGCCTACCGCGACATCTTTGACTATGGTGGCTTGCTGTCCGATCTGACACCGGACCAGGTCAGCAACGTCGAAAAGGCACGGGAGAACGCCCGCGCTTTTGCCGGCGAAGTCATTGCTAAGCTCAAGAGCGCGGCCGTCGCGCCCAAGGTGGCGTGACATGGATAAGCAGCGTGCTGATCTTGGTTTCACCGAGACACTTGACGACTTCGACCCGGCCGAGTGGATGCCGCGCCCGGACATGCCGGCCAATGACAAGCCACCGAAAGCGGAAACGTCAAAGGTAGCCGCAGCTGCGGGGTTTCGCAGCCGCGAGCCGCAGGCTCCGGCGGAGCAGCCTGCGCCCTCGGAGACCCCGAAGCTCAGTCCTCTGCGCGGTCGTCGCACCGGCCGCAATATGCAGCTGAACCTCAAAGCCACACCGGAAACAGTGTCATCTTTCTGCGGCATTGCTGACCAGCAGGGCTGGGGCCTCGGCGAAACGCTTGAGAAGGCGGTCGCGCTTCTCAAGCGCGAGTATGCCGGCAGCATAGATGCCGACGACAGGCATCTTCGGCAGTAATCACTATAGCGGTGTGGAAATCTGAAGCGAGGAAGCGCAGGATTGTAGGCGGGAGAGGACGATGGCCGGAAACACGAACGACGACAGCGATATCGAATGGACGGGACGGCCTCAGGACGACCCGCGCTATGTCGCGGCGGCTGCCGCCGCCCGGCAGGCGTATCGCGTGCAACATCCGCCGATAAATTGCTGGATCGACTCCGTGCAGGAGATCGACCTTTATCTCGACGGCAAGCATCGCGCGCGCGTGCTGACCGACAAGGCGACGGCCCATCTGTTCGACGGCGACGGCAACGTCGTCGGCTCGCTCGTCTACCTCCGCTCCGAAACGCCGTTCGATGCCGTCGAAAAGCATCTCGGCATTGGCCGCGTCGCGGAAGTCAGAGACGACAGCAATGAAGGCGGCGGAGAAATCAGCGGACGCCCCCGCAACATGGCGGAGCGATCCGCCCGCGCATTCCAGCGGGAATGTCCGGAAGCGGGAGAGGCCGGCCGCTATCTTCGAGACGCCATCCAGACTTATGAGTTTTTCGGCGGTCCCGTTATCCCCGCAGGGCGCGAGTGGCGCAGCATGATCGAAACGGCGCTCGATGCGCTTGCGCAGAATGATCGCAAGGCGGCGCGTAGCGCCATCCTGATGGCGGTGGCGGATATGAACACCGAACTTATCCTCGACTGGCAAATGGCGTGGGTCGATTGCGCCCGCGCCGCCGAGGCGCTGCGCAGGGATCTGGCGGCCGAGGCCGCCACAACCCGAGCGGGGGAAACACCGGGCTAAAAGCCCGGCGACCCCATCCTCATCGTCATCGCCCGCGAGATGTTCTCCAGCGTTGCGAGTCCGGCGAAGCGCTCCGGCGTGCCGGTCGCGGTGCGGGCGAGAGCCTGCGACGCCTGCCGGAACAGGGCGCGCAGTTCCGATTGGCTGCGATGTTGCAGTTCGGCGATGGTCAGTAAACGGTTCATGATTTTCTCCCTTGTTTTGCGGCCGGCTTGATTGCCAGCCTTGTGAATGCCCTGTCGCGTCGGGAAGGCCGGCGCGCAGGCGCAAAAACCGAGGGGAATCGCCCGCCTGCAACAAAGTGAAGGCAGGGGAAACGGGAATTTGCGCTTGCGCGTTTCAAGGACAGACCGATGCAGATTCACAGTCTGGATTGGCAGTCAGGCCCGGATTGCAGAACGTCGGTTCGGGGAAATCCTGAAGCGGTTCTGATGATTGCGGAACCAGATATTGCAGCCAGGTACGGGCGCGTCCGCCCTGCGGACCAGGCTGTCAGGCTTCGCCCGGAGCCGCGCAGCGTCTCCGCCAGCCGGTTTCCATCCTTCGCGCATTGGGAACAGCAGAGCCGGGCGTTGCCGGCGCTCTGACCAGCGGGCGTTGCCCGCATCCTTCGAGAAAGGGGCCTGCGGCCCCACGGCCGTCAAGGCTTTCATCCTCCACTTCGCTGCGGACGCCGCCGGGGCGTTCCCCAACTTTCGGTCGCTCGCTCCCTGCCAAGCCGGGAGATGCCCCTGTCCCCGGCGGCGGCCCTGACCGCCGAACCCCCGCTCATCGCCGCGTGGCTAGTCCGGTTGCATGCGCAACCAGCTAACCAAGGAAGGAAAGGCCATGAGTGAGGAACGGAAAGACATCTATCAGCGTGTAACCGACAGCATCATATCGGAGTTGGAAAAGGGCGTTTGCCCGTGGCTGAAACCTTGGAATGCAGACCATGCGGCAGGGCGCATCACCCGGCCCTTGCGTGCCAACGGCATCCCGTATCGCGGCATCAATGTCCTGATGCTTTGGGCGGCAGCGACCGAGCGCGGCTATGACGCGCCGCTGTGGCTGACCTATAAGCAGGCGCAGGAGCTTGGCGCGCAGGTGCGCAAGGGCGAGAAGGGCAGTCTTGTCGTCTACGCCAACACCATCACCCGCACGGAAGCCGACGAGGCAACCGGCGAGGACATGGAGCGGGAAATCCCCTTCATGAAGGGATACACCGTCTTCAATGCTGAGCAGGTGGACGGGCTTCCAGCGCATTTCTACGCTGTGCAGGCACCGACGCTTGACCCCGTGGCGCGCATTGCCCGTGTCGAGACATTCTTTGCATTCGTCGGAGCCGACATCAGGGAGGGAGGCAATCAGGCGTTCTACAGCATGGCAGAGGACCGCGTGCAGATGCCGCCCTTTGTGGCCTTTAAGGAGCCGGAAGCCTATTACGCCACTCTGGCCCATGAGCTTTGCCACTGGACGAAACACCCCAAGCGCCTCGACCGTGATTTCGGACGCAAGCGGTGGGGCGATGAAGGCTATGCGATGGAAGAACTTGTCGCCGAACTGGGCGCGGCCTTCGTTTGCGCCGACCTCGCCTTGACCCCGCAACCGCGCGCCGAGCACGCCAGCTATATCGCGTCATGGCTCGCCGCCCTGAAAGACGACAAGCGGGCCATCTTTGCCGCCGCTGCCCATGCGCAGCGGGCCGCCGATTACCTCGCCGGCCGGCAGCCCGCTGGCGATGCCGGGCAGCAGGACGAGGCGGCATAAAGAGCCGCGCCGCCCATGCACCAGCATGGGCGGCGCTTGCCAGAGAATTGGGCTAGCAGAGCCAAAGTCGGAGGCCGGAAAGGTCGGCGGCGGGCGGAAAAATTTGGCGTCCGCCATTAGCGGACGCCTTGCCCGCTTTGCGGGTGATAAGTGGCGTTAAGCGTCGCGTGACGCTTGACTGCGTGAGTCTGTGTTCCTAGTCTGTTCTTTGGCTTGAGGCAGAGGGGGCGGATTCGAATGAAGCTTACAAAGGCGCACGCGACAAACTATCGGAACATCATCGATTCCAATCCCGTCGATATTGCTCAGTCGACATGCCTTGTCGGAAAGAACGAGGCCGGAAAAACCGCCTTCTTGAAGGCGCTCGAATGCCTGCGCTCGACCAACTCAGACTTCAAACAATACGGCAAGACCGAGAACTATCCGCGCCGTTATCTTTCGGAATACGACTCACGCCACCCGGACGGCGACGCTGTCGTCATGCACACCGAATGGGAGATGGACGATGGCGACGTGGCCGCCATCGAAGCCGAACTGGGCGAAGGCGTCATCACCGGCAGGATTGTCAAAATCGAGAAAGCCTATGAGCAGGATGGCACGACCTGGGTCGTGCCTGTGGACGAAGAAAAGGTGCTCGAAGGGCTGGTCAAGCGATATTCCCTCAACAAAGAGGAACGGGGCGGACTCGGCGGGGCGAAATCGACCTCGAAAGCCGCTGCCGCGTTGGAAGCTTTGGGCGAACGTACCGAGCGCCAGAACGAGATGCTGGCCGCGATAAAGAAATTCCGCGATGGGTCGGCGCGTTGCAGGGCTATCGATATCCTGAGCCCTCGGACTCCGAAGTTCCTGTATTTTTCGCATTACGACCGCATGAGCGGCGCGCTGTCTATCAATCAGCTCAATGCCGACAAAAATGCCGGCAAGCCCATCGACAACGGCGACAGGGTCTTCCTCGATTTCCTCGAATATGCCGGCACGACAATCGACGAACTGGCGAGCCTGGACCGGTTTGAAGAACTGAATGCGAAGTGCGAGGCCGCTGCCTTGCGCATCACCGAACAGATTTTCGAGTACTGGACTCAGAACGACGACCTTGAAATCACCGTCGTCCTTTCAGAGGGCAAATCGGCCGACCCTGCACCGTTCAATGCCGGCCCCGTTGCCCGCGCGCGCGTAAAAAACACGCTGCATGGCGTGACCGTGCCGTTCTCGGAGCGGTCCGCCGGGTTCATCTGGTTCTTCTCCTTCCTCGTCAAATTCGCCCAAATCAAGAAAAGCCACGGCAACGTCATCCTGCTGCTGGACGAGCCGGGCCTGACCCTGCACGGCACGGCGCAGAAAGACCTTCTGCGCTACTTCGCGGAGCAGATCGCACCGCATCACCAGCTCATCTTTACGACCCATTCGCCGTTCCTAGTGCCGGCAGACGACCTCGCCAGTGTGCGCACGGTCGAGGATGTCGTCACGCGCGATGCCCGCGACCGGAAGCAGTCCCAAGGCACAAAAATCCGGCCCGACGTGCTGACGACCGACCCGCAGACCAACTTCCCCATCTTCGGCGCGATGGGGTTTGAAGTCACCCAAACGCTAGTCATCGGCAAGAATACGCTGCTGGTCGAAGGGCCGAGCGATATCCTGTACTTGCAGGCGGCGTCTGCCGTGCTCAAGGCGGCCGGGCGGCCCCACCTAGCCCCGCAATGGGCCATCTGCCCGTCCGGCGGCATCGACAAGGTGCTGCCGTTTGTCCGGTTGTTTTACGGTAACAACCTCAACGTCGCCGTCATGACCGATTTCGAACGCGGCCAGAAACGCAAGCTCGACGAGCTGCACAAGGCGGCGCTGCTCGACCACGAGCGCATCATTCTCGCGACAGAGATCGCGGGCAAGGATGAGGCCGACATCGAGGATTTCTTCGAGCCGGCCCTGTTCGTCGAGCTGGTCAATCAGACCTATCAGCTGCCGAAAGCCCATGCGCTGACGCCCGAGAGGCTGGAAGCTGCCGACACCACGACAACACGCCTGGTCAAAAAGGCTGAAGCCTATTTCCGAGTCCTGCCGGCCGAAATCCCCGAGTTCAGCCATTTCGACCCGTCCATGTACCTTTTGCAGCATCCAGAGCTGCTTCAGGGGAAGGGCGAGCATGTCGAGAAGACGCTGGCGCGCTTTGAGGCCGCTTTCAACCGCATCGCAAAGTTCCTGCCATGACCGCACGCGCATTCGGCATCAGCAAATCAGCCGTTCCACAGGTGCGGCAGGCAGGAGTAGCGTAAAGCGTAACTTGACAGGCGACAATCTTGCCGATATGATGGAAGATGAAGATTCGGAACGTACTCCATAAGGGTCTCCGCAGACTCATCGAGGATGATGACTTCAGCGGGTTGCAGGCGGCAGTCGTGCCGAAGCTGCGGCGGGTCATGTCCTTCCTGCAAGACATGGAGCGCGAGGATGAGTTGCGCACCGTGCCGAGCTGGAAGGCACATCAATTGACCGGCGACCGCAAGGGCACTTGGAGCCTGTTCGTTACGAAGAACTGGCGGATTACGTTCCGAATTGACCAGGCCGAGATCGAAATCATCGACTTGGACTACGAGGATTACCACTAGGAGGTGGCCATGGCGACTGCGCAAGGACTGAGGATGAAAAACCCGGCCCATCCCGGCGGGTTCGTCAAAAGCGAGATTATCGAGGCGCTTGGCCTGTCGGTGACGGACGCCGCGCATGCACTCGGCGTTACGCGCCCCGCGCTGTCGGCGCTGTTGAACGAGCGCGCGCATCTTTCGCCGGAAATGGCGCTGCGCATCGAAAAGGCGTTCGGCGTATCGATGGATACGCTGATGCGCATGCAAAACAGCTTCGATATCGCGCAGGCCCGCAAGCGCGAAAGTGAGATCAATGTCGCGCCCTTCACGGGCAAAGCTCAAGGGCCGCAGCGGCCCCTTCTGTAGGAAAATCAAAAGAAGAGGCGAGAGAGCTGTGACACGGCCGTCTTCCCATTCCGGCGAATTCTTCGCCCTCAACTCCAAGGAAATCGGCAAATCGCCGACCGCGTACCCATGAGTCTAATAAAGTCCAAAAAGCGCGTGGCAGATCACGGGGAGGTGTTCACTCCTCCCTGGCTGGTTGAAAAGATGCTTGATCTCGTCAAGGGCGAGGCCGAGCGCATTGACTCGCGTTTCTTGGAGCCGGCCTGCGGCAGCGGGAACTTTCTGGTCCCGGTCCTGCAACGCAAGCTGGCCGCTGTCGAAGCCAAATTCGGCAAGTCCGACTTCGAGAAGCGGCACTACGCGCTGCTGGCGCTGATGTGCTGCTACGGCATCGAGTTGCTGCCGGACAACATCGCCGAGTGCCGCGCGAACATGCTGGAGGTGTTCGCCGAGTATCTCAATCTGGTTGACGATGGCGACGAGACATACCGCGCCGCGTCATTCGTACTGTCCCTAAATCTCGTTCACGGCGACGCCATGACCATGCGCGACATGAACGGCGCGCCCATCAGCGTGGTGGAGTGGGGATATATCGGTAAAGGCAAGTTCCAGCGGCGCGATTTCCGGCTCGATGTGCTGACCGGCATGGCGAGCTTCAGCGCTGAGGACTCGTTGTTTTCCCAACTGGGCAGGCATGAGATTTTTACGCCTACCAAAGTATATCCGCCGATGACGCCGCGTGAGATGGCTGGATTTGTCAGCGGCGAGAGGGGGGATGCTGCATGAACGAACAGGCGGGATTTACGCTGCGGGGACGAAACCCCGATGTCTTGACGTGTATCGCCAATCTATCCAATGACGAAGTCATTACGCCGCCGCAGTTTGCAAACCGGATGTTGGATACGCTCGCGGAGGCGTGGGCGGCGCGGAACGGCGGTGCGAATATATGGGCCGACAGCCAGGTTACATTCCTTGACCCCTGCACTAAGTCCGGCGTGTTTCTGCGTGAGATCACCACGCGGCTCATCGCCGGCCTAGCAGGGAAGATCCCCGACCTGCAAACGCGGGTGGACCATATCCTGACCCGACAGGTGTTCGGTATCGGCATCACCAGGCTGACCAGCTTGCTGGCGCGGCGGAGCCTCTATTGCTCGAAACACGCCAACGGCGAGCATTCCGTTGCCCGTAGTCTTGCGAGCGATGAAGGGAACATCTGGTTTGAGCGCACGGAACACACTTGGGTCGAAGGCAAATGCAGGTTCTGCAATGCCAACCAAAGGGACTACGACAGAGGCGAGAATCTTGAGACGCACGCCTATGCGCTAATTCATTCTGACGACATCAAGACTCGCACCACCGAGTTGTTTGGAGGCGATATGCAGTTCGACGTAATTATCGGAAACCCGCCATATCAGCTTGGCCAGAGTGGCGGCGATTCGGTGGGCGGTTTTGCGATGCCGATATATCAAAAATTCGTACAAGCCGCGAAAGGGCTTGATCCTCACTTCGTAATCATGGTGACGCCCTCCAGATGGTTCGCAGGCGGGCGTGGATTGGATGAATATCGCGCCGAAATGCTTGCGGATAAGCGGGTTCGAAAGCTCGTGGATTATCCAGACGCTTCGGAGGCTTTCCCCGGCACACAGATCAAGGGCGGGGTTTCCTACTTCCTATGGGACAACACTTGGAATGGCCCCTGCGAAGTTACGACGGTGCATGGCGGAGATTTCACCGCCCCGGCCGTCCCACGATACTTGGATGCCTATGATGTTCTTGTCAGGCGCAACGAGGCGGTGCCAATCCTTGAGAAAGTGCTTCACTCCAACGCGAAAGACGGATTTGGCAATCTTGCCGCCAAGGTGTCACCGATCCAGCCCTTTAGCATCCGGACAAATTTTCGTGGGGCGGCGCAAGCAAAGGGTTTGAAGAAACCTGTGCGCCTGATTGGCAATGGCGGTGACACATTTATCGAGCGGGAAAGCGTCCCGAGAAATGATACGTGGGTTGATAAATGGAAGGTCTTGCTCGGCGCGGCGTACGGAGCCGGTGAGAATTTTCCCCACCAGATATATAATTACCCAATCATTGCAGGCCCTGGAACAGCTTGCACTGAAACATATTTGGTTATTGATAAGTTTGCCTCCGAGCAGGAGGCCAAGCGCTTTGCCGGATACCTTCGAACCCGCCTTGTTCGCTTTCTAGTTTCTTTGCGGAAATATACTCAGCACCTATACAACGAACGCTTCCAGTTTGTGCCAGATTTGCCGATGGACCGCGAGTGGACCGATGCTTTGCTTTACGCAAAATACGGAATTACCGAAGATGAGGTGGCTTTCATTGATAGCATGATCCGCCCTATGGAGGCGGATGTTGAATAAGCCATCGATCGAGGAAATCCTCAGCCCGAAACCCGTGGCGCGCCCGCGTATCTACGCTTATGCAATCGCTGCCGACACCCATAGCGGCCTATTAAAGGTTGGACAGACAACCCGCGACGTGAAGCATCGGGTTGCCGAACAGCTCAAAACCGCTGCTATCAACAACTTCACGATAGAGCTGGACGAATGCGCCGAACGAGATGATGGCGGCATCATCACGGATCATGCCGTTCGCGACGCATTACGGCGAAAGGGCTTCGCCAATCCGCAGCTCGAATGGATGCGATGCACGGTCGCTGACGTGAAAACCGTGTTGGCTGAGCTGCGTACGGGTCAGCAGTTCACCGGCACGCATCACGAGGATTTTCCGCCGCGCAAGGAGCAGGTGGATGCGGTCGAACAGACCTACGCCTACTATCATTCCCGCTGGCAACAGGACGCCGCCGCAGTGCCGCGCTTCCTCTGGAATGCGAAGATGCGTTTCGGCAAAACGTTCACCACATACCAGCTTGCCAAGAAGCTGGGCGCAAAACGCGTGCTGGTGCTGACCTTTAAGCCTGCCGTCGAGGATGCCTGGCAAACCGACCTCGAATCCCATGTCGATTTTGACGGCTGGCAATATCTCTCGCGCAAATCTGGGCGCGACCCCAGCCAGATCGACCGCGACAAGCCGGTAGTCTTTTTCGGGTCATTCCAGGATCTGCTGGGGCGTGACCAGGCAGGAAATATCAAGGCCCGCCATGAATGGGTCCACACGACGAATTGGGATTTAGTCGTGTTCGATGAATATCATTTCGGCGCATGGCGTGACACTGCCAAGGAGCTGTTCGAGGGCGAGGACGCGGCAGTCGCCAAGAAGGAAACGAGCATCGAATACGCCGCCGACCTCGAAGACGTGAACGAAGATTTGGGCGTGCTGTCGGAGAGCGAGACCGAGTTCCTGCCCATCACCACGCGGGCCTATCTCTATCTCTCAGGCACGCCGTTCAAGGCGCTGGCAACGGGCGAGTTCATCGAGGAACAGATATTCAACTGGACTTATACCGATGAACAGCGTGCCAAGGCCGAGTTTGCCGCGCGGAATCCGGACAAGCGAAATCCCTATGGAGCGCTGCCGCAGATGCGGCTTCTTACCTATCAGATGCCCGACGAACTGCTGGCAATCGCCAGCGCCGGGGAGTTCGATGAGTTCGACCTGAACGCCTTTTTCGCCGCCACCGGCACGGGGAAGGCAGCGACGTTCTCACACAAGACCGACGTGCAGAAATGGCTGGACATCATCAGGGGCGGCTATGCCCCGCAAGCGGTCGAAAGCCTGAAAACCGGCACGCGGCCGCCTTTTCCGTATTCGGACGTTCGGCTTCTGCCCTACCTGCAACATTCGTTTTGGTTCCTGCCCAACGTCTCCGCCTGCCACGCGATGGCCAACCTGCTGGCCGAGAAGCACAATGTGTTCTGGCATGACTATAATGTCATTGTGTCGGCAGGAGCATCGGCAGGGATCGGGCTTGATGCTCTGCCACCCGTCCGGCAGGCGGTTGGCAGCGGATTCGACACCAAGACCATCACGCTGTCGTGTGGCAAGCTGACAACCGGCGTAACGGTGGCGCAGTGGTCGTCCATTCTGATGCTGCGCAACCTGAAATCCCCTGAAACCTATTTTCAGGCGGCGTTCCGCGTGCAGTCGCCTTGGTCGATCAAAAACCCCAACGGCGACAATCCCAATGAGGAAGAAATCCTCAAGCCGGTCTGCTTTGTATTCGATTTCGCGCCCACACGCGCGCTGCGGCAATTGTCTGAATACGGCATCGGTCTTTCGCCGGGCGAGGCGAACCCGGAAAATGCGGTGCGCGAGCTTGTCTCGTTCCTGCCCGTGCTCGCCTATGACGGCGCGAACATGACGCAAATCGACGCTGGCGGCATCCTCGATATTGCCATGGCGGGAACATCGGCCACGCTGCTTGCCCGCAAATGGGAATCGGCATTGTTGGTGAATGTGGACAACGACACGCTGCGCCGCGTCCTGGACAATCCCGAAGCGATGGCCGCCGTAGAGCGCATCGAAGGCTGGCGCTCATTGGGCGACAACATCATCGAAACCATCATCAATAAGAGTGAGGCGGTCAAAGACCTGAAGGAGAAGGCCAAAGTGCAGGGAGGCGAACTGTCAGCGAAAGAGAAGAAGGAGCTGACGGACGAAGAGAAGGAATACAAGTCCAAGCGCAAACTCGTGCAGGAAAAGCTCATCAAGTTTGCGACGCGCATCCCGGCCTTTATGTACCTGACGGATTTCCGCGAAAACACGCTTCAGGACGTTATCACCAAGCTGGAGCCGGACCTGTTTCATACCGTGACCGGCTTAACGGTGGCGGACTTCCATTTGCTGGTTCGTCTCAAAGTGTTCAACACCGAGCGCATGAACGAGGCCGTCTTTGCGTTCCGCCGATATGAGGACGCTTCGCTGCGCTATACAGGCATCGAAAGCCATGAGGGGCTGACCCATTATGGCCTCTACGACACGGTAGTGGCGCGTGAGTAGAAGCCGGGCGCGCCGTTCTCCGGGTCTTTCGTAGCCTCGACGCCTTAAGCGTGTGCGCACGGGGTTGGCTCACTTAGCCAATCCCATCTCTACGTTCGTTCCGCCCTCAGAAATTCCGCTGTCCTGCCGGACGGCGCTTTGCCGTCAATGGTCTGCCCGCACCACCCCGCCGGAAGGGGCGAGCCGTGTTGACCATGACGGCGGCAGCCCATGCCGCCCGGCCTTTCGTCCGCGTCCTTCGGGACGATCAACAACGAACGAAAGGAAAGAAAATGGGACTGGATATGTACGCTCACTACCTGCACGACGCCCCGGAAAAGCCCGTGGACTTCGAGGTCGAGACCTACGGCGAGCTGCACTACTGGCGCAAGCATCCCAACCTGCACGGCTGGATGGCACGCCTCTACCACGAGAAGGGCGGTCAGGACTTATGGTTCAACTGCGTCAATCTCGTGCTCACGACCGAAGACCTTGACCGGCTCGAAGCCGACATCCGCGCGGGCAACTTGCCGCGCACGTCCGGCTTCTTCTTCGGCGAGAGCGATGGCTCCGAGGTCGAGGACGACCTGCGCTTCGTCGCCAAAGCCCGCGAGACTATCGCGGAGGGGCTGACAGTCTACTACTCATCGTGGTGGTAGCCACAAACGCGAAACGGGCCGGCGATGAGCCGGCCCGTTTCTTTGCAGTGTGGTGTCTATCGGCTCGCCTTCGGCTTGCGCGGGGGAAAGAGCAGCGGATGCCGTCCCTCGACAAACTCTGCCAGCTGGTCCTCCAGGCTGCCGACCAAGAGGTTCGACAGAAAGCGCCCGGCGCGGTCGATATCGGCCTGCTGGTCGGCGTCAATCTCCGGCCCAACAATGCGCAGGCTCCCTTGAATGCGGCTCTCAATCAGGCGGTCCAGCCAGGCCATGAAGATGAGGCTTGCCTCGGACACCGCCATCGTGATGGTCCGCTCCGGCTTGCGCCCCGCAGCCGCATCGTAAGCCGCACGGTCTAGTTGGGCGCGCAGTTCGGCAAACTCCGCCATGACCGTCGGCGATGGTTTCGGCACGTCGATGCGGCAGCCGCTGCAATCCGGGTTGGTGCAGCGGTCGTGGTGGTTGCCCGCCGATAGCTCCATTATGGCAAGTCCAGCTTCCAGCAGGTCCAAGAGGAACGCGCCGTCGAGGTTTTTGCCGCCGCGCATCGCGACAGCACGGTTCACGAAATCATCGCTCAGCTCGATGCCGGCGGAATGGTTGGTCGGTTGGCTTGTCATTGGTGCAACTCCCTTCGCTTGAGCTGCATCCGTTATGAGCCGCGCACCCAGGCCGGTCGTGGCCACAAGCTGGTCACGCTATTATTGCAACGACTGACGCTCCAGCAGAATAAGGCGCAACTGTTGTGTGATGAGAGCGCATGCCTCGTCGGCGCTAGTACCGTCGGGGGTCTCAAGGCAGCGCAAGTCGGCCATGAAATACGCTGTATCCTTAATTTCGTTGCGCAGGCGGGATATGCGTTCGCGCTGTTCGGATAAAAGGTCGATATGGCCGTCGCCCTGATGCTCAATGACGAGAACGGGCATTCCGAAATTATCGCATATCACCAGATCCGGGCGTTTGCCATTAATGGCTTTGAATGCCTCGAAGCATGGGCCGCAGCGCCTAAGCTGGTGATACGGAAGCGGAGTGCACTTAGGGCATTTTACCTCAATTAGCTCTCCAAGCGAGGGCTGAGCGTGGACATGCCAACGTTCGCAGTCGCGTCCTAACGATGCAAGAGCAGAGAGCGCACCGTAGAATACCTTAGCTTCACCCGGATTCAGGATACGTCGCGGCGCAAGTCGGGGTGCACGCTTTATGTGACTCAGCTGCTCGGCGAACCTTCTTTCCTCTGGCGACAGTGGTGCTGGTTCATTGTCTTGACGCTGCGGAGCAGTGGTAACGGGTGCGGCTGACGCGGCTGAGTACGAGGGCTGCGGCCGGTACGGCGGAAGCCGGCGACCAGCTCGTGACCACGGGCCAACACCGCGCTCCCACCATGCACCGGCGATAGCCACGATTCCGATGGCCGCCAGGATAATGTGCTCAGGATGTGCCAGCGTGTATTTGTAGAGCGCGACGAGGATGGCAAGGCCGAGGCCGACACCAATGACGAGCTGTGTGGTATTTGGTGTTTGCATGCTCTGGCGACGGACAGATGGTCCTTTCGAAGATTTTAAACGAGCGTGCGCGTTTGCAGCAAGGCTGCTGTATCGTGCACTTCAACGCGACGATATTAGTGCAAATGAAGACGAAATCGTTATTTAAATCGAGCCATACATACGCTTATTATCTCAATATGTTTCCGTTATTTACAGAACGGCGTTCGATTTTCCGTAAGTTATATTATCGCACCGGCGGCAGGGGCGGATTTCAATTCGCTCCCTCTAGTTGACCGGTCACAATGCCATGCTGGGAGCGTCGGCACTCCGCATTCGCACTGATACGTCTACGCCGCACCGATTCAGATCGCTGCCCGAAGGCTTTTCATTCCCCGACGATAGCGTGGCCATCGCACTGCCGGTGCGCGGGTCACAATTTCACGGATCGCGCCAGCGGTCCTGCCGTTGCCGAGCCTTCAGATGATGATTGCGCGTTCCATCCGCTTTGGGCCTTTCCCGACTGATTACGCCTGAACCTGACCGGGCACGCCGCCGATGCAACAGGCTGCCCAATCCATTCGCTGCGCTCCCGTGTTGCCTGTTTCCCTGCGGTGCATCTGCGGCTCGAAGCCCGCTCTTTCGGTCAGCGTGTCGAGAAACCCCAAGCGAAAGGAGCTTACATCATGGCACGCAACGAGAAACAGAACCGCCGTCCCGCCCGTGAGACCCGCAGCCCGGCTTTCATCGCCTGGCACGTAGCGGGGAACGAGGAAAAAGCCTTCTGGACCCGCATCGGCGCGGCCTGGACGCATCAGGACGGCGAGGGTCTGACCCTTCAGCTCGACCTGGTCCCGGTCAACGGCGGACGCATCGTCCTCCGCCACCCGAGCGAAAACAACAACGGAGCGGGCGCGTAAGCGCCTCTCCTACTCTCGGAGGACACAGCCATGTGCAAACATTCTCGCATCGAAGCCGCCCGCGCCGCACTCGCGCGCGCCGCCTGGACACGCGGTCAGGCTCCCTATTATGGCGACGAGGCCGTCATCGACTTGCTCGCCGACCTGAAGCACTTCTGCGTGGCAGCCAACATCGATTTCGCCACCTGCGACCGCCTCGCTGAAATACACTTCGATGCCGAAAGTGAGGATGACCAATGATCCGTCACCTCACAGACGCCGACAGGCGCGAAGGCTTCATGCGCGCCACCGGCGGTTTCTCGCGCTCGAAAGAGCGATGGGCCGAACGCGCCGCGCGCGGCATGACCGATGCCGAGCTTACCGAGGCGCTCGCCAATGAGCTTGGCATCTTCGGCGGCTCAGGCGGTCCCGGCACGCTGGACCTGACGTTTCAGGGTGCCGGCCTGAAGATTTGGATTTCGTGGGGCGTCCACAACCACGTCGCCATGAAACCGACCTTCGAGGGTAAGACCACCATCGCCATGGCGCGGATTGTCTACGGCATCAAGGACCCATCCAATAAACAGCTTGCCCTCTTTTGAGGGCTGGCTTTCCGATGATTGAGCACCTTCGGCTCCGGCAGCGCTCAGGGTTTGAAATCCCGCCGGAGGGACCGGCCGCGCGCTTCAGGAGCAGTTGCACTGTCCGCCGGCACGGCAGCCGCGCCCTCTGCCCCGTTCTTCACGACGCGGTCGTATGCGGCTTCATGCACCGATTGCAGCAGCTTCTCCGGCCGGTCCTGCACGGGAATCTCGTCAAGCGCATCGAACGCCGCCCGGAACAGTGTTTCCGCAATCATCGGCCAGTTTGCCGCCCGCCCGTCCTCCCGGTCGAACAGCCCTATCATGTATTTGCGCACGGCCATCGCCCCGGTTTCGGCGTCGGTCGCCTTTTTTGCACCCGCCCGCGTACTCCGCTTTCCTCGCGCCATAACTTCGCTGCCATTAACCGAGCTTCGGCAGTGAAAGCTTCACTGCCGGTCCGTCGCCCGGATCAAGATCAGGCTGTACTTGGAGCCTCGCGCGCTCTTCTTCCATTCGCGGCTGGTTGTCGAGGTAGCGCATAACCTCATCAAGGCCGCCCTGTTCGCGCAACTCGGCAAAACATGAGAGCAACTTATCATCCACACCCCGAACCTCGATCAGACTCTGAACTTCCGGCGGCATATCAGCTGCGCTTTCCAGCGGCAGGCGTTTAAGTATTTCCGCTGCGGTCACCGTGGCGCTGTCGACGACGGCATCCACCACATCCTGCGCCGCGTCCATATGGCTCTGATATATTGTCCCAGCGAGACCTGCCGCTTTTTCCGCCAGACTGCTGGCGGAATCGCCAATGGCACTCATCTCAGCCTCGGCAGTGGCCTCAACATCCTGCGAAACTTCGACCAGCATATCGCGGCCCGCCGAGCCAGCGTCCATTGAAGCCTTAAATAAATTTCCTAAAATTCCCATGTCTCACCTCACATGGAAATTATATTTGGGATAGTATAAAATATGGTAAATAATTTTCAATCTTAGAAAAGTAGAAGACGTTAATCAGATGTTTTCGACTTATACTTTACATATTCGCTGCCTACTTCGGCATCGTCTCCATCATCATGGAGCGGATCATCTACGGCATAAGAAAGCCAAGAACCGGAAGTTTCCTCTTCTGAAGCAACTTGCTTCAACTCAACTGCCACCGAGACAACTCGCTGTCATCACCCGGTTCGTTGCCATAGGTGACGAAATGCCAAGCGCTCGCCTCAACCGCCGTTGATGTGATGCCGTCCGGCAAGGTCATCGCCGTTAATCTAATCCACGCAGGTCGCCCGCATCGCGCCGGTCCCATCTTCGACGGTCACGAACGTTCCATTCCCGTAAGCGATGGCCCAGCCTCCGTGTGGCACGGACGAGGCCAGGACCGTCCACGTAATGCCGTCATCAGACGCGTAAATCATTTGGCCTCCATTTTCACCGGATGCCACAAACCGTCCGTCTGCATAGATAACGGGGTGGCCGTCCCCCCAAGTCACACCCCCGACATCGCTGGCCGTCCAGTTGACGCCATCGGTGGAATACATGAACGCCGGCCCGCCCTGATATGATCTGGCGACGAACCGCCCTTCGCCGAAAGCAATCCGAATCCATTTTGCGTTGAACACGTTCGCGGCGGGCACGGCCGTCCAATTGATGCCGTCCGACGACACCACGACGGGATGGGTGGGGTTCACATACCACGTCCCCACCGCGACATAGAGGCCATTGCCGTAGGCAATCCCGGTGAAATCTGTTGTCACGCCCGATGTCCGTGCCGTCCAGTTGGTGCCGTCCGGCGAGGTGGCGATCGCGCCGCCGCCGCCCACCGCAACGAACTGGCCGCCGCCATAGGTGATGGCCGATACCGGCCCCGATGACGGCCATGACGGTGGCAGCGCATTGTCGTGCGCCGTCCAGTTGACTCCGTCTGGCGAGGTTGTCACTCGCTGGTCCCAGCCCCCGCCCGACGGCGCGACAAAAACGCCGTTGCCGAAGGCTACGGCACCAGACGAATTGGCTCGAAGATCTACTGTGTTGTGCACCGTCCAGATGATACCGTCCGGCGAGCTTGCAGGATTGGTGTTAGACACAGCCACGAACATTCCGTTACCGTAAACGACGCCGCGCCAGAGCTGCCATTCCGGCATTGTTTGTGCCGTCCATGTCCCCGCATCCGGATCGCACGCGCAGGAATCTCGCGTCCCAATGCTCCGCCACGTGTCCCCATCGCAATATTCAAGCTGGCAAGTGCTGCTGCTAAAATGCAGAAAGCCGCCCGGCTGTAGCGGCGAGACGCAGCCGTCATTCGGCCCCGCCGGATCAATCGGCCCTGCGGGGTTCCACTGCCCGCCGCCGCACCATTGCAGTACTCGGTCATCGCCGTTGTAGATGATGTGGCCTGCGGGCTTGCTCGGCCCCGTACAATCTGACGCAAGGCACTCCGACGTCATCACCCGGTTCGTGCCATCCTGTGAAACCGCCACGAACAGCCCGTTACCGTAGGCAACGGAATACCAGCTGTTCGCCTGCGCCGCCGTGCGCGCCATCCATGTGATGCCGTCCGGCGAGGTCATTACCCGATCCGTTCCATTGAACGCGACCGCAACAAATAAGCCATTGCCGAACGTGACGCTTTCCCAGTTGCCTGTTCCCGCCGCCGGACGGCCCGTCCACGTGATGCCGTCAGGCGAGGTCATCACTCTGTTGGCTCCGTCCTCCGCCACCGCCACGAACAACCCGTTCCCGAAGATCGCAGAGTTCCAGATGTTCCCTGTCACCCCGTTGGCTATTCCGCGCGCTGTCCAGGTAACGCCGTCTGGTGACGTCATCACCCGGTTCGTGCCGCTACCTGCCACCGCAACAAACATTCCGTTGCCATGGGCTACGCCGTACCACGCATTCGCCTGCGCCGCTGTCCGCGCCGTCCAGGTGATGCCGTCAGGCGAGGTCATCACTCTGTTCGCACCAATATTTGCCACTGCAACGAACAACCCGTTGCCATAGGTGACAGACTGCCAAGCGCTGACGGCCGCTGCCGCGCGCGCCGTCCAGGTGATGCCATCCGGCGAGGTCATCACCTGATTCGTACCGTCCCGCGCCACCGCCACGAACAGCCCATTGCCGTAGGTCACGGACCTCCATAGGTTAGCTTCCGCCGCAGTGCGCGCTGTCCAGGTGATACCGTCCGGCGAGGTCATTACCCGGCTCGTTCCACTCTCAGCCACGGCGACGAAGAGTCCGTTACCGTAGGTGATGGACATCCAGGGGTTCGCCGTCGCCGCCCGCGCGGTCCAGCTTCCGATATCTGTACACGCCGGCGGACCGCCGGCCCTTGGAAACCCGACCCAATCAGCGCCATTGCAGTACTGCATGAGCGATTGCTGATCATCGAAGACGATGACACCCGCATCTCCTACCGGATTGGCGCAGGCCGCCTGCGCGATTCCGGGAATCGCGAGAATGGCGGCAAATAATATTGAAAATAAATACTTAAGTAATGACATTGCTATTCAATGTTATACTAACTGCGATTAAAAAATATAGAAGTAACAATAAAAGAGGCGCCAGATTTGCCTAAATCAGCCAAATCAGAGCGTTATGACCTCATCATACTTGAGGGCTTCGAGCATAAAGGCCAAAGACGCCATAAGGCCCATCGTGTCGGTGCGGCCTCTGCTTCGCCGAAGGGCGGGTTCTTACTGATATTCCGTCAGGCATTTCCTTGACCGGACGGGTTATGATGGTCCCCGAAAAAGACCCCCTTCACAGAAGTCGACCTCCTCGAAGCCTACCAGTCCGCCGCCGACGAGCACGGTTTGTGAGTCCACGCCAGCAGTACAAGGTCATATCATCAGCCTTATCCGAGGGCACTTGCCTGCTTCGGCGGGGGCCGCTCGCCAGCCACGAATCCCCAAATACTGGCACTTAAACTCCGTCGCATTCTGCCCGCAGCGCCCGTAGCACTCATAGTGGACGAGGATATGGGGCGTGCCGACGACAAAGCTGGCGACGACCAATCCCGCCACCATCCAGAAGCGAATACCCAGACGCGCATCCAATCTGTCTGCAAT
The DNA here is from genome assembly GCF_057809895.1 of Rhizobium sp. FG113. Lineage (NCBI taxonomy): Bacteria > Pseudomonadati > Pseudomonadota > Alphaproteobacteria > Hyphomicrobiales > Rhizobiaceae > Rhizobium > Rhizobium sp. FG113. The sequence goes on along the minus strand of NZ_JBMDKV010000031.1, from coordinate 8,969 downwards.
GCCGTAAAGGCGCTTCTCCCAGTCCGGCACGGAATCCCGCCGGCCGGTCGATGCGACGGTCACCTCATAGTCCTTGCGGTCAGTCATGGCGCTTCTCCCTATAGTTCAAGGTGAAAGATGGTTCCGGGCGCGGATGAGCGCCCTCGACAGGGTTCGGCGTCGCCCAATCGCACCACGGAGCCACAGACCAGAATGGCACGCGCTGCGCCCGGATGGGCGGCAGCGACTGGATGAGCAGGATTTGCTCGTTCTTCCCCATCATGCGGATTTCATCGGCGCTCATGAGGGGCCGCGCCGCTTCGCTGCGGCTTTCACCAGGGTCGTCGTCTTCCTTGCGGCCGAGATTGATGGAAAGCGTCTTTACGGTCCGCTGGCCGAGAGCGTCCGAGAGCATCTTGGCAAGCCCGTGATCCTGCACCGCGAAGAACTGCTGCACCTCGGCTTGGGACAGGATGGTGTTGGTTGCCTCGCGCCCATAGACCTCTCGCAGCTGGTCCAGCGACTGGACGATAATCCAGACGCGCACGCCCAGCCCCGGCAGCAGCGTCAGGCTTTCCGACAGACCCGCCAGCTTGCCCATGTTCGGAAATTCATCGAGCATGAAAAGAACCGGGGTGTTGCCGGGCTGGCGCGCAACAGCCGCAATCGCCTGCCGCGTCAGTAGCCCAAGCCACGCGCCATGCGTCGCCACGCGGTCCGGCGGAATCACGAGATAGACGCTGACCTTCCCGGCCTTCATCTCGCCGAACGAAAAGTCCGAGGCCGTAACACTGTCCGCGAGCCAGCCCGCCGGGTCGAAAATCGACACGGCCTGCGTTGCGCCCTCAATGAAGCTTTGGAAGCTTTCCGGGTTCTTCTCGATGGTGCGGGCGATGTCGTCAGCCAGATCGGCAACGATACCGCCGAGCGCATCAGACCCGGCCATTTCGACCAGCGTCGCATCGAGCCGGGTGGCGTTCTGAAGTACGCGCCACAGCTCTGGCAGCGTGCAGCGGTCCGGTTGCCCGCGACTGGCAAAATGCAGCATGAAGGCGCGCAGCAGCTTGCGGCTGCCTTCCCGGAAAAATTTGTTGCGGGCATCCTCCGGCTCCGGGATGAGCTGAAGCGCGAGCCCCGCCACCTCTTCCGTCAGGCCGCGCCGGGCCGCTTCGTCATGATAGAGGTCGATGAGATAGGCGAGCGGATTGAACCGGTGCTGCGGCAGGCCGTGAAGGCCCCACGGGTTCAGGATGATGACTTTCTGGCCGAAAGTCTCTCGCCTATGCCGCGCCGTTACGCCGGCAAGTTCGCCCTTGGGATCGACGACGTAAACGCTTCCCTGCGAATGCAGCAGGTTCGGGATGACGGCGTTGATGCCTTTGCCCGACCGGGCCGGGGCCACAACGAGGCCGTGAGCCTTGCCCGCGTGAAACAGCATCATCCCATCGAGCGCACCGAGGAACAGGCCCGCCGGGTTGGCGAGCCCGGCGCGTTTCGCCTCTTCCGGCGTCATGAACGACGCCGTGCCATAGACGCCGCTTGGCGTCTCCGCTGCGCGGCGCTTGCGCTCCCGGTCCTGCTCGGCGCGCCGCCGGTCGGCCCCGGCAATTAGAGCAAGGGCGCTGGACGCCCCAAGAAACCACTGGCCCGCATCATTCGGGACGCTCCACGCTCCCCAGGCGCACGCGGCGGCCAGCGCAAACATACTGATCGATGAACCCTGCCGCTGCTGATTTGCCATGACCGTTCTTCTTTCCGCGCCTTTGTGTAAGACTATGTGTTCTGGAAATAGACGCAGAGCCGTATGCTAGGATTGGGCATAGGCTGGTCAGGTTGCGGTAAGGGGGCGGCAGCGGGAGTGGAGACTAGAAACAGGTTCGACCTTGCGGACCGAGACCGCATCCGCCGCGCGTTGCTGCGTTATATGCAGCAGCGCGCCATCGGCGTTCCTACGCTCCAGAAAGAGATTGCCGGGGCGAATGACCTGACGCTCGACCGTGTGCCCCTGAAAACCTTGCAGCGCTTCCTGGGCGACACCCACCGCTCCAACGACGCGCTTATTCGGTTCTGTTCCCAGTTTGTCGGCACGCTGCCGGATGGCGATCCCCTTGCCGTCTTCGGCGAGCAGATGGTCGCCTTCCTCGGGGTCTGGCGGGACGGGCACGACTGCCGGCCGGTCCCCCCTGAAATCGCAGGCGCATATTCCGGTCGCGCGCGTCGCGCGGCAGAGCCCGGCGGCGGCATGCGCGTCTACCGAGGGGATGCCGAGGACTGGGTTCCTTATTCGGTCGTCAACATCGACTCGATGCCTTCCCACCCCTTCGCCGTTGTCCGGGAAGTCATCAGCAACTGGGACCGGAGGCCACCAACCATGACAGGCGCGGAGACCACGCCCCGCCGTGTCTACGAAGGCGTTGCCATCTACCCGAACGGGTCCATTTTCGTGGTGATGCGGAGCGTCCTGACGGGCACGCCGCGTGTCTACTGGCTCGACTGGATCGCTGATAGCCGGCTTGGCGGTCACGGCCATGAATCGCGAACAGGACTCGACCAGAGACCGCCTGGTTCGGCGTTGGCCGGCAGCACGCAGGTCGTTTTCGACCGAACCGGGGAGGATGGCTGATGGCCGCGCAAAACCCGCAGCACGGCCGCGACCGCACCGGGAGCCATGACCCGGACAGCGCTCTATTGAAGGCCGCCTATGCCGCCGATAGCGCAGGCGTGATTGCCGCGCTGGAGGATGGGGCGAATGTGAATGCTGCCGATTCCGTCACCGGCCTCACAGCGCTGCATATCGCGGTGGGCACGAACAACCTTTCTCTCACGCGCATCCTCGTTGAGGACTGGAGCGCAGCTTTTGGTCCGGACGGCAAGGGCCGATGGCCGAGCGTCGTAGCAGCGGAATGCCGGGTTAATGATATTCTGGCCGACTATATCGTTCAGGCAGAGGCAGAAGCAATATAGTCTCGCTAGATGATCACCGCCGAATTGGTCATCTACTCCAACAGCTTGCAGGATAAGTTGGCGCGAGTTTCCAGAATACGGTATCAATAATGCCATTGAAACCCGGAGGAAACGTGAACACAGAACATGCACAGCAAGCCTTTTTGAGGGCCGTCTATAGCGCCGACAATCTCAATGCCGTTGCCGCCCTCAAGGATGGCGTCGATGTGAATGCAACCGATCCCCGCACAGGCCTGACCGCACTCCACATCGCCGTCAGCACCAACAATCTGAGCTTGACGCAAATCCTCATTGAGGACTGGCATGCCGAAATCAAGGCCGATGCCAGAGGGCGGTGGCCGACGCTGTTGGCAGCCGAGGCCCAAGTCGATGACGCCCTTTCCGACTTTGTTGTCGAAGCGGAAGCAAAGGCATGCTATCGCAACCTATCTCCGGTTTGACCAGCTTTTGACCAGCGCAGCTAAGTCGTCTAAAATGCTCGGAAATTCGACCAGCGCATACAGGCGTATGGCATCTTAAGCTGTTCCTAATCTTGATCCCCTAAGCTGAAATCTACACCTTCTGTGCGTTGCAAGATGTGCGCGGACTCGCCGCGCCATCTTGGCAAGGGGGCTTTAACCAGCCCCCGTTGCATCCCCCGGTATTGCCCGGCGGGCGGCATCGAACCTTGCCGGGCAACGCAGCGTATCCCGCTGCACTGGACCAAAAGGAGCCTGTCGCGCTCCCTCTGGACACCCATCGACCAGCTGGGGTGACGTGACCTCTCCCCTTCTGGACAACCCCATGCACCAGCGCTCCGGCGCTGGACCCGGCCAGGGAGAACGCGTCCCTGGATGCGCGAAAGGAGGCCGCCATGGCAAGCGGCAGTGACACCCGCCAGCGCCAGCAGACGCTGTCGGCACGGTTCAACGATCAGGAAGCCGAGGCCATCCGCCAGATGGCCGACCGGGCCGGCGTGCCCGTGGCTTCCTTCATCCGCTCCGCGACGTTGAACATGCCGCTGCCAGGTGCTGTGCGGCGTCCGACCGTCAGCCACGAGGTGGCCGCCCGTCTTCTCGGCGAACTGGGCCGCATCGCGGAAGCGCTGCGGGCGGCTTCGACGGCTGGGATGGTGGATGTGAACAATCCCCACATTGCCGCCGCGCTCCGTGACCTCGCCGAGATGCGCTCCGTTTGCTTTCAGGCCATGGGACGGCAGCCATGATCCTGAAAGGCAACCAACGCGCAGGAGCTGCGGACCTCGCCACCCATCTGTCGAACGAATACGACAATGAGCGGATCGAGATCGCGCAGGTGCGCGGAACCGTCGCTGACGACCTGCACGGCGCATTCGCTGAGATCGAGGCTGTGGCATCCGGGACGCGCTGCAAGGAGCCGCTCTATAGCCTTGCCATCAACCCCGCCGCGCCCATCTCCCGCGAACAGTACCTGGCGGCCATCGACCATATCGAGGACAAGCTGGGCCTTGCCGGCCAGCCTCGCGCCGTAGTCTTCCATGTGAAGAACGGGCGCGAGCATTGTCATGTTGTCTGGTCGCGCATCGACCTCGATACGATGAAGGCCATCGCTCTTAGCCACGACCGCATGAAGCTCCGCACCTGTGCGCGGGAGCTGGCGCATGCCTATGGCTTGACCTTGCCTGCCGGCCTTGCCGAAGACCGGGGCGACGCGCGGTTCGAATCGAGCCGTGACGTGACCTTCGCCGAAAAGGCGATGGCCGAGGCCTCCGGCATTACGCCCGAGCAGCGCCGCGCCAACATCACCGCCCTGTTCCGGTCGTCCGACAGTGCGGAATCCTTCCGCGCCGGACTGGAACGGTCTGGCTATCTCCTGGCCCGGGGCGAGCGGCGTGCGTATGTCGTGGTCGACCGGGTCGGCCATGTCCATGCCCTTGCGCGCCAGATCGATGGCGCGAAGGCGAAGGACGTGAAAGCCCGGCTTGCCGAGCTGCCGGCAGACAACCTGCCGACCGTCGAAGCGGCACAGGCGCAGCAGAAGGCGCGCCAGCAAGCGGTCGATGAACGGCTGCGGGAAAAGGCCCGAACGCGCGGCGCAAAGTCCGCCGCCGACCTGAAAGCGAAACAGGAGGCCCGGCGACGTCGTGCCATCGACGACAGGCGTCAGGCACTCGAAGTGATACACCGGGCCGAACGGTTGTCGCTGTCTGCCGCTCACAAGGCCGAACAGGGACAGCTGTTCAACGTTATCGCCGGTAAGGTCTTCACCCTGTTCGAGCGCCTGCCGGCACTTCGCTCGGTGATTGCGCATCTGCGCCGCAATCCGGCCATCAATGCCGACGAGCGCCACCGTCAGGAGGACGAGGCGCTGGACCGCCGCCACGAGCGTGAGGGCCTGGCCATTGACCGGCGCGCCGCCGCCCTCGACAAGATTGAGGCCCGCGAACGTCGCGGCCTCATCCGCGACTTGGTTAAGCAGACCCGCGTCGATGATATTCAGCGTCAGGCGAAAACCGAACAGCGCGAGCGCGAGGCGCATGAGACTGCTTACGATATTACGGCTGAGAAGCCGAGGCATGAACTGCGTAGTGCTGCCGACGACCGCCGTGCGCGTATGCAGGAACGGTTGACGCAGGCACGGCAAAATCCGACTGGACCGCGACGCGGGCAGCCGGGTTGGGAATAGTAACGATGCGCACCTATGGAGGGCGGGACATGAGCAGCAACGATAGTAAGGCCAAAGAAACTAAAGAGCCTTCGGAAGCGATTATCCCGCCGAACAGCGATTTACTCGTGCAACCATCGGACCTTCTGCCCGGCGATGTCTTGCTCTACAGGTCTCACGGCAGAAAAATCCATCAGCGGAAAATATCGGAAGCGACGGGCAGCCCATATACGCACGCCGCCATCTGTTTGGGAGACGGGATGGTTGCGGAGTCCAATTTCCCGCACGGAGTGGGCAAACAGTCTGTCGAAGCCTCGATAGAGGGCTGTCGGTGTGTTGCGGTCTTGAGAAGTCAGCTCGGCTTCGGTGGCGGTCGGCCGCTCAAGCTGAACGAGTTTGTCGATGCCGTGCTCAAACACGGCAGGTTCTATGACCTGATCGCGGTGACCGGCTTCGAGAAGACGAACAAGCAGTATTTTGACGACCAGCTTGAATTCGTGAGGAACAACTACGGGAAGGTAACCTCTGAGGAGGAGTTCGCCAGACAGAGTTTCTTTTGCTCCGCCTTCGTCGTCGCGTGCTATTCCGTCGTCGGCGTGATCGGCCCGACGGCACAAATCGCCTACCTTCCCAATGCCTTCTCACCGGGGAGTCTCCCTCAAGACCCCACCTTCGGCTGGCTCCTTGGTTATTTGGTCCCAGAGGGTGGATCAGTCCCAGAGGATGACCCTGTTTTCACCCAGGCAACCTTGTGGCGAGACCTTCCGGATTGTCGTTGGTGGATATAAGCGCCTTGAAAATTAATAAGGCCCCGCAATGACATAGCGGTGCCCAGTTTCATCCTGTCCGGCGCGCCATTTTTTCTAAAAAAAGCGTTTCTTATCAGTGGATTACAGAATCCAAAGGTCAGACTGTGACATTTGGTGTGACAAAATCTGCAAATCCGCTCATGTCGCTTACGGCTTATTTGGCCTTCACCAACTCAACCTAAGCAACGAGCCGCGCGCTCAGAAAACGTGCCCGGCTCACCCAGACAACGTCAAAGGGCCCCGCAGACGCGCACTCTGCCACGTCAATTGTCGTCCCTGTGAGCGCAACTGCTATCGGAGCTATTTGATCCAACAGAGCGTGAAGGTTGGCCCTCCAAAAAAGCAATCGACACTGTTATCACACTTATCACCCGCTACCGTCGGACGGCATAATATAATTCACTTAATGCAGATAAGATCAAACAATTGATATTACTGCATTTTTTATGACCATACTTGACGGAAGGTGACGAAGATGATACATGATTAACTTCCGATTAACAGAGATGAAAAGGATGAATGTACGATACCTGCAGCTTAGGAATGGGATATATTACTACCGCCGTGTATTTCCCGGCGCCTTTAAAAAGAAATTCTCATCCAACGCTTATGTCATCTCGCTTGACACTAGATCGTTGGACGTTGCTCTCCAGAAGCGTTCAGAGCACAATCAAGCTTTTGCAAGATTGATGGAAGTGGGCGACGGTGATGGCGCTATGCTCACCGAATTTCAAAAGCTTGCTAACGCAGCTACTCGCCTTAATTTCCCCTACACGTCGATCGACATCACAGCGAAAAAGATCGATGATCCTAGATTGATTTTCGAAAGCACACGCCTTGGCCTAGAGGCGATCTCTAAGCTTGCGTTCCCTACGCAGTACGAAGTCGCAGCCGCCGCGGGAATCGCCAAGCAAAAGCTGACGTTTGACGAGGCTCTCGCGGCATTCAAAGAATACTCCAAAGACAAATGGATGTATCTTTCCAAGCGTGAGCAATACAAAAAAGTTAGACCATTTGAAGAAGCTGTGACTGACTTCAAGAGCTTTATGCCAGAGCACGACCTCCTGACCTTAGCAAAGAGAGACACTTTTCGATACCGAGACGATCTCATCAAGAGGGTCTCCTGCAACTACCTTAAGCCCGAGACGGCAAATCGTAAGATAATGCGGCTTCGCCTTATTCTGCGAACCGTGTTTGAGGTTGACCATCCAGAACTCGTCAATCCATTCGTTGGGGTGAACATCAAAGAAGAGGAAGCGGCTAAGCGCCCGCCGTTCACCGAGAATGAGATCAGAGACATTCGGAAGCATGTCTATGGGTCAGATGCAAGCGACGAGATCAAGGCAATCATAGCAGTGGCGATGAATACGGGCACGGCGCCTAAAGAACTCGTTCTTATGGAAGCTGCTGACATCTGTTTGAATGATGCTGTCCCACACATCAAGATTCGACCGAATGAGAACCGCAGAAAGGTCAAAAGCGGGGGAGCCAGGCATCGGGAAATCCCCTTGCTCGGAGACGCCCTGCTATGGATGCGGAAGTTTCCTGACGGATTTCCGCGCTATAAACGTGACAACGGGGGAGAAGCCGCAAGTGCTGCCGCAAACCAGTTGATCAAGCGTGTTTCTGCCAAAACGTTCTACAGCTTCCGTCACCGACTGAAGGACCTTATGCGCAACGCACAGCTGCAAGACAGCTTACAAGACGCAATTATGGGCCATACCGAACGCGGAATGGGCGGTCGCTACGGTCACGGCTACTCCCTCACCACCAAGCAAGAAGCTCTCGCACGGGCTTTGAACCTTACCCCTGAAACAACGAACCTGTAGAAATACCTTCTTACAGAGTTCCTAAAAGGAACTTCAATGCCAACAGACTACTATGAATTTATCAAGATTGAGAGCAAGAGAACAAAGTATTTTTCTACGCTCGATACAATTATATCGTCACTTATTAAAAATGATTATTTGGATGCCGCGATTTTCTACAAAAAATATAAAAACGCACTCATCGAAGAATTGCGCCTGTTGGGAATTGCTGCGGATTAATCGGGATATTGACGCCGATACCTCTGCCTGAACCCAGCAGCAGCTATCCCCGCGTAAGCTGTGAAGACTTGGAGCAAGATCTCAAAGAAAGCGACGACAAGAGTGAAACTTGCCGTCCCTAGGACTGAACGGCTTCGCTAGAGACCGACAGACCAACATGCCGGCACCGCGTCTTCATTTGGCAATGAGGCATCTGCGTCGGCGATCCTATTGAACGCATGATGGGTCATTCGCTCAATTCCGGTCATAGCCACACTACAAACTCAGATAAATAAAAGTGAAATGTTCCGCTCAAGCGGTTCCTATAGTTTCCCGACGCCTTGAATGAGCAGTCGCCTAGCTTGAAATCTGCTGACGACACCAAATCGATGAAACGTTCGAATACATTCGTCGACCACGTCACTGACGTGGCCGTGTTTTCAACGTGAAAAATTATCAATAAAACTATAACAAGAGAAAGCAATAAAGAAAAATGAACATCAATATATTACATGAATAGCCCCGAGATTTGTAGACACCTTCTTTCCTAATTTTGAGGCAAGAAGAG
>NZ_JBMDKV010000030.1:0-46436 GCF_057809895.1 Rhizobium sp. FG113 | reverse complement strand
GGGCTGGGTGGTTACAAGCCGCACCCCGACCGGGTTTTAGCGGCCGATCTCGCGGTTCCAGCGGTCGACCCATTCATTGCGAACCTGGGCGATCTGCTCGTAGGGCGGGAAGGCGGTGTTCTGCCAGGGCGTGATGCGCGGCTTCAGCTTGTCGCTGTAGACGACGTCGGTATTGGTCACGCCATAGTTCATGATGTCGGCGAACTTGGTCTGGTTCTGCGCATCCAGGACTTCGTTGATATAATCCCAGGCCAGCGGATTGGCATTCTTCGGCTTCTGCACGGCCACGCCGTTGAGCGAGCCGCCCTCTTCCGGGTTGATGAAGTCGATCCAGGTGGCGCCACTGTCATAGTGGTTCCAGGTGCGGCCATCGAAATAGATGCCGCAATCGGCTTCACCCGAAGACAGGTGGTTGAAGAAATCGTTCGGCCCGCCCCAGAAGACGAGGTTGGACTTCATCTTCTCCATGGCGGCGAAGAACGGATCGACATTGTCGACACCGCCGCCCAGCGCCTTCGCCATGGCCCAGATCAGCATGATCGGGGTAACGGCATAGGAAATCGACGGAACCGAGGCGATCAGATCGCCCGAGGAAACCCGGTCGACGAACTCGGCAAACGACTTCGGCGGGGTCTTGACCCGCTCCTTGTGGAAGGTGATGCCGCCGACGCCATAGTCGAACAGCGTACCCTTGCCCATGACGCTGTCGGTCAGTTCCTTCGGGATCTTGGCAAGGTTCGGCAGCTTGTCGACTGTAAAGTCATCGACAAGGTCGGCCTTGGCGGCCGTCAGCGCCAGGTCGGGCGTCATGATCAGCACGTCGACAGGCGGCTTGGCGGCATTGGCCTCGACCTGCGCCAGCCATTGCGGCGGGCCACCGAGGGAGACGTTTGCCTTGGCCTTGGTCTTGGCTTCGAACGGGGCCACGAAGCAGGTGCGCACCGCCTCTTCCCAGACGCCACCGAAGGCGGTGACGGTGATTTCGCCCGCCTGCGCATTCGCCAGACGCGGCAAGCCGCCCGCCATCAGGCCCGCGCCGAGTGCAGCGCTGCCACCGAGGAAGTGTCTTCTCTTGATTGTCGTCATCGCAGTTCTCCAAATCTGGAATGAGGTGGCATCAGCATTTCATTGGCATGCGTATCAAAAGCTGCCGGCGGCAGCCTCAAGCTTTTGCCGGGCAGCGTTTACCGCTGCCTCGCTTGCCGCAATACGCGGAAAGCCCTCCGGCAGTTCGTTCAGCACCGTATCGAAAATCTCGCGGCGGCGGCGCTGGCGAACGGCGCCGGGAAGCGCCACGAGGCCACGGTTCAAGCGATCCATGACGCTCGCCGGGAAGGCTTCGTCCCAACGCTCACGCTCGGCTCCTTGCGCAACGCCGGATTTGCTTTCACCCATCGCCTTGCGCAGGGCCTCGGTCGCAGCCGCATCGACGGCGCCTCCGACGATCGCCACGCCATAATCGCTCTCGGCGGCTTCTACCGTCACGAAACCGTTGATCACGTCTCGCAACACCGCCTGCGGATCACGGCTGGCCGGATCGCCCCAGCCGCCCGCGCCCGGCGTCAGGAAGGTGACGGTATCGCCGGCATTGACGGTCAAGACGTCGATCTTGCCGAGATGGCGCTCGCCGTCCTTTCCACGGTTGAGAATGAGCTGGCCCGGCATACCGGGCTTGCCGCCATTCGAGCCCCAGGGGCGAAACAGCAGCCGCTCCAGGCCACGGCCGAGCACGTTGCTGTCATCGGTCAAAACGCGGAACGTCAGTTCCATGCCGCAGCCGCCGCGCCACTGACCGGCGCCGCCGGAATCAGGGCGAAGCGCGTAGGTGGAAATCTCGATGCCAAGTTCGGCCTCGACCGTTTCGACCGGATTGTTGGCAAGGTTGGAAATGCCACTGTCGCGACCGTCGATACCGTCGCGGCCCTTGCGCGCACCGGTGCCGCCGATCATCGGCTCAATGACCTGCACGCGCCGTCCGCCACGGCCATCCGGCTCCGCCATGACAACGGGAATGACAGTACCGGAGGAAGCCGCCGGCATGACATCCGGCAGCGCCTTGCCGAAGGCGCCGTTCAGCACGTCGTTGACGCGGATGGCGGCCGCATGGCGCACACCGACGGCCGCCGGTTCCTGCGGGTTGACGAGGCTGCCTTCGGGAGCCGTAATCTTGACCGGCGCCAGCATGCCGACATTGAGCGGCGTGGTCGGGTCGAGCGTATTGACAAGCGCAAGCACCCGCAGCGTCAGCCAGGCGTGCGGGCGGCCGCGCGAGGGAATGTTCATCGCGGTCGCGACCTGCGGATCGGTGCCGGTGAAATCGAGATGCACCTCGCCGTCCTCGAAGGTCGCAGACAGGGCAATGCGCACTGGGAGGCGGGTCGCCGCATCGTCGTCGAGATAGTCGGAGAAGCTGTAGGTGCCGGATGGCACGCGCTTCAGCACGCTGCGCGCCTTTTCCGCCGAATAGGCGACGAGATCGACGGCGGCGGTGGCGACGGTTTCGACGCCGTGCTGGCCGATCGTCTGTTCCAGACGGCGGCGACCGGCGGCGAGCGCTGCCAGCATGGCACGGATATCGCCCATATTGGCATCCGGCGTGCGGCTGTTGGCATTGAGGAAGAGGGCGACGTCGGGGTTCATCTCCCCCTTCTTCATCAGCTTGACCGGCGGAATGCGCAGGCCTTCCTGGAAGATTTCCGTATTGACGGGCGAGATGCTGGACGGCACGCGACCGCCGACATCCGAGCAATGCACGAAACACCAGCCATAAGCGACGATCTTGCCCTCATGGAAATAGGGCTCGATCATGTGCAGGTCGGGCAGATGGGTGGCGAGACCCTCCGAACGATAGGGATCGTTGGTCAGGATGACATCGCCGGGTTCAAGCGTGCCGACGGCGGCGATCGACGGGGCACATTCCAGCCCGACAAAGCCGGAAACGCCGATCGAGCGCGGATAGGCGAAGAAGCGACCATCGAGGCCTGCGAGCGCGCAGGCGAAATCGGCGGTTTCCTTGACATAGAGCGTGCGGCCGGTGCGCTGCAGCGTCAGGCACATTTCCTCGCTGACGGCGGCGAGCTTGTTGCCGAGAATGGCGAGCGTGACGGGATCAAGCTTCATTGCGCATGTCTTTCGAGATGGAGGTTTCCAAGAGCATCGGCACGCGCCGACCAGCCGGGAAGAAGAACGGTCGTCGTATCGTCCTGTTCGATGATGGCGGGACCGATGATACGGTCGCCGGCGCCGAGCGCGCTGCGGTCGTAGACGCCGGCCGAAACCCATTTTCCGCCGCGGAAGAGCGGCCGCTCGCCCTTGGGCGAAGGCGCGCCCGTGCCGGCGGCAATTTCCGGCTGGGTGATGTTTTCGGTGACGCCGACAACGGCGAGGCGAACGGTGCCCAGCTCGACCTCCGTCTCTGTATCGCGGAAACCGTAGATACGCTCGTGTTCCAGATGGAAGGCTTCGCAGATCGAGGCGGCGTCGCGGGCGTTCTCGTCCAGCTTGACGCGCAGCTCGTAAGCCTGACCGGCGTAACGCATGTCGGCGCCACGCTCGAAGCGGCGGGTCTGGCCCGCATTACCCTCGCGGTCGAGCCAGGCGGAGCCTTCGTCTTCCAGTTCCTTCATCACGTCCAGCATCAGCGCGGCGCTCGTTTCGTCGACGGCGCGGCGCAGGCTGCGGACGAAATCGCGACGCAGATCGGCAGCCGCAGCGCCAAGTGCGCAAAACGTGCCGGCGGCCGGGGGGATGACGACACGACCGATACCGGCCTCTTCGGCCAGGAGGTTCGCATGGGTCGGGCCGGCGCCGCCGAAGGGCACGAGCGCGAAGGCAGCCGGATCGAGACCACGCGAGGCAAGCGTCTTGTAGAGCTCGGTCGCCATGCCGGCGGTGGTGACGGCAAGCGCACCTTCGGCGGCAAGGGCTGCGCCATCGTCACCGGTCAGGCCGATGCGATTGCCAACCTCGCCGAGCGCTGCGCGTGCGGCGTCGATATCGAGTTTCATGCGGCCACCGAGGAAGCCGGCGGGATCGATATAACCGAGCGCCAGATAGCAGTCCGTGACGGCCGGCTGTGTGCCACCACGACCATAGGAAACCGGGCCGGGCATCGCACCGGCACTCTGAGGGCCGACCTTGAGGAGACCGTGGGCATCCACCCAGACGATGGAACCGCCACCGGCGCCGATGGCCGAGACATCGACGACCGGCAGAACCAGCGGCAGGCCGCCGATATCTGTGCGTGTCGCAAGCTCGGCGGAGCCGGCCTGCGCGACGGCGATATCGGAAGAGGTGCCGCCCATGTCGAAGGTGATGATCGATTTCACGTCAGCGGCTTGCGCCAGACGGGCAGCGGCCATCACGCCCGAGGCGGGACCGGACAGAATGGTTTCGACCGGGCGTTCATCCGCCGAGACGAGGCTGAGCGAGCCGCCGTTGGACGCCGTCACAAGGATCGGAGCGACCACGCCATCGCGTTCCAGCCCCTTCGTGAGACCGGCGAAATAGCGCTGCATCAGCGGCTGGATATAGGCATTGAGGCAGGCAACCAGCGTGCGCTCGTATTCGCGGATTTCCGGCCAGATGGCGGCGGCAGAGGTGATCGACAGGCCACCGGCCTTTTCCGACAGCGTTTTCGCCATGCCTATTTCGACCAACGGCGTCGTATAGCCGTTGATCAGCACGAGAGCGGCGGCATCCACGCCGAGCGACTTGAGTTCCGCGGCCACGCGATCCAGCTCGGCCTCGTCGGCAGCTTTCGTTACCTCGCCATGTGCAGACAAACGGGCATCGACCTCGACGATGCGCAGGCGCGGCACCAGCGGCTCTTCCTTGCTCGCATGGAAGTCGAACGACGACGGCATGCGGCTGCGGGCGATTTCGAGAATGTCGCGGTAACCCTTGCTGACGACGAGCGCAATGGTGGCGCCGCGGCGCTGGATGATGGCGTTGAGGCCGATCGTCGTGCCGTGCATCAGCGTGCCGACATCGGCGGATGTCATGCCCGCCTTCGTCAGAAGGCTCTGCAGTCCCTCGATCAGCGCCCGCGACGGATCGTCCGGCGTCGATGGCTCCTTGTAATAGGTCAGGCTGCCGTCATTCGGGTTGGAGAGCACGAAGTCGGTAAACGTACCGCCGACGTCGATCCCGATGCGCGCACCAGTCTTTGACATGTTTGTCACTTTCACAATTACTCCGCGCTGACGACGACGCCGTCCTGCGGCGCCCAGTCGAGTGTCACGGTCTGGCCGAGATGGTAGGTGGTGGCGCCGAGCGGACCATCGGCCTGCCGGTAGACGAAAAGCTCGCGGCCGAGCGAGGGAACCTCGACCTGATAGGCGGCATAGTTGCCCCGGAAGACCGCGCCGACGATACGGCCGGAAAAGCCCTTAACCGCCTCACCGGAGATCAGCGAGATACGCTCCGGGCGCACCGAAAGAAGCAGCGACTGACCGGCAGCCTGCGGCTCCGGAAGAGGCAGGTTCACGATCCCCTGCGGTCCGGCCACGGCAAGCACACCGCCACCTTCACCGGCGGTGCCTTCGAAAATATTGGAAGTGCCGAGAAACTCCGCCACAAACCGGCTTTTCGGTCGGTCGTAAATGTCGGCAGGGGCGCCGATCTGCAGGATACGGCCACCGTTCATGACGGCGACCCGGTCAGCCATCGACATCGCCTCTTCCTGATCATGCGTGACCAGAAGCGCCGTAATGCCGAGGCGCTGCTGCATGCCGCGGATCTCGAACTGCATGCTTTCACGCAAGGACTTGTCGAGCGCGCCGAGCGGTTCATCGAGCAGCAGGACCTTGGGATTGACGACGAGCGAACGCGCCAGCGCCACGCGCTGCTGCTGGCCGCCCGAAAGCTTCGACGGATAGACGTCGCCCCTGCCCTGCAACTGCACGAGATCGAGCATTTCCGCGACCTTGTCGTCGCGCTCCGCCCTCGACATGCCGGCCATGCGCAGGCCGAAGCCGATGTTTTCGGCGACCGTGCGGTGCGGAAACAGGCTGTAATTCTGAAACACCATGCCGAGCCGGCGCTTGTGCGGCGGCAATTGCGAAATCTCCTCGGCCCCGATCTTCACCGAACCGGTATCCGGCGTCTCGAAACCGGCAACCATGCGCAGCGTCGTTGTCTTGCCGCAGCCGGACGGCCCGAGCAGCGCGACGAGCTCACCGGTAGCCACGTGCAGCTCGAGATTTCTAACAGCCGCAACCTTGCCGTAGGATTTATGAATCCCCGCCAGCAAAAGCCCGGTATCGGCCTGACGCCCTGCTCCCGTCATCAATGTCCCGGCCTTTCCTCTACGCGACGAACTCAAAAAAGATATATTCCAATCCATCTTTTGTAGCGCTACAATATTCTGCGCGTGACTTCTGTCAAGGATTGCTTTTCTGACTTTGCCGCGATTTATAGCAGTGCGTATTTCGTAGTCATCTCGATGTGGAATTCAGCTCAAGGCATGCCATGACGAAATCTCGGAACGATGAAGCCATCACCATGCAGTCGGTCGCTGTCGCGGCCGGCGTATCGCCGATGACGGTCTCGAACACGTTCCGCTATCCGGAGCGAGTGCAGGAAGAAACGCGGCGGCGCGTGCTCACAATCGCGGCGGAATTGGGCTATGTGCCAAACCACGCCGCCGGCAATCTGGCCTCAGGCCAAAGCCGGGTTATCGGCGCCGTTATTCCATCGATCAAGAATTCGAGCTTCTACAACTATGTTCGCGGCATGCAGGATCGCGTGGCGAGCCAGGGTTACCAACTGATTTTGAAACTGGCTGATACGGTTAGCCAGGAAGCGGCGGCGATCCGGACTTTCGTGGGCCTGCGTGTTGCCGGCGTGGCGCTCGTGGGCGACGAACATGAAGTGGATGCGCTGACCCTCCTGCGGAAGACCGGCGTGCCCGTCGTTGAGTCCTGGGTATACAACAACCCATTTGACATGGCGGTCGGCTATTCCACCGCCGACGCAACTCACGCAATTACATCTCTTCTCATCGAAGCGGGACGTCAGCGGATCGGGTTTGTTGGCTATGACGGCGATGTTTCCCGTCGATACACAGAGCGTGTCCCGGTTTTCAGGCGGTGCGTGGAGAATGCTGGACTTGATAGCCACCGGATCGTTCTTGTCGATCAGGCAGACGGGTTCAGTGCCGGAGCGAAGGCGCTTGAGGGGCTGTGCGCGATCGACCCGGACATCGATGCGATCGTCTGCCCTACTGACATTGTCGCCGCCGGTGTCCTGTTTGAATGCGGCCGCCGCGGCTGGAAGGTTCCTGACCGCCTCGCTGTCGCGGGCTGGGGCGACTATGAGATTGCGTCCGAAATCACCCCCGGAATTACCACGATACAACCCCATAGCTATGAAATGGGCCAGCGGGCGATGACATTGATTGTGGAACGGGCAAGCGGTATCGACCGTCGCGGCGTCAGCCATGACACGGGTTTTCAAGTCGTTCGGCGCGAAAGCGTGTGACAGCGGGCGCTTCTGAGCGGACGCGAAGATTCGACAGCTTATTCGCTTATCGCAGCCATGGATTGATCACACTTAGCCCGGCGGCCTCGAATGGGCTCGTATCGCGAGTTGCCACCCCGAAACCATTCGCGGCGGCTGTTGCTGCGATATATCCATCCGCTTTGGCGATCGCCTTTCCCGACAAACGAGCACGCGCCATCAGTTCCGCATAGGATTGCGACGCCGCGAGATCAAAAGAAAGGATACGCCCAGCGAAAAGCGGAAGTACCTCACCTTCGAGCCGATCATGAAGAATGGCCTGGCGCTTGCCCGAGGGCAGAGCAGAGATCCCAAACCGAAGCTCAGCAATCGTTACAGCGGAGAGAAAAAGCGTCTCGATCGCTTGAGCATCCAACCAGTCCACCACTGCCTGGTCAGGAACTGGCTTCCAAGGCTCGGATATCACATTGGTGTCTAGAAGGATCATTCGAAAGTCATAGGTTCGGCAGGCGTATCATCACGTGTCCGCTGCAGGGCTTCGACATCCGCATTGGAGAGCTCGGCATTGCGACCAATGCCCACCAACAGAGAACCAAGCTTAACGCGCTGAGAAGGGCGAACCGCGGCCTCGATAATATCGCGGATTTCAGCCTCTGTGCTGCGGCCATTGTGAGCCGCGCGCACGCGCAAAGCGCGATGTGTTTCATCAGGAAGATTGCGGATCGTTACGGCCGGCATTGATATCACCTCGCCTTTAGTGATGACACTGATATCAATATATGTGAAGCGACACCAACATCCAAACAGAATTTAGGTTGCGGGCAAAGCGGCTCTGTCGGGCTCGCCCGACGGTGAAACGCGCATCCGCATCGGCCGGCATGACGGCATCGTAGAAGTTCGGCATCACGACCCCAACCAGTCAGGTGGTCGACAAGCTCCTATCTGGGCTCCGGGTTGTGCTTAGGAGGCGCCTCGCCATTCCCCTCGGCGCGATCCCGGTGCAAGGCAGCGCGCGCCAGCATCATCAGCGTGATGGGTGTCGTTACCGTGACGAAAATGCCGATCAGAATCTCGTGAATCGCCAATCGCGACGACGCCACGGAAAAGAAGATCATCGAGCCGAGCATGACGCCACCGATTCCCCAGCTAGTCCCGAGGGTGGGCGCGTGAATGCGTTGGTAGAAGCTTGGCAGACGCAGAAATCCGATCGCACCAATCAGCGCCAAAAGGGCGCCGAGGACGAGAAAGAAGGCGACCAGCGCCGCCACCCAAACAGGCATATCCATAGCCGGGTGCATCATTCGATCACCTCTCCGCGCATGAGGAATTTCGCCAGCGCGACGGTCGCAACGAAGCCGATCATGCCGATGACCAGAGCAGCCTCGAAATACACCACCCGTCCCGTTCCGACGCCGAATGTCACCAGAAGCAGCATGGCATTGATGTAGAACGTGTCGAGGCCGAGGATGCGGTCCTGCGCGCGCGGGCCGACGAACATGCGGATCGAGACGATGGCCATGGCGGCGACGAGCATGATCTGGGCGACCGACACGGCCGTGAAGAGGATGATTGCACTCATGCGAATATCTCCAGCAACAGCGCTTCGTAGCGGTTCTTGATCGTATCGCGCCATACGGCCTCGTTCTGGATATCGAGAACGTGCAGCAGCACCGAATGATCATTGGAATCATACTCCAGCCACGCGGATCCCGGTGTGCTCGTCAGGATGACGGCCAATACGGCAAGCGGGAACTGGCTGCGGAGTTCCAGATTAATCGTGATGAAGCCGGGATTGTGCCTGCGTTTGCCGCTGCGCAGGATGATCCACGCGACGTCGATGTTCGACTTGACGATATCGCGAAACACCAGGCCAAAGAGCTTAGGGAGCAGATACCATTTCTTCAGCCGTATCGGCTCCGGCTGCAGCGACGCCATCGCCCAGCCCGCGAAGACCGCGACGACGAGGCCGAGAATGAAATGGCCGAGGGTGAAGCCGTTGAGCAGCAGCCACATGATGAGGAGGCATGTCGCGAGAATGGGATAGGGAAGCATCACTCGCCCTCCGTTCCAGCTTTGACGCCCTTGATCGGCAGCGCGTTGTTGACCGCGTCGATGTAGATCGATGGCTTGCTCAGCGTCCGGATCGTCGTATCCATGTACTGCATCGCCGGCCCGGCCTGCACGGTGAGTGCCAGGGTCAGAGCCAAGAGGAACATCACCGGCACGATCTCGATCACCAGCACGCGGGGAACCGTTCCCTCGATCGAGCTCCAGAAGGTGCGGATGCCGACGCGCGTCATGGAGATCAGCGCGGCGATGCCGGAGAGGATGACGAGCACGACCAGCGCCCAGATCGCGGCCGTAGGCGGCACGCCGATGGAGCCGGTGCCCATCATCGCCGAGAGCATGGCGAACTTGGCGACGAAGCCCGAGAGCGGCGGGAGGCCGGACAAGAGGATGCCACAGGCCGCGAAGCAGATGCCCAAAACGGCCATCGTGCCGGGCATGGTCACGCCTTCCTCCTCGTTTTCAGGCTCGTCGTCGGCCTCGCCATAGGCTTCCATGGTCACGGCAAGCACGTTTGCGCCCGCATCCTGGCCGCGTTCGACGAGCTCGATCAGCATGAAGAAGGCGCTGATCGTCAGTGTCGAGCTGACGAGATAGAGCAGCGCGCCGGAAGAGACGGCGCCGTCGTTGATGCCAAGCACCATCAGCAACGTCCCAGAGGAGACCAGTACCGAGAAGCCAGCCAGCCGTCCGAGCGCCTGCGATGCAAGCACGCCGACGATGCCGAAGATCAGCGTCGCCATGCCGCCATAGAGCAGAACCGGCGCGCCGAACCCGGCCGAAGGCCCTTCGCCGAACAAGAGCATCGTCAGCCGCAGGATGACGTAGATGCCGAGCTTGCTCATGATCGCGAAGATGCCGGCTACTGGCGCAGAAGCGGCGCTGTAGGCCGTGGGCAGCCAGAAGCAGAGCGGCCACATGCCGGCCTTGATCAGGAACACGACGCCCAATATGCCGGCGCCGGCCTCCATCAGCATGCGCCTGTCGGGCTCGATCTCGGGGATGCGCGCCGCAAGGTCGGCCATGTTGAGCGTCCCGGCCGTTCCGTAGATCAGGCTGACGCCGATCAGGAACAGCAGGGCGGCCACGAGGTTGACGGCGATGTAGTGCATGCCGGCCTTGACGCGCAGCGGACCGGAGCCATGCAGCAGGAGGCCATAAGAGGCTGCCAGCATGACCTCGAAGAAGACGAACAGATTGAACAGGTCCCCAGTGAGGAACGCGCCGTTGACCCCCATGAGGAGCAGCTGGAACATGCTGTGGAAATGCGCGCCGACGGCATGCCAGCGCGCCAGGGAGAAAACGAGTGCCGACACCGCAAGCAGCGCGGTCAAAAGCAGCATCATCGCCGAGAGGCCATCGAGAACGAGCACGATGCCGAACGGGGCTGACCAGTTGCCGACGAGATAGACGCCCTCGAAGCCATTCGGGCCACTTTCGATCCTGAACAGGATGAAGGCGATCACGGTGAGCAAAATGGCAGATGCCAGGCTGACCATTGCCTTGGCGACGCGGCGCCGCTCGTCGATGAACAGCAGGAGCGCGCTGGCGATCAGCGGAATGAGGATGGGTGCGACGATGAGATGATGGGACCAACCGTTCATTTCGGCTCGTTCCTTCCGTCGACATGGTCGCTGCCCGTCAGCCCGCGCGACGCCAGGAGGACGACGAGAAACAGCGCCGTCGTCGCAAAGCCGATGACGATGGCGGTCAGCACCAGGGCCTGCGGCACCGGATCGGCGAGAATGGACGGATCGTCATTACCGAGGATCGGCGGAACGTTGGCCTTGACGCCGCCGACGCCGAAGATGAACAGATTGACGGCGTAGGAGAGCAGCGAAAGCCCGATGATCACCTGATAGGTGCGCGGGCGCAGGATGAGCCAGACCCCACAGCTCGTCATGATGCCGATGGCGATCGACAGAACCAGTTCCATCACCGCTCCTCCGATTTGGCCGCTTCGATCGTGCGCAGGCGATTGATCCGCAGCGATTGGTGGGCAAGGGCGACGAGGATCAGCACGGTCGATCCGACGACCAGGGAGAAGACGCCGAGATCGAAGAGCAGCGCCGTCGCCGCCGGCACCTTGTCGATCAGGGGCAGTTCGAGATAGCGCGAATGCGAGGTCAGGAACGGATAGCCGAGCAACCAGGCACCGGCACCCGTCAGCACCGCCGTCAACAGCCCCGCGCCCATCCAGCGCAGTGGCAGAATGCGGATGCGGTCCTCAGCCCAGCGCGTACCGCCGGCGAGATATTGCAGGAGAAAGGCGATCGAGAGCGTCAATCCCGCCGAGAACCCGCCGCCCGGCAGGTCGTGCCCGCGCATGAAGAGATAGACCGAGAAGGTGATGATAACGGGGAACATCCACTGCATGATAACCGATGGCACGAGCAGATAGTCGCGCACAGTATCGCCAGCCGAACGCTCCGGCCGCTCCTCGTCGAAGCGGTTTTGCACCTGCTGCTGCTCCGGCATGCCCATGCTGTCTTCAGCCGGGCGGAAACGACGCAGCAGGCCGTAGACGGTGAGCGAGACGACGCCGAGCACCGCGATTTCGCCGAGCGTGTCGAAGCCGCGGAAATCCACGAGGATCACATTGACGACGTTTCGTCCGCCGCCGAGCGAATAGGCGTGTTCGAGGAAGTAGTTGGCGATCGCGTCAGGCACCGGCATCGTCATAACGGCATAGGCAATGGCGGACATGGCGACGCCGCAGATGACCGCAAGCGCGAAGTCGCGGAAGCGCCGGAACCGGGCGCGGATCGTCATCGATTCGCGAATGTCTTCGGATCGCTTCGGCAGCCAACGCAGTCCCAACAGGATGAGAACGGTGGTGACGATCTCGACCAGCAGCTGGGTAATGGCAAGGTCGGGCGCCGAAAGCCACACGAAGGTGATGCACACGATCAGGCCGACACCGCCGAGCATGATCAGCGCGGCCAGTCGGTGGTATTTGGCCGTGTAGGCGGTAGCGATCGCGAGACATACCCCGATTATCCACAGCGCGGCGAAGACGGGATCGACGCCGGAATAGGCAAAGGGCCGATGCTCAAAGCCGCGCAAGTAAAGTGGCAGAGCGCCAGCCAGAAGACCGGCAACCACCAGCCACCGCAATTGCGGCTGCAACTTGCGTGTTCCCAAGCGCCGCTCGGCAACCCGCGCCCACCGCCAGGAGACTTCCACGAGGATTCGTTCGAAAATGCGCTGCCCCTTCAGCCGCCGGATAAGGGGCGGGCCATCATCGCAGCGAGACAGATAGCCTTTGAGCGCCCAGTAGATCGCGGTTCCGGCGATCAGCGCGATGACGCTCATGATCAGCGGGAGATTGATCCCGTGCCACAGCGAGAGGCTGTACTCAGGCGTATCATCTCTCAGAACGCTGATTACCGCGCTGTGGAGAAATGGTCCGATCGAGAGTGCCGGGACGATCCCGACGACCAGGCACAATACGACGAGAAACTCGATCGGGAAACGCATCCAGCGTGGGGGTTCGTGCGGATGCGCGATCGGCAGGTCTGTCGGCGGCGGCCCGAAGAAAACAGTGTGAATGAAGCGCAGGGAATAGGCCACGCTGAAGGCGCTGGCGAGCGTCGCGACATAGGGCAGTATTCTGTCGAGGATTGAATCGGCATGGGTCTCGACCGCTTCCGCGAAGAACATCTCTTTCGAAAGAAACCCGTTCAACAGCGGCACACCCGCCATGGCGGCGCTGGCGACGACGGCAAGCGTCGCCGTGATAGGCATGAACCGATACAGCCCGCTCAGCTTGCGCATGTCGCGCGTCCCGGTCTCGTGGTCGATGATGCCCGCCGCCATGAACAGCGACGCCTTGAACGTCGCGTGATTGAGCATGTGAAAAATCGCCGCCACCGTCGCCAATGGGCTTCCCAGGCTCAGCAGTGTCGTGATCAAGCCAAGATGGCTGATTGTCGAATAGGCGAGCAGCCCCTTCAGATCGCGCTGGAATATCGCGAAATAGGCGCCCAGCAGCAACGTGATCATGCCCGCGGCGCCGAGGATCCAGAACCACTCGTAGGTTCCCGACAGGACGGGCCAGAAACGCACGAGCAGGAAGACACCCGCCTTCACCATCGTCGCCGAATGCAGGAACGCCGAGACGGGCGTGGGCGCTGACATGGCGTTGGGGAGCCAGAAATGGAATGGAAACTGGGCGCTCTTCGTCAACGCTCCAAGCAGAATGAAGATCAGCGCGGGCACATAGAGGCTATGATTTCGGATCAGGTCGCCGGAGTTCAGGATCTTGTCCAGATCATAGCTGCCGACGATCTTGCCGAGCAGGATCAGGCCGATCAACAAGGAGAAGCCACCGATCCCGGTGATCGTCAGCGCCATTCTCGCGCCATCGCGTGCGGCAGAATTGTTGTGCCAGTAGCTGATCAGCAAGAAAGAGAAGATGCTTGTCAGCTCCCAGAACACCGACAGCAGGATGACATTGCCTGATATGACAATGCCGATCATTGCTCCCATGAATGCAAGCAGGAAGGAGAAGAACCGCGGGACCGGATCGTCTTCCGACATGTAATAGCGAGCGTAGAGGATCACCAGAAAGCCGATGGAGGTGATCAGCATGGAGAAAATCCATGCAAAGGCATCCATTCGCAGCGTCAGATCAAGACCGAGCTGCGGCAACCATTCCGCGTTAAAGCGAATGACGCCACCATCAATGACTTGCGGGTAAAGAGAGGCGGTGAGCAAAAGGGAAATGAGGACGACGAAACCAGCAAGACCAGCGGGCAGACGACGTGATGCCGTTCTCAGAAAAAAGACCGATAGAATGCTTCCGATGAACGGCAGAAGCAGCAGCGCAACGAGCATGAACGGTCCGGCTGTTATCCCAATGCGTCGATCCTTTTCAGATTATGACTGCCAGGAGGAGCACTTTCGCAACCACCTAGAAATCTCTCAAAAACTAGCCTATATGATCTATATCAACCAATATGGGCGATAGTCGAACATGGGTCAAGCTTACGACCAGAAGATTTTGTCTCCGGCGCTCTGTAGAGCCGCTCGCGGCCTGCTCGACTGGACACAGCTCGAGCTGTCGGCGCGTGCCGGCGTGTCGCGAAGCACGGTTCGCGATTACGAAGGCGGGCGCCACGATGTCCACCGTGCGACGGCGGCACAATTGAAGTTCGCGCTGGAAAATGGCGGTGTCAATTTCGTTACTCTGGATGATGGCAAGATAGCCGTTTGCGCCAACCAATCGCCGGGCAGCCTTGACGTATAGTAAAATGTGGATCTTTGCGTATGAGTAAGAAACCCGACCACTCCGCGGACCTTCTTGTGACTGAGAAGGACGGTGTGGTGGCAAGGCTCGTCGTGCGCGGCGCGGCGCGTCGCCCCGATGCTTTACAAGGCTTTTTGAATGCCTTTGCCTCGGCCATGCTCTCCTCCAACGCCTGTCCAACGGCAAGCTTCATTGCGGGAAAGGTGCTTCAGCGAACGGAACGAACGGGGATTTTCAATCTCGAGGAAACGGCGTCGCGCAAGCAATCCTTCGAAACGGCATTGCGCCATGCGCGCCAATCATCCGGCTTTCTCCACCAACGCTTGGCCACTGAACTCGCTCAACTGAGCCCATATATCGCCTGGCAAAGCGGTCGATCCGGTCCGTTTGCGAGCGTGAACTTCTCGAAAGCGCACGCGCACAGCATTTTGATCGGTCCCTCCGGCATTGAGACTCGACCAGACATCCGAATTTGTTTGATCCTCATGGAGCCGTATACGCGGTTTCCCGATAATGTACAGGCCCGCTCCAAGGCTTTCCTGCTTCTAAGCCCCTCGGAAATATGCATCGATGGTGAAGCATGGTTGAGGGCTGACGCCGGATCGGTTTTTGCGGTCGAGGCAGGGCAGACATTCGCGATACGGTGCACCTCTCAACCGCTACTCGCCATCTGGTGCCAACTTGAAGAGGGCTTCAAGTAGCCGCTCGTTTCTAGTCCCTCCCCTCTTTACGCAAACGATTTTGCCGAAGGTTTCGGACCGAGATACGGAAATGCTGCGCGGCTTTCGCGGGCGTCGATTCCAGATCCCCTTCCGCTCATTCACGAGCATGCTCCTCCAGCGTCTCGCCGCAGGTCTAATATTTGGTCGACTGCTTCGGGCCTGCCGCGAATAGCTTGTGAAAATCGAGCAAAAAGATCGAAGAAGGGCGATAAACGCTCCGGCGATATCTTGACTCATTTAGTAATGTTTTTATTGATGCGCCCGAAAGGCGACGTGCCTTTCGGCGGCGCAAATTGCCGCCTTGAGAATTTTGGTCTTGCGTCGGCTATTTGCCGGCGCCTCTGCTTGCCGAGAAGGGTCGCGCAATGGCATTTTCTTTCAAACGAACTCGCACGCATCGCGGCCTCCTCAATTCTACCATGCTCGTGGGAGTGGTCACTGCCGCCGCTCTGAACGTGGGGCCAGCCTTCGCTCAAGACGGTAGCACCGAGCTTGAGAAAATCACCGTCACCGGCAACAGTTCGAATCCTCAGTCAATTAAAGAGGACAATGCTACGGTCGTGCCCAAGCGCACGATATCGGCCACGAAGACGGATACGCCGCTCGTCGAGACACCACGCTCCGTCTCCGTTGTCACGCGCGCAGAAATGGATGAGCGTGCGGTCACCGATATGATCCAGGCGGCCCGTTATGCATCGGGCGTCACAACCGGTGCCTTCGGTTATGATCCGCGATTCGACCAGATCTATATTCGAGGTATCGAGACAACCACCACCGGCGACTTCCGCGATGGCCTGCGCCAACCGATCATGAGCTACAGTTCGTTCATGACGGAAGTATACACGCTCGATCGCATTGAGGTCATGAAGGGCCCGGTATCTGTGATGTACGGCGCGGCGAGCGCCGCCGGTATCGTCAATCGCATCTCAAAGCTGCCGCTGGATGAAGCACATCACGAGATTGAGCTGCAATACGGCACCTTCGGCCGTAAGCAGGCAGCCTTCGATTTTGGCGGACCGATCAACGACGAGATAGATTACCGTCTGGTCGGGTTGGCCCGCGCAGGGGAAGGAAGCTACGACATTGATGATGACCGCTATCTCCTGCAGCCATCCGCGACCTGGAAGCCTAGCGAAGACACAACCTTCACCGTTTATGGACTGGCGCAAAAGAGCGAGACAGGTGCAAGCGCCTGGAGCTACCTGCAGGACAACGACGTCTTCCTCTACACCGATCCGGATTTCAACAGCCAGAAGGTCGAGCAATATCAGCTGGGGTACCAGCTGGAGCATGAGTTCGAAAACGGCCTGACCTTCCGCCAGAATGCCCGCGCAGGCGATGTGGATCTGAAAGCCCATTACCTCAACCGCATCCTGGTCAACACAGACGGCAGCTGGCCGACGACCGCCGTAACGGAGGACTTGCGCAGCTATCAGATTGACAACCAGCTAGAAGCCAAATTCGATACCGGTGACGTCTCTCACACGCTGCTCGGCGGCCTCGACTACACGTGGGTTTCGTCCGACTTCGCTATGGGCAGCGGCAGCGTCGCAGCGAATACACCTGGCTCAATCGTGCCAGTCCCTGCGCTTACCTCGTTCACGGGAAGCAGCCTCACCCAAACCGGCATTTATGCACAAGATCAGATGGAACTCGGCAATTGGCGCGCCGTGGCGGGCCTTCGCTATGACTGGGCGCATCAGGAATCCACTGTAAAGGGCGCCGGCGGCTCGACGGATGAGAAGGACGATGGCGTTCTTTCCGGCCAGGTGGGACTACTCTACCTGTTCGACAATGGTATCGCACCTTATGTCAGCTACGGAACGTCGTTCGTACCATCGACAGCTCTGTCGGAAGATGGCTCGGTTCTGGACCCCACCAAAGGTCGGCAGATCGAAGTTGGCGTGAAGTACCAGCCAGAAGGCGAGAACTACTCACTGAGCGGCGCCGTCTATCGCCTGGTCGAGACGAACAAGCCCCAATATGCCTCGAGCTTCCTGTTTTCCGAGAATTCAGGAGAAAACACCTATACGGGTTTCGAACTTGAGGGCCGCACCCAGTTCGACAACGGCATCAGCCTGATTGCCGCCTACACCTACTCCCATGCAGAGATCACCGGCAATAACGATGCGACCTTGATCGGCAATGCCCCTTCGACGGTGCCGCGCCACGTTGCTTCGTTGTGGGTGAACTACGCGATGCCGGAAACCTCCGCCATACCTGGGCTGAGCATTGGGGGCGGCATTCGCGCGATGAGCGACTCCTTTACGAGCGACTCCAACACGGCCAAGAACGCCGGCGTCGGCTATCTCGATGCAGTCGTTTCCTATGACTTCGGCGTGAGCTCTCCGGAACTCAAAGGACTGTCGCTGTCGGTAAGCGCCACAAACCTCGCCGATCGTCGCGAGCAGGTCTGCACCGATGGCTACTGCTACACCGGCCAGGGCCGTACGGTCATGGGATCGCTGAAATTCAAGTGGTAACGAGCATTGCAACCACTTGTCGATCGACCAAGCGATAATCGGAATGACTATGACTGATCAAGCCTACGCCTTGCCCGGAACAGTTCATTTCGACCTTGAGCCAACCGACGGTGGCGACCCATACCGCATCTTCCTGTTCATACCAAAAGGCGAGCCGCCCGTCGGCGGCTGGCCTCTTTTGGTCACGACCGACGGCAATGCGACATTCCCCTTCGCTTTCGCCAGCTTGGTGACGCAAGCCCCTTACCCGACTGGAACCAACGTCAACTGGGGGGTTGTTGCCGCGATCGGCTACCCCTGCGAGGAACCTTATGATGCCTTCCGGAGGGCTTGGGACCTTGGTCCTCCACCGATCAAATCCTATCCGCCCTATTTCGAGGGAGGACCGCCGGTCCGTATTGGCGGGACCCGGCAACTCGTCGACTTCATCGAGCACCGCCTCTTCCCGCGGCTCGACGCGATCACGCGCATCGATCGAACGCGCAGGTCGCTGTTCGGCCATTCGTTCGGCGGGCTTTTCACGCTTTATACCCTTTTCGAACGGCCGAGCCTTTTCACCAACTGGATTGCCGCAAGTCCAACAATCTATTGGGAGGCAAGCGAAATCCTGAACAACGAGGCCGCACGGCAGCCCATCGTTGGCCCAGCCGTTTTCCTTCATCTGTCTGCCGGCGAGTACGAAGGCGATGAGCTCGCTCCCTTCCAGTATCGCAACGACGACGCTGCTTCCCGCGCGGAGAAACGCAAGACCGAACGCACGGTCGCGCTCGCACGGGAAATGGCGGATCGGCTGCATGATCCCGCCACGGGTATTCAGACGCAGTTCGAGCTCTTCGCGGGACAGACGCACATGTCCGTGCTCGGGCCAGCCGTCAATCGAGCCGTTGGTATCGCGTTTGAAAGCGGCCGTACGGACGACAATCAACCGTCGGCCCGATAGTCAATGAAAAAGGGAAACACCTTGACCTCGCTAGAACCCGCGCAAGCGGTCACCCAAATGGTAGCGGCGTTCGACGTCAGAGGCGTTGGGCTTTCCATCCAGGACAACATCATCCTGTCCAACGTCAGCCTTGAATTCCCCGCAGGCGAAGTCGTGGCTCTGGTCGGGCACAATGGATCAGGCAAATCCAGCCTTTTGAAGATTCTTGGGCGCCAACAGTCGCCCACCTCAGGAACTGTTACCTGTAGCGGCCACGCACTCGATCACTATGGCGACCGCGACTTTGCGCGGGCGGTCGCTTATTTGCCGCAAGATCTGAGCACGGGTCTTGAGATGACAGTTCGCGAGCTTGTCGGTTGCGGGCGCTATCCGTGGCATGGCGCCCTCGGCCGTTTTTCCGAGATCGACAAGGCCAAGGTTGATGCCGCCCTTGCAGCAACACACATAGAGATGCTTGCCGAACGCCTCGTCGGCACCCTGTCCGGCGGCGAACGGCAACGCGCTTGGATCGCAATGCTGGTCGCTCAGGATGCTCGCTGTCTGCTCCTCGACGAACCCACCGCAGCACTCGACATCGCCCACCAGATCGAGGTTCTTTCACTCGTCCGGCGTCTGGCACATGAAGGCGGGCGAAGCGTGGTGATCGTCCTTCACGATATCAACATGGCAGCGCGCTTCTGTGATCGGATCCATGCTCTGAACCATGGTCACGTGGTTGCCAGCGGCACGCCGGCCGACATACTCGTGCCCGAGACGCTACATGACATCTATGGGATCGACATGAACGTTATCGCCGCGCCCGATTTGAACCACCCACTTGCCTATGCCTGCTAGGCCCGGTGGTTTGATGCCCATCTCGCGAAGGACCTTCCTGCAATATGCGGCTGCGATGGCAGCCACGTCCACGCCGGTATTCGCTCAAGCGCCGGACCAAAGAATCGTCAGTCTCGACTATGGCCTGTCATCGACGCTTCTTTCACTCGGTCTACCGCCGGTCGGCATTTCCGATCTCGCGGACTGGGGTCGGTGGGTGGTCGAGCCTGTCATGCCGGATTCCGTCGTCGATATCGGCAGCTCCTTCGAGGTGAATTTCGAAATCCTGCTCCAACTGAAACCCGATATCATCTTGACGACGCCCTACCTCGACGAATTGCTGCCCAGGCTGAAGCCTTATGGAAGGATCGTGCGCCTGGAGATATTCACGCCTGATAGTGGACCTGCTCTTCAGTCGGCGATATCGGGGACGCACAAGCTTTCGGTGGAAATTGGACGGGAGAAGGAAGCTGAGGCATTCCTGGCGCGTTCAGAGGCGTTCTTTGATCGTTGCCGCGAGCGACTGGCAGGTAAAAACATCCCGCCGATCGCTTTGGTGAACTTCATGGACGCGCGTCACGTCCGCATCTATTCAAATCCCGGACTGTTTCATGGTGTGTTCGAGCGGCTAGGCGTCAGGAACGCATGGACGAGGGAATCGAACTATTGGGGGTTCGAAACCATCGGCATCGAAGATCTCGCCAAGATCACCGACCCGGATGCCCGGCTCGTGGCTTTCGATCCCGTCCCGCCAGACGTCCTTCCCAAACTTGCGGAAAGCCCTCTATGGAACCGGCTTCCATTTGCTCGTCCCGGACACCTATCGATCCTTCCGGCGGCCCTGATGTTCGGGATGGTGAATGAAGCCATCCGATTTGCCGGTCTTCTGGCTGATCTCCTGGAGCGCGACGCATGAACATTTCTCGTCGAGACGTCCTCGGGCCGGCACTCGTGGTCATCATCTTTCTGATCGTTGGAGGCTCTGCATCCCTGTTGCTCGTCACCCCTTCCCTGAGGGCGCCTTCCGAGGCAAGCTACGACGCGACACGGCTGGTGCTCTATTACTCGACCCTACCCCGTCTTGCGACAGCGATCCTTGCGGGTGCAGCACTTGCCTTGGCGGGTGCGCTGTTCCAGCAGGTGCTGCGCAATCCGCTCGCAGATCCGACAACACTTGGCGTGTCGGCGGGCGCCAACCTCGCCTTGGTGGTGGCGTCGCTCTTCATCCCGGGACTGCTTGGAGCCAACCGCGATCTCGTCGCCCTGGCGGGGAGCGCGGCTGCCGCAGCTATTGTTCTCAGCCTTGGCGCGCGGCGTGGGTTTTCGCCCTATTCCCTCGTGCTGTCAGGGCTGGTGCTTAGTCTATGGTGCGGCGGCCTCTCCGCCATCCTGACCTATCTCAATCAGCGCTACCTTGCGAGCCTCTTCATTTGGGGAAGCGGGTCACTGTCCCAGCAGAGCTGGGTCATACCGTTGTCCCTGTTCTGGAAGATGGCGGTGGTGGCGGTTATTTGCGCCTTGATCGTAAGGCCGCTGTCTCTGCTAGATCTCGGCGACAACAGTTCAGCATCCCTCGGCGTCCGGGTGGGCCGGCTTCGTGTCATCGCCATCGGCTGCGCCGTGGCCCTTTCGGCCTTCGTCACCAGTGCCATAGGTGTGATCAGCTTTATCGGCCTGGTCGCGCCGACGCTCTCGCGACTGTCGGGCGCGCGGCGTCCCGGACAGTTGATCTTCTGGTCTCCACTGATCGGAGGCAGCCTTCTTTTCTGTGCCGACGCTGTGCTCCAGCTGGTTGCGGGCGGACTTGGGGACTTCCTACCGACGGGCGCGGTCACGGCGATCTTCGGGTCCCCCCTGCTGTTGGCGCTTTTACCCCGGCTGAAAATCCGTCACCGGATCCAACAGTCCGCCGTCTGGAACAGACCCAGACGTACCAGCACAGCGACATCAATCGCCTTTGTCGCGGTTGGACTGCTTCTGGCCGTTGGTGTGAGCATGATCGTGGGACGCGGTATTGATGGCAGCCTTTCAATTCTTTCCGGTGATATATCATCGGACATCCTCGCCATTCGAGCGCCAAAGGTTTTTGCGGCTTTGGCTTCAGGCGCAATGCTCGCGGTCGCAGGTTCGATCCTCCAACGGCTCACCGGCAACGAAATGTCGAGCCCCGAGGTTCTCGGCATCAGCGCTGGATCAACATTCGGTGTTGCCATCGGACTGTTTGCCGTCGCGCCGGGCCTGTTTGGCCAGTTTACCTTCGCGGTCGCTGGCGCGATCGGTGTGCTTGCCGTCATTTTCTTGAGCTCGCGCCGATCCGGCTTTTCTCCCGAACGCGTCCTGCTTGCCGGGATCGCGCTGAGCGCGATGGTCGATGCAGTCGTCGGCGTCTTGAGCTCCACCGGCGATCCGAGAGCTGCACTTCTCATGCGATGGATGAGCGGCTCGACCTATCTCGTCGACGGGCCGACGGCCCTCGCGGAAATGGGCATCGGTATCGTGTTGATGACCATCGCGTTCTTTACCCGACGCTGGCTCGATATCCTCCCACTCGGGCCGTCGCCGACATCGGCTGTCGGCATATCATTGGCGCGATCGAGGCTTGTTCTCTTCGCATTGGCGGGCCTGATGACGGGCGCGGCAACGCTCACTGTCGGCCCCCTGTCATTCGTAGGATTGATGGGACCGCATCTGGCACGGGAGGCGGGCCTGACGCGTGCATTGCCGCAGATGATCGGCGCAGCCCTGATCGGCGGCGCGCTCATGGTGGTTGCCGATTTCCTGGGACGCACGCTCGTATCGCCCTATCAAATCCCGGCCGGACTGGTTTCCGCGATGATCGGTGCGCCATTCCTGAT
Source organism: Rhizobium sp. FG113 (assembly GCF_057809895.1). NCBI lineage: Bacteria > Pseudomonadati > Pseudomonadota > Alphaproteobacteria > Hyphomicrobiales > Rhizobiaceae > Rhizobium > Rhizobium sp. FG113. The sequence continues at coordinate 23,844 of NZ_JBMDKV010000030.1, read as the reverse complement.
GTTCATGATGCGGAAGAGAGCCTAAGTCAGGCACCGCAAAATGATCCTACGTTGCGTCTTAACACGCAGGCGCGATGCGCTCGGGTTTGCGGCAATTTCCGCGATGGACCAAGCGCTTTGGGATATCACCCGCAAGGCCGCCGGTCTGCCGGTCTACATGCTGCTGATCAGGCATGGCTTGTCAAAATACGAGCGACCTTGACGTAAACAGCCACGTCTCCAAGGCACGGATCCAAGGTTCGATCCCATCAAGAAAAACATCTGTGTCTTTACGCTGCGACAATTTGATCACGCGCCGCACGTTGAAGATCATCCTACTAGTTGGTAGATTAGATGTGTCGTCATCGCGGCTTGATGCAAGATTGCTGACAAGCAGTCCCGCAAAAGAGGCTGCTATCGTGGAGATTACAAAAATGGTGAGATTGTTTATCCTTTGGATTGGGCTCGTTCTGTCCGTCGGCAGCGCTTCTGCCCAAACACTGACAACCGAAATGCCAAACCCCGAGACAGGTAGAGCCGTGAGTGAACATGCTACCGTGAAAAGCAAGAGGATTGGCATCGTTGTCTTTCCGGAATTCGAAACCCTTGACGTATTCGGCCCCATCCAGATGTGGGGGCGACTGCCTGATCATGAGGTCGTTCTGGTCGCCCAGAAGGCCGGTCCCGTGCGCTCAGCGCAAGGCGTAGAAGCAGTTGCGACATATTCGTTCGAGAATGCTCCGCAGTTCGACATTCTTATGGTCCCAGGCGGCATCGGAACACGCCAAGAGGTGAACAATCAGGAGATACTCGACTTTGTGCGCAAACAGGATCAAGGGACGACTTTGACAACGTCTGTCTGCACGGGCGCTGCAATCCTGGCCAAGGCAGGCCTGCTTGACGGCCACAAGGCAACCACCAACAAGCTGGCTTTCAGCTGGGCGACGAGCCAGAGCACCAAGGTCAATTGGGTGGGCCATGCGCGTTGGGTGGAAGACGGAAAGTACATCACCTCGTCAGGTGTCTCGGCAGGCACCGACATGTCGCTTGCGGTGGTCGAAAAGATATACGGACGCGAAGCGGCCGATCAAAGCGCGAATTTCGCTGAATATACATGGAACGACAAAGCAGACCACGACCCGTTTGCCGTTGATGCGGTGCCAGGCTCGAAGAAATGAAAATCCGTCCATTTAGCATGACATGACGGGCTATTCGCTAACGTCAACAGGAGCAGTTAAATCCAGATTTTCCGGTTGTTTGACGTCGGTCGGAAATGGCCGTTATCATATCTGAGATTGGCTGCTCCTGAGCTTTCTCTTTCCAAGGCCTCTTAGAGACCAGCATCCGGCGGCTACTTTGGTTAAGCTGCCACGCGATGTATAGGGGCCAAATTTACAGATTGCCACAATCCCCGAGGCTGAGGGAGCGGCACGCGCGCTGCAGTACGCGAGCGTGCATAAGCGGTCGAACGAGGAGACATGAAGTGAGCGAAGCGGAACAATTGTGGGATTGGCGTCAGAAAATCGCTAACCTCTACTATGAGATACGTTCCAATCCCGACCCGGAAGCCGCATGGCGGATTTGGTGCGACACCCGCAAAACGCTATTTCGCACCCATCCTCAATCGCCCATTGAGCCGGCGGATCGTCAGGCTTTTGCGGGGCCGGTGACATTTCCTTACGACCCAGCGCTTCGTCTCACCGTGCGGATGGCTCCGGCGCATCCCGAGCGCATGACTGTTTCGACGGGAGCCGACGGGGCGGTGTCGATGCGTGCCTTTGCGCGCACGCAAGGGCTGCAAACCAAATTTGGTGGCGAATTGACGCTCTACTGGATTGAAGGTTACGGCGGCGGCGTTTTCCTGCCGTTCACGGACGCAACCTCGGGCAAGGAAACCTATGGAGGCGGCCGTTACCTCTTCGATACGATCAAGGGCGCGGATCTCGGGAATGTCCGGACGGACGGTACGTTGCTGCTTGACTTCAACTTCTCTTATTTTCCCTCCTGTGCATACTCTTCTCGCTATGTATGCCCGTTGTCGCCTTCAGCCAATGCCCTGAAAAGCGCGCTTCGAGCTGGGGAGAGACATCGCTAACTATCTCGCCAGCGACCAACCGGCTTTGCATCAAAAGCTACCGCAGGCTAGTTGCAAAATAGCCGCGCATGAAAAATATGAATTTCATAATCAACTTTAATATTGCGCCGTTCCGCTCTTGGATGCTAGCAGCGTCCTATGACCAGCGCTCACCGTCCTGAAATTCTTGATACGTTTCTTCACGTGCGAACGCGCCTTTCGGCTGTCATCTACCGGCGAGTGAAATGCTCGGCAACGACCGCGGACCTGTTGCAGGACACATTCCTTCGATTTTGGGAGCGGCGGTCGTTGTTGCGAGAGGTCGCTGACCTGGCTGGATACTTCATGACGACCGGTCGCAATCTCGCCGTGGACCATGAGCGGCGGAAAAGGATCGCGCCCTTCGTTGACGGCATCGATGGATTGGAGGGAGTATCCGATCCCTCTCCATCCGTCGAGCAGATAGCGATCGGGGTGCAGGAACTGAGACGTATCTCCGCGATCATTGACAACATGCCGCCCCGCGCCAAGCAGGTCTTCCTCATGTCTCGTATCGACGGCCTCACCTATGTGGAGATCGGGAGCCACCTGAAGCCGGGCTGTCGCGACTCCTGGCAGGGACGGGCCTCTCCTACCGCTTCTCATCAGCGAATACAGTCGTTCTGGTCAATCCGGCCGGAGGAATAAGCGTCGCCCCCTCCGATGGTTCAACCGTGTTGCAGCCAATCAGCGTGACCGGCGAACAAGCGCTCGGCCCCGTCGACGGCATTGTCGCCAGACAGAGCGCGACCGGAACCAAGACCGACACGTCGCTCAAGGAGACGCCGCAGGCCATCAATGTCGTCACCAAGGATCAGATGACGGCACAGGGGTCTGCGACGCTGACGCAGGCACTGCGCTATACGCCGGGCGTCATCAGCCAGTACGGCGACGATTCTCGCTATGACTGGTTCACCATCCGCGGTTTTCGCCCGGGCCGTTATCTCGACGGTCTCCGCTTGCCGTTCGGCTCGCGTGGCTATGCGCAGCCGCGCGTGGAACCCTACAGCCTCGAGCGAGCGGAAGTCCTGAAGGGCCCCTCGTCCGTGCTCTATGGCCAAGGCGAGCCGGGTGGCTTGATCAACATGGTGTCGAAGCGACCGAGCGCGACGGCCAAGAACGAGGTCGAACTGCAGCTAGGGACCGACAACCGCGTCCAGACGGCTTTCGATCTCGGCGGCCCTGTGAACGGTGACGATGCATTCCTCTACCGCATCGTTGGCGTTGGCCGCATCACCGATACGCAGTACGATTTCGTCAAGGAACGGAAGGCCTACATCGCGCCGTCGTTCACGTTCCAACCGGACGACGCGACATCGCTGACGATTCATGCCGACTATCAGAAGATCTATTCTCCCGGTGGCGGCGGCGCGCCGGCGCTGATCGCAAACGGAACGCTCTACACAAACATCTATCCCGAGTTGCCGCGTAGCACATTCCCCGGCGAACCCGGCTACGACTATTACAAGAGCGACCAGGCCTCGGTCGGCTACGAATTCGAGCACGAGTTCGATGATACGTGGACGGTTCGCCAGAACCTGCGTTACTCCTACATCGGAACCGACACCCAGCGCGTTCAGCCCGCTTGCATCTTTGCCTGCAGCCCGACGGGATTCGATCGATACGCCTGGGCCTTTCCGGAAAGCGCTCGCACCGTCACCGTCGATAATCAGGCGATTGCGAAGTTCTCCACCGGTGCGCTTGACCACACCGCTCTCTTTGGGCTCGATTACTCGTATGAGAGCAGCCGCTACGAAGAATCCACCCTCAGGTTCATTCCTGCGCCATTCAATGGCTACGACCCGGTTTACGGCGCCACTACCATTACACGTCCCGCTATTGCGACGAGAATCGATCAGCATCGTAGCCAGCTCGGCATCTATGCTCAGGACCAGATTGAATGGGACCGTTTCGCGTTTTCCATCGGCGGTCGCTATGATTGGGCCAACACCGACACCCGGACGCGGACAAGTACGTCCAATACGCTTGTCGATCAGAACGACGGACGCTTCACCTGGAAGACGGGCCTCGTCTACAACTTCGACAATGGAATTTCACCATACGCGGGCTACTCGACGTCCTTCAACCCTGCCAGCGGCACCGATCGTCTCGGAAATGTGTTCAATCCGACCACGGGCGAACAGTTCGAAGTCGGCGTGAAATACCAGCCTGATGGCATGAACAGCTTCGTTACGCTGTCTGCATATCACCTCACCCAGGACAACGTACTGTCTCCCGATCCGCTCAACACCAATTTCCGGGTTCAGACAGGCCAAGTCACCATGAAGGGCGTTGAGGTCGAAGGCAAAGCCGAGCTGAACGATGCCTTCTCGGTAATTGCGTCCTATGCCTATACCGACAGCGAAATCACTAAGGACAATCCGAATGCTGCAGGCGTCAGCAACGAAGGCAACCGCTTCGCCTTCGTTCCGCGCCACCAGGCGTCCGTCTGGCTGGACTACGCCTTGCAGAGCTCGACCAATTGGGATGGCCTGAGCGTTGGCGCAGGCGCGCGCTACACCGGTCAGACATTCGGCGACAACGCAAACAACTTCGACATCCCGAGCTATACCGTCTTCGACGCCGCCGTGCGCTACGACTTCGGCAAAGCGAATCCGAAGCTCGAAGGCCTGAAGGCGTCGCTCAACGTCAGCAACCTGTTCGACCGCAAATATGTATCGACCTGCATTGCCGCGACCGGGTGCTACTGGGGCGAAGGACGCACCGTCTACGCCACCTTGAAATATAGCTGGTGACGTTGACAAAGCCTCGACACACGCGTCCCGTTCAACTGACGCGGCGGCAATTTGCCGCCGCGTTCGGTGCGTTTATGATGCCGCGTATCGCTTGGGCTGAACGCCCTTCTCCCAAGATCGCTGTCCTGGACTGGGGCTGGGCGGAAAGCCTGCTTGCGATCGACGTCGCGCCGCAGTCGGTCGCGGAGGCTCCGCTCTATGGCGACCGTGTTGTCGTGCCGGCGCTTCCGAAAGACACGATCGATCTCGGTCTTCGTTCGTGGCCCAACATGGAACTGCTGAGGTCGCTACAGCCCGACCTGATCTTGTCGCAGGCCAATTACGGCGTCTCTCAAGCACGATTACAAGACATCGCGCCAACCATGGCGCTGCCACTTTATACGGCCGAGCAACAGCCCTTGCGGCGATCGCACGAGGCTTTGGTCGCGATCGGTGAGCGTATCGGCCGCTCCCCCGCAGCCGAAGCCTTCCTTGATCGCAGCTACGCAAGGCTTGCCGCCATCAAGACGGAGATGACTGCCTATGACGGACGCAAACTCCTGATCGTCAAATTCACCGATGACCGCGTGATCGACATCTATGGCGCCGGAAGCCTGTTCGACGACGTGCTTGCAAAGATCGGCATCGCAAACGCCTGGAACGAACCCACCAACAATTGGGGTTTTGCGACCACCGGCCTCGACGCCATCGCCCGATACCCTGAGGCGCGGCTGCTGATCATCGAACCCGGTCCGCCCGATGCGTTCCTGAGAAGCGCGCTTTGGCGATCGCTACCTGCGGTGCAGCGCGGCGATGTCGCCACCATTCCGCCCACTTGGGTGTTCGGGGCATTCCCATCAGCAATGCGATTTGCCGAAGTTCTTCGAAAGGCCCTTGGTTTTGCATAGAAACCAATTCTTGACGCCCGCCCGCGTGTACTGGCTGGCCATGACCCTGGCGCTCGCCTTCTGCGCCCTGGGACAACTGAGATATGTTTCGCCGGCTCACTTTCTCGACGCGTTCTTCCATCCAGATAGCGCCTCGTTCGGTCAGACCTATGTTCATTTCTCCCTTCTGCCTCGCATTGTCGTTGCTTTGCTTGCCGGGACAGCGCTCGGGTTTACGGGCACGATCTTTCAGCAAATACTGAAAAATCCACTGGCGGAGCCGTCGACACTCGGCGTGCTCTCGGGCGCTCAACTGGCAATAACATTGGTATCTCTCGCTCTTGCTGGCGTCTCCGCTGAACAGCGAGAACTCGCCGGCGTGAGCGGCGCGTTGGCTGCCGTCGCGCTCGTCTGCGGACTTTCATACAGAAGCGGGTTCGCGCCGGTCACCCTGCTGTTGTCGGGAATGATCGTGAGCTTTGCAGCTGGCTCCGCGTCTGTGATGATGGCGTTATTCCACCACGAGTATCTGCGAAGCGTGTTCATCTGGGGAAGCGGCTCGCTTATCCAGAACGACTTTTGCAATGCCACCGCGCTTTCATGGCGGATGCTGGTGCTGATCCCCGCGCTCCTGCTTTTCGTTCGGCCGCTCGCGATCGCTGGGCTTGATGATGCAGGCGCTCGAAGCCTCGGTATATCTCCTTCGAAACTACGCCTGGCCGTCCTCTTTCTGGCGACAGTGCTGTCGGCGATGGTCGTTGCCCGGATTGGCGTGATCGCGTTTATTGGCTTGGCCGCCCCTCACATCGCGCGGCTTGCCGGCGCCCGGACACTGCCGCAAAGGCTTCTCTGGGGAGCGTTGATAGGCGGCGCCGTGCTACTGATGGCGGATGGTACCGTGCTGATCATCACCCCCTTCATCGGAGAGGTGCCGACAGGAACGATAACCGCACTCGCCGGTGCGCTTGCGATGCTTTTTATGCTGCGCGAAGTGCCACCGGCCCCATTCCAGGCAAGCACCGAGGGTGCCCGCCACGCCATGGCCCCGATCGGGCAAAATCTCGCGCTGCCGCTGTCTGTCGTGTTAATGGTCGTCGTCGCTGGCCTGTCGCTGACCGAGCATGTCTTTTCCAATGACGTCGACCTGTCGGTTCTCGTGCAGGGCCGTTGGCCGCGTGTTCTCACATCCGCGTCCGCGGGAGGCATGCTGGCCTTGGCAGGAGCCGTGCTGCAGGCGGTTGCCAGAAACCCGATGGCCAGTCCGGAGGGTTTGGGCGTCAGCGGCGGTGCTGGCTTGGGCATCATCGCAGCCCTGTTTCTCGGCGGCATGAGTTCACCGATCATGCCCTTGGCGGGCGGCATCATCGGCGCGCTCCTTGCACTGGCCATAATCCTCTTTGTCGCCAAGCATCACGATTTCGCGCCCGGCCCAGTGATGCTTGCAGGCGTCGCGGTAGGCGCGTTGGTCACGTCAGTCATTTCCGTCATCGTCGCCAGTGGCGATCCGCGCGCAACATACGTTCTCGCATGGACGATGGGACCGACGTTCCGCGCCACCGGCGTGGTCGCAATCATCGCCGCGCTCATTTTACTCGTCGCACTTTTGCTTTCGCCCCTGTTCCGGCGTTGGATCGAGATCCTGCCGATGGGCGACGCGCTCGCGCGATCGATCGGCATGCATCCAGTGCGCATTCGCGCAACGCTCTTGTTGTTTTCCGCAACGTTGACTGCAGCCGCTACGCTCATTGTCGGGCCACTTAGCTTTGTCGGCCTCATGGCTCCACACAAGGCGCGGATGACGCACCCACGGGGACCCGGATCGTTCATGCTGATGTCGAGCGTCATCGGAGGGCTGCTGATGATGCTCGCAGACTGGATCGGCCGAAGCGTCGACTTTCCTTATGAAATCCCCGCTGGCGTTCTGGCGGCATTTATTGGATGCCCGTATTTTATCCTCTTGGTTTTCCGACAAGGCGCCAAAAGTAGATAAGGAGACCGGCGCCGCCGCAGGCCCGGTTCTCACACTTTGAAAGGAATCGAACCATCGGATCCCTTGATTACAGCCGTTGAAGCATGTTGCCGGCCGGCATCATCGCCGACTATCTTCAGATTGCTCAGATCAGCTCCCCAAATCTCTGGCATCAACAATTTAAGCTCTTGCTCCAATTTTCGCGGAGAGTTCAGGCTATACATGCCCGCACCGCGATGGACGCGGGATCGCTGCCGAGCGATATTCCGGTTGAGATCGAGGCAGTGTTCGACGTATCACGAGACTGAATGTAAACGATCATCCAGCACGCTAGCGATAACACTCCAGTGAACCCATAGTCGACCGGAGAGAACGCCCTCCAGCCATGATGAACGCAGATCCGGTGCGTTGCGGCTACGGATGCCGCATTAGCCTCGAAACATAGGTGAAGCGGTCCCCCGGATGGATGCTGATTGAAGCGAGCACGAGTTCACTGGTTCCCAGGAAATAGCGGCGGGTGATTTCCAGCGCGTGGCCGTCGACTGGCGCCTTCAACGCTTCGGCATATTGGGCCGGAACGCCGACGCCGCGAAGTGCTTGCTCCACCTGCGAGATAGAGCGGCCGGCAGCCTCCTCCACCAGTTCTGAGACCGCTCCCACGTGCAGCGCCATGCGGTCCGACACGAAGCTTGCATATCGCCTGTCGACGTATACGTCGGTCCAGCAGATGGGCGGCGCGGTGTTCACAAGCTTGTCGACACGGCGGTAGGAGATCTTTAGCCACTTCGAACCGGGATTGGTCTGCAGGCGGGTCGCGAGACTATCATCCAGCACGATCTGCTCAAACGTAAGACCGTCCCGTAGCGTGTTGGCGGCATATTGAACGATGGCTTCGATCGAGCTCAAGGTCTGCGAAAAGCCTTCACCCGATGTCAACGGCTGAGACGCCTCGATGCGCGTGCCGAGGCTCGGTCGCCGTGACACCATGCCAAGTTTCTGCAATTCGCCAAGCGCGGCGCGGACCGTCGAGCGGCTGACGCCCAATGCTTCGGCCAAGGCGGGCTCGCTGGGTAGGGTCGACCCCACAGGGTAGACACCATTTGCGATGTCGAGAGACAGCTGTTGAGCGATCTCCGCATAACGCTTGCTTGCCTTCATTCGCCGAAAATCTCCATCTTTACTGAACGTTATAGGCGGCGCAGCCGGAGCAGACAAGTTCACTTGACTTTGTTCGGACAATAATGGAGGACTAACTATGTCAAGCACGGTATTCGACTCTCTGCTGTTCAGGGATATGTTCGGGACGGCCGCGATGCGCGCGGTCTTCAGCGATGAGGCTCTGGTTGGCCGCTATCTTGAGGCGGAAGCCGCACTCGCGCGCGCCCAGGTCGGTTTGGGCACCATTCCCGCTTCCGCCGGCGAGGCGATAGACGCCGCCGCGAAATCCATCAAAATCGACTATTACCGCCGCGCTAATCTGGACCTCACCGATGGCCTGATCGTGGCGGAAGCGGTGATGCTGGCGGCCGCTTCCAAGCTCGGCGGCCAGGATGCCTATGACGTCGTTTACGAGGCATGCCGCACGGCAATCGAGACCTCCGGCCGTCTCGCCGATGTCCTGAAGACCAAAGCGGAAGTCGTTAGCGCCCTCGGCGGAGACGACGCAATCGAACACGGCTGCGACCCCGCCAACTATCTCGGCCTCTGCGGCGAAATGGTTGATCGAGTGCTTGCAGGTCGCGGCTGAACAACAGGATAATTGAAACTGTCACGGCCGCCATAATTTCGTTCAGCAAGTGTCTTCAGTTCGTTATCGCCTTGCCCTCGTAGCGAACTCGAAAGTTTCTTCTTTGGAAGTCTTCCGTGAAACAAACGAATACCAGTTCCAGATCGTGCTCATCATCGGCTCTCCCAAGGAGACTGAGCGAGGCTACGATGACACCGTTGTATCCGCGCGTGAGACGGAAAGCGGCATTGCGCATCTCTGTTATATCCGGATCGCTACGCTCTTCGTGGCGGTCGTATATGATCCAGAACCGAGCCGCGTCCCAAGTCAGCCGCAGCATTTCCTTGACCTGTTCAATAAACTCTCCGGCGCTCATAGATGGAGCCCAAGATAAAGTGGTCTCGCCAGCATCGCTTACGGCGTTGAAATAGCCGTCATACTGAAGCCCTGAGGCGAGCGCCTGGTCGATCATTGCAAAAGCGGAGTTCTCGGAGATGGTGGTCTTGAAGAGGATTGCCATGGAATCGGAACAGAGATGCGAGGAGGTCGTTCCAGAAGACTATATTCGGCCGCCTCCGGTAGCAACGGAACTTCCGTGCATCGTCGGCAGGCGCTTGCCCTTGTTATTCAAGGAACGAAACGCCACCTAACCGTCCCGCCCCTATGGCTCACTTTGCTGTTCTCGATAGGCACAACATGTTTCATCTGGTCTTCGGGCTGCCGTGGCTCGTCGTCGTTTTGCGTTTTCTTATGCCTTTGCCGTGGGTGTGGTCCATAAAGATAGCCGTCGCGGTCATCCTGTTGATCGCATCCCAATATCATTTGGTCAGTCGCATTTCTTCGGGATCGGTCTTCTCCCCCGAGTTCCCGCGCGCGCTGGTGATCGCTTTTAATGTCCTGTTCGGCGCGATCGTCATGCTCGCTGTGTTCCAGATTGCGTTGGACATCGTTTCACTCGGCGTGGCGCTTGTGAACCGAAGCTTCCCTTCCGTCTTACCCGAAGTCCGGTACGCAATGGGGATTGTTGCGCTTGGTCTCTCCGGCTTTGCGGTCAGTCAGGCCATTCGTGTTCCTCCGCTCAAGAATGTCGAGATCGCGATCCCGAACCTCCCGTCAGCTTTCGAAGGCTATCGGATTTTGCAACTGACCGATCTCCACATCAGCCGTCTTTTTCCAAAATCATGGGCAGAGGAAGTGGTGAAGCGCTCGAATGCTCTCCAGCCTGACGTGACGCTTGTGACTGGAGACTTCATTGATGGCAGTCTCGAAGCGCGCCGCGCGGACATTGCTCCAATTGCTGAGCTTCAAGCTCGAGACGGTGTGCTCGCGATACCCGGAAATCACGAATACTACTTCGGCTACGATGGGTGGATGAAGCATGACGCGGGTATGGGCATCCGCATGCTGCTCAATCAACATGCGGTCATCGAGCGCGGCGGCGATAAGATTGTTGTCGCTGGCCTCACCGACCTCGCGGCGTTCGGCGCCAACCTTCCACGCCCGGATCTAGACAAAGCATTGAATGGAGCGCCCGCCGGGGTGCCAGTCATCCTGATGGAACATCAGCCGAGACTGGCGAAGCGGTCGGCTGCGAAAGGTGTGGCACTCCAGCTTTCCGGACACACCCACGGAGGCATGGTCCGCGGCCTGGACCTTCTCGTTGCGCGTGCAAACGATGGCTACGTCTCAGGCCTCTACCAAGTCGGAGACATGCAGCTGTACGTCAACAATGGCACCGCGCTTTGGCCAGGCTTCGCGCTTCGCCTCGGGCGGCCATCTGAGTTGACTCTGATCACTCTGCGCCGGGCCCGATAGACCGGTGTCGTGGCTCGACTGATGCTTTGGTCGTCATGCTGATCACGCGCCCAAGAACCCAACATGGAATGAACGCGAGATTATCGATAGGCTTTGCCGCCTAGGTGAAGGGTGAACTCGCAGGCAATATCCTTGACGAACTGCGCAAGCGACGAAAGCCTATCCGTCGTTATTCTGCGTGAAGAACCGGAAACGGATATGGCACAGACCACCTCATGCCGATCATTGTAGACCGGCGCGGCGACGCACCGCAGGCCTACACGGTATTCCTCATCGTCCAACGAGTAGCCCTGGGCCTCGATCCGCTTGAGTTCTCTTCCCAGCGCATCGATGCTGGTGAGTGACTTGGATGTGATGCGGCTCAACCCCTGTTTTCGCGTCAGTGCGACGACTTCGTCCGGGTGATAGGAGGCAAGGAACGCCTTGCCCATCCCCGAGGCGCTCATGGGAGTGCGCGCGCCGATGGCAGAGATTGAATTGGAGCTCTGCTTGGCCTTCGCCTGGTCGGCAAGAAGGATCTGGCCGTCCTCAACAATGCCGATGTTCGCTGTCTCGCCGGCTTGATCTCGGAGCCGACGCAAAAACGGCCCAGCCGATGCAACGATACTACGATCCTTGAAGAACGAAGATCCAACTGCATAGGCACCCGCACCGACGAACCAAAGGTTCTCTCCTTTGGAAAATTGCACAAAGCGACGCTGTTGAAGCGTTGTCAGGAGACGATGAGCGGTGGTTAGGGAAAGTCCTGTCGTCTTCGACAAGTCAGTCAGACGGCAGCCGCTGTCGTGACTACCCAATGCCTCCAAGATCATCATAGCCCGATCCACGGACTGAATCCGACCCGAAAGATCTTTATCCATCTTAGCGCCCTCCTCGACACACGATGCACTTCAAGCCTTTTAGGATTGCGCGATGGTAGCGCTGCCATTATGGTTCGTCAATGGTGATTGATTGACCTTGAATGTCGTTCAGGCTCTAGCTGCACGACGGGATGGATGGAGGATTTTAGATGGCGAAGAGACGGTCAAGCTCACGACCTACGATTTCTGATGTAGCTTCGCTTGCAGGCGTCGGCGCAATCACCGTCTCGCGCGCGCTGCGCGAGCCTCAAAAGGTGTCTCCGGCCCTTCGCAAGGTTATCGACGATGCCATCAGGAAGCTGAATTACGTCCCAGACCTCAATGCTCGTGCACTCGCATCGAAACGAAGCGACGTCGTTGCGGTTCTGATTCCTTCGCTTACGCAGAGTGTCTTTTCCGATGTGGTACGAGGCATTTATGACGGTCTGGCCGACAGTCCGCTGCGTATCGAGGTTGCCAATACCGGCTACAATCCTGACATCGAAGAAAACCTGGTCTCCCGTATCGTTAGACACCAACCAGCAGCAATCATCGTCTCGGGCACAGATCAATCGGCAACCACACGGCAGATGTTGGAAAATGCCGGATGCCCTGTGGTGCAAATCATGGACCTCTGCGACAATCCCATCCAGCAGATCATTGGTTTTTCTCATGAAGAGGCGGGGTATCAGATGACCCGGCACCTCGTGCAGCAGGGATATCGCAGGATCGCTTTCTTGACCGCATGGCTAAGCACCCGCTCCAGTGGACGGCTGCATGGATACAAGCGAGCACTCGATGAGGCGAATCTTTATGACGCTTCGCTTCTGGTGCAACGCGGCAGCGCGTCCACTACGCCTCCACCAATTGCCGAACAGGGCGGGAGATCCTTTCTTTCGGCTCAAATGGGTAAGGAACTTATGTATGAAGCACTGGAGCATCATCCGGATATAGATGCCGTCTTCTGCAACAATGACGTGCTCGCCCTTGGTGCCCTTTTCGCCTGCCAATCTTTGGGCGTTCATGTTCCCGGCAGGTTGGGAATAGCTGGCTTCAACGATTTCGACTATATGGAAGCTTCCCACCCACCCCTTAGCAGCGTGCGTATCCATCGCTGGCGCTGCGGTTACGAGGCGATGACGGCAGTGCGCCATCGCCTCGACGGGGGAGAAATCGATCAAGCCGTGATCGACATCGGATTCGACATCATGGAACGTGAGAGCACGCTCCGGGCTAAGCCGCTTCTCGCATCCGTGGCTGCCGTTGGGATGGCAGTTTCGGACTGAGAATAGCTAGCGCGCCTCCTCCCATTCCTGCACGAAATGATCGGCGGAAATGTTTCGGTAGATCCGCTTTGGCGGACGATAATCGGCGGGCCTGATTGGGCTTTTGAGTTCATCGGCCGGCAGTGCGCGAACCATGTTTCGTCGCGACGGATCAGGGATAGGCACCGCTGCCATGAGGCGTTTCGTGTAAGGGTGTTGCGGATTAGAAAACACCGAGCTCGCAGGTCCCATCTCCACAATCTCACCAAGGTACATGACTGCCACTTTATGGCTCATACGCTCTACCACCGCCATGTCGTGCGAGATGAACAGGTAGGAGAGACCCAGCGTCTCCTGCAGGTCAAGAAGCAGATTGATGACCTGAGCCTTGATAGAAACGTCCAGCCCGGAAACTGATTCATCGGCGACGATAACCTTCGGCTCCAATGCAAGAGCGCGGGCGATGCAGATGCGCTGCCTCTGGCCGCCGGAGAATTGCTGAGGATAGCGATTGGCGACATCCGGTGACAGTCCAACCCTTGTGAGTAGGTCCGCGACCTTTTCGCGTGCTTGCTTTCGAGATCCGAGACCATAGGTGAGATACGGCTCAGCAATTGCGTCCCCTACCCGCATTCTCGGATTCAGGCTCGCGAAAGGGTCCTGGAAAATCATCTGGATGTTGCGACGCGCCTGGCGCATCTGTTTCTTATCAAGCGCGGTTATGTCGACGCCGTCGATCGTGACCTTACCACTTTGCGGTTCAACAAGACGCATGATAGCCCGACCAGTTGTCGACTTGCCGCAACCGCTTTCACCGACCAACGATAGCGTCTCTCCTGCACGAAGGTTGAACGAGACATCTTCGACAGCATGAACCCTGGCAACGGGACCGCTGAACCAGCCCTTTGAAAGGTCGAACCGTTTTACCAGATGCTCTACCGACAACACAGGTGGTTTTGCTCGATCAACGGTGTCAGGTCTCTCGGTGGGCTCTCGAAGAACACCCGTCGCCTTGTCAATCAGCGGAAAGTGCTCTGGCTGACCTGAGCCAGACATGGTCCCAAGCCTTGGCACCGCAGCAAGCAACGTCTTCGTATAGGTCTGCTGGGGATGATCGAAGATGTCGGAGGTAACGCCAGTCTCGAGCACCTCGCCTCCCAGCATGACGACGGTTCGATCGGCAATTTCCGCAACAACGCCCATGTCATGAGTGATGAACAGGACACCCATCCCGACATCGTTTTGCAGCTCCTTGATAAGCTGCAGCGTCTGCGCCTGGATTGTGACATCGAGAGCAGTCGTGGGTTCATCGGCAATCAGAAGCTTGGGCTTGCAGACAAGCGCCATCGCGATCATGACGCGTTGGCGCATGCCACCAGATAGGCTTTGAGGCAAATCCCTCGCCCGATCCTTGGCTGCTGGAATGCGGACGCGCTCAAGCATCCGAACAGCCTCGGCCTGGGCTGCAGCGCCGCTCAGTTGGCCGTGGATCGTCAGCGCTTCCGCAATCTGGTCGCCGATCGGCGATAACGGATTGAGGCTCGTCATCGCCTCCTGGAAAATCATACCCATTTCCCGGCCACGGACCCGCCGCATCTCGTGCTCTGGAAGACGGAGAAGCTCGCGTCCACCGAGTTTCACGGAGCCCTCGATCCGAGACGATTCCGGGTTCAGCAACCGCATGATCGAAAGCGCGGTCACGCTCTTGCCGGAGCCGGATTCACCCACAACCGCCAAGGTCTCGCGGGGTGCAATCTCGAAACTGATGCCCTTGACGATTGGCGTCCACGAGCGCTCGTTCCTGAACGACGTGCGCAGATCGGTAACCTGCAGTGCCGGTGCGGACGTTTCCGGACGGATGGCGGCCTGTGCGATGTTGATAGATTGAACCATGAAATACTCCGGATCAGTCAGACGTCGAGGGATCGATGGCGTCGCGAATGGCATCACCGATCAGATTGAAGGACAGGACCACCAGGGTAATCGCGGCCCCTGCGCCGATGATCGGCCAGGAGGAGCCGAATATATTGTTGAGGCCGTCACGAATGATGTTGCCCCAGCTTGGATTCGGCGGCTGCGTACCAATGCCGAGAAAGCTCAGCGACGCCTCGAGGCGGATTGCCGATGCTACCCAGAGCATCATCAAGACGACGATCGGTGCCATGATGTTGGGTATGATGTGACGGAAGATGATCCAGGGGGTGCTGACACCCATCGATACCGCCGCCTCGACATAAGGCTCGTGCTTGACTGAAAGCGTCTGCGCTCTGGCAACACGGGCGAAGCCTGGCACGAAGGCAACCGTGATCACGACGATGACGTTCCAGAAGCCGCCACCAAGGACGGCGGCAATCATGATTGCGAGAAGCAACTCGGGAAAGGCAAGGAGCAGATCGATGAGACGAGAGATGACACGATCGACGACGCCACCGAAGTAGCCCGCGATAACACCAATCGTGGTCCCGACGACTGCAGCTGCGAAAGGCGAAATCAGGCCGAACAGGAGAGAATTGCGCGATCCGTAAATCATGCGCGAAAGCACATCTCTGCCAAATTGGTCGGTCCCCAGCCAGTTGGTCCAACTCGGCATCTTGTTGACCTTGATGATTGATTGGCTCAGCGGGTCATAGGGAGCGATCCATGGAGCGAACACGGCCACAACGACGAGGGCGCATACAATAAGCGTTGCTGCGATCGTGCCGGGACGCCGGAGGAGGATGGATCTGAGAGCGTGAAACGGGCCTGGCTGCGGCGCCATCAGATGGGAAGTCGTTTCCGATACCGTGCTCATCACTGCATCCTTATTCTCGGGTCGACGATGATGTAGAGAATGTCCATCAGCAGGTTGATCAGAACCACGCACATGGCGAGAACAACGATCCCACCCTGGATGATTGCGTAATCGCGTTCAGCGATCGCGCTGATCAGCAGCTTCCCGATACCTGGACGGTTGAACACCAACTCGATAGCGACCGACCCCGAAAGCGTTGCCAGCGTGCTGAGGCCGAGGCCCGTGGTGAGCGGTAAAAGCGCATTGCGAAGTCCATGCTTATAGACAATGCGGTTTTCGGTGGCGCCCTTGGCACGGGCGGTTCTGACGAAATCCTTGCTCAGCACCTCAAGCAGCGCCGTGCGGCTCAACCGTCCGACAAAAGCCGCCTTGACGAATGCCAGCGTCAGCGCGGGAAGGAAGATGTGATACATCCGATCGATGAAGCCCTCGCCGCCGCCGTTGATCGGAAACCAGCCGAGATTGAGGGAAAAGACGATCAAGAGAAGAGCGCCGAGATAAAAGTCCGGAACGGCATAGCCGATCAGGGAAAACCCGCGAACGAAGCTGTCCGGCGCCTTGTTGCGGTTCCTTGCCGCGAACACCCCTAGAGGCAGTCCGGCTGCGACACCCATGAGCATAGCGGCTAGAGTGAGCTCGATCGTGTAAGGCAGATTATAGAAGATCAGCCCGACGACGTTCTGGTTGTTCATCATCGAAGTGCCGAGGTCGAGCGTGAGCACTCCCTTCAAGAAGTTGATGAACTGGAGCCAGAGCGGGGCATTCAATCCCATCTTCTCCCTGAACAATGCCAACTGCTCTGGCGTCGCAGCATCTCCAAGTGCAGCGATAGCCGGGTCGCCCGGCAGGATACGCATGGCGATGAAGACGAGAAGCAGAACGAGAAAGACTGTTGGGATCGCGTCCAGCAGCCTCATGAGAATGTATTTTATCACAGTGACCTCCCGTCACCATTGGCGCCCCGTTGTAGCGAGGTGGCATAGGGTTCGTTCGCAAGATCCGGGGCCAAACCAGGAATGATCTTCATCTCTCCGCCTGAGGTGTAGCTTATGAAGAACTGCAGGTGATATTTGGTTGCCGTATAGGCACCTGGAATCTCGCCAAGATAGGTGTCGCCGGACGGCTCCATCGCAACAGTCTCCCAGCGTTCGGCCTGATTGACGTGGCGATAGTGCAGAGTGACGGTCGCATCGACCGCTGCCTTGTGGCGAACCCGAAGCGGTTCACCTGCGGTGAATTCTTCTGGATACTCGAGCTCCCCAACATGACGACGCAGTGCCTTGTGGCCATTGATCGCCTTGGCGGCGGCTGATGCTGCGTCATCGGCTGGGACGCTCTCCGTCCCGCCGTAACCTTGGAGCGCGACCAGGTCGAGAAGCTCGGCTTCCATTTCCGGAAGCCGAGAATGCCAGGACCCGCGAAGCCAGGACTGAGGGCCATAGGTGATGTCGTCGTGGTAGAGCCCCTTCGAAACGCTGGAAGCCTGCCTCCAGTGCTCGACAGCCTTCGTCGCGTGTTTGACGAGCGCGGAGATCATGCTGGTCGCCTTTGTCGCGATAAACAGTTCCGCCCAGCAGGCGGCGCGGAAGCGTTCTGCGAAGTAGCCTGCGATAGCGCCGAGGATCTTCACATCGGAGACGATCCGCTGGGTCTCGGCACGGTCCCAGCCAATAGCCGAGGACGTGGTGTCTGCGGCGGCATTGCAGCCGGCAGACATCTCGTCTAACCAGTCGGCAACATCGAGCGGAGAGTATTTCTCCATCGCTTTGCCGCTCAGAAGCGCCTCGGCATATTCCCGCGCATTTGCGAAGAGCACCGGATCGAACGTCGGAGCATTCCCAAAGCGGGTTGGCCCTTCCATGTCGAATCCATAAGCTCGACCGCCCGCCTCGCCTTCAATGAAGCCGAGGTTCGTGTAGATCTCCGGCCAATAGTGATTGTTGGATGCGGATGGTCCATGTGCCAGGGTGATCAGCGGGAGTACGCGGCTCGCCCAAGAAAGCCCCTGCTCGCATGCTTCTGCAGCCTCCCCGCATTCCCGGTCCAGCCAACGCATCCATCCGTCACTGGGGCTTTCTGGATTGTACAGCCGTCGTCCCCACACACGGTACTGGTACTCGTATTTCTTCCAGTCCTGAGCTGTGGGGAGCCCCTGCTTCTGATAGCTGAAGCGCTGTCCAGGCACCGCTGTTCCCATCCGCCCCTTGAAGCTTTGCGGTTCGCACCACTCCACACCGTCGGATCCGGCAAACATGGAGCTTCTCGAATATCCTGCCGCGAAGGCAGGATCGCCCCATAGCAGGACGCGCTGGGTTCCGGGCCAGATGCGGTAGATGACCTTGTAGTCCTTGTCGCTGCCCAGTAGATCCCCGTAGGAGTAGCGAAGGAACTTGCGCGACCCTTCGCTCAGTTTCTCCCTCGCGCTTTTGGCCTGCTCAGGGGGATATTCGCGGTCGCGAATAGCGGACTGATGGTACGGTAAGCCCATGTGCTCTGCCAGATATTTTGGCGACGCTGCCACTGGCATTCCCGATCGACGCGCGAGATCGATCAGCTTGAAGTCCAGGCCCTTCCCATGCATGTCGATTTCGACTGGGCGACCGCAGGCAGCAACACCGGAAAACGCGGTCTCCCAGAAACCATACTCGCCTTCCGCAATTCCGCCTTCAACGTGCACGCGGAAGGTCAGCCCCGTTATCTGCGGGACTTCTTTCAGGACCTGCGTGATCGCATCCCGGCAATATGGCGCAAGATTCTCGCTTGTGACACCGCGAACCGTATAGTTCGCATTCGGGACATCATCGAAATCGTAGCGCTGGGTCCAGAACGCCAGCTGAAACTCCAATCCACGCCTGGCAGCCTCCCGACCTATGAATTTGAGCATCTCAAGGTTGAGATCGCGTTCATCCGTGGGCAGCTCCTTCACATCCACATTGTAGCCCGCGAGCGAGAAGAGGAACGGATACGGGAAGTAGAAGTAGACGTCTGATATCCATGGGTTGTGATAGGGGTAGTTGTAACCCATCCCGAGCGTCAGCGAGAAACGGTTGAAGCGATTGGACGCCAGCATTGACAGATATTCGCGCCATTGGTTCTTGCTGTAGAACCAGATTTTGTCCTCGTGCTCCGCACAAAAGAGACGAGCCATCGACCTGACACGTGCCGTCGGTGTCTCAATCAATGGGAACGTTCCCGCAAAGACGTCACCACCCTGCGACGTGCGCACCCTGTCTGCGAGCTCTGTCAGAGCGTAAACCAGACCGCGGATGTCTGAGCCCCAGGCAAAGATTTGCGCTCCGCTCTTGATAAGAGCAAGGCTCTCTGGCGCTACGGGCAACGAAAGCCCCTCTCGTGAGGCGACGGACAGATTGCCAATTTCCGCGATGAGATCGGCGTCTGCGCCAGATGCCACGATCTCTGCCCTGACATCATGCAGTTCAAGCGCGCGAACCACCTCATTGGCAGCCCAAAGGATCGCACCAGCGTCATCACACAATCCTGACGGAATGCAGATCTTCATGTTCGATGCCAAAATCGACACGGAACTACTCCTCCCAAAATCTGAAAGTCTGGGATTGGCCGCCTCGCCCGGCCAATCCTAACGGCAGTCGTGCGTTACGCGGAGTGCGCTTGCGATAGAGGCCAGTTCACGTATCCGGACTCCACCTGGAAGCCGAGTTCCAGTTTCGGCGAACGAACGATCATGAAACCGTTCGTCACCACCGGCATGACCACCGCGTCTTTGAGAACCTGCACATCCATCTGCTGAACGGCTGCCAACCTCTTGTCCAGGTTCGGCTCGGCCAGCGCCTGGTTCAGCTGATCGTCAATGCCGGGCATGGCGACGCCATAGTGGCTGTAGTTCGTGCCACCTTTGCCATCGGACTTCACCTCGACGGTCTTCGGCAGGTACGTCAGGAAGACTTGAGTCGGCACCGGAGCGAAAGCTGTCGACTGTTGCGTGAGGGTGTTCGTGCCCTGGTTTTGGTCCGCATGAAACGCGGTGTGGTCCTTGATATTCAGGTCCATATTGACGCCAATGCGACGCAACTGGTCCTGGATCATCAGCATGACGGACGAATAGTCTTCCCGCTGTGACGTATCGACCTTGAAGCTCAGGTTGCCATCGAACCCGGCCTCGGCAAGAAGCGCTTTCGCCTTGTCCGGATCGTACTTGTAGGCGACCTCGGCAGGAAGTGTCTCTTCCGTAAAGCCGCCCGGGAAGGTCGGAGGATTGAGGCCGTAGATGCGCTTGCTAACCGGAGCAATAGCTGTCGCGATCTCGTCGCGGTCGATGCCGTAGAACAAGGCCTGGCGAACCTTGAGGTCGTCGAATGGCTTCTTCGTCAGATTGAAGTGGATCGTGAACAAGCTTCCTGGGCTGACGACATCGAACAGCAGGGTCGGATCGCGCTGTTTCATGGAGTCGGCCCAGCCCGGAGCGCGGACGCCTTCAATCATGTGGACGTTGCCGGAAAGCAGAGCAAGCGTGCGCGCTGTCGTGTCGGCAATGTACATGCACTGGATCTTCGGCGTGGCGGCGGGTTTGTCCCAATAGTCGGGATTAGCCGTCAGCGTCACGCCCTGCGAGGGATCCGAGGCGATCGACTCGAGCATGTAGACGCCGGTTCCGATGGGATTGGTCGCGACCTTGTCTTCGCCGAGTTCCTCGACGGCCTTTTTACTGAGGATCGCGCCGTCGTAGTCGCTGAGAGCGCCAAGCAGGAACAACGGATCTGGTGATTTCAGGTGGAAGACCGCCTTGTTGGGACCATCCGTATCGACACCCTGAATGTTCTGGAACTTCGGCCGAACACCCCCTACCCGCTTCTCGTCGATGACCCGCTCAAAGGTAAACTTGACGTCTTCCGAGGTGAACTCGCCATAGTTCTTGTGGAACTTGACGCCCTTTCGGAGTTCAACGGTCCATGTCTTCGCGTCTTCCGAACTCGACCATGACGTTGCAAGACGAGGTTCAAGTTCGTCTTGCTTCGACGGGAAATGCCATCGCGGAAGATCGACGAGCTTGTCATAGATCGCGATGATGGCCCAATTGTCGACGCCTTGAATGGACTTGATCGGGTCCGTGGTACGAAGCCCGCGGGCTGCGAAGGCTATCTTGATGGTATCGGTCCCTTGCGCATGGGCCCGTCCACCCATCACTGCCGTCATGGTCATCGCTGCGGTCAGTGCACTGGCAGTCTTGAGGAAGTCGCGTCGGGTTGATTGATTCATTTGCTTCCCTCCCTTGGGGCATCTTCGATCTGCCGGAGCCATAGATTCCTCCTCCGGAATTCGGCAGACGGTAGCGCTGTCACGCCGATGTGCAAGGCTTTTGGCGGGAGTTTTTCCGCATCGTGGAAGAGATTTGAAAAAATGCTGACTTCTCTTCCGTATCGCGGAAAGGAGGGCCCGGGCGACTGGCGCGCCCGATCATTTTAAGTAGCTCTCTGCTCGACACCAACCCACTTGCGGAGGAACTAATGAGCAAGGATCCCTGGTATAAGACAGCCCTGCGATGGGGCCAAACCAATCTGGTCGAGTGTGACCCTGAGCGGTATGACAGCAGCTTCTGGCGGGAGCATTGGCGCAAGACTCGCGTTCAGGGCGTCATCGTCAACGCAGGTGGGATCGTCGCCTATTATCCCTCGAAGTTCGAACTGCATCACCGCGCCGTAAAGCTTGATGGTCGTGATCTTTACGGGGAGATCGTCAAGGAAGCTCGTGCCGAGGGCCTCGCCGTTATTGCGCGCATGGACTCGAACCGCGTCGCCCAGGACTTCTTTGAAGCTCATGCGGAGTGGGTGTGCCGTGATATCAACGGCGAACCCTATCGCCTTGCTGACAAGTACGTAACCTGCATCGGCTCCGCCTATTACACGGAGTATCTTCCGGCAATCATGGAAGAAATCATCGAGCGCAGCCAGCCGGACGGCTTTTCGGACAATAGCTGGGCGGGGCTTCCGCGCAAGTACATCTGCTATTGCGACAGCTGCAAAACGCAGTTCCGTGCTTATGGTGGCAGCGAACTCCCCAAGCAACATGACTGGGACGATGGCAATTACCGGAAATGGCTGCGTTGGAACTTCGAACGCCGCACCGATCTCTGGAAATTCAACAATGAAGTGACACGCAAGGCTGGCGGTCCCGACTGCGCCTGGATGGGGATGATCAGTGGCGAGCCGCTGCACAATTCGCAGCGTTTTATCGATCTCCAGCAGATCCTCAAGCACACCCCGATCGTCATGCTCGACCATCAACGTCGCAATGCGATCGACGGCTTCGAGCAGAACACCGAGGCTGGCAAGCGGCTTCATGAACTGGCGGGCTGGGACAAGCTCATCCCTGAATCGACACCCCAGTACCAGCTTGGCGCTCCGGTCTTCAGACTGTCATCTATGCCTAAACCCGAAGTCCGCCTCTGGGCCACCTCGGGCTTCGCCGGTGGCATCCAACCCTGGTGGCACCACATCGGATCCTCGCATGAAGATAGGCGCCAGTATCAGACCGCCGAACCGATCTTCCAGTGGCACGAGGCCAACCAGGATGTTCTGGTCAATCGCGAGCTGACACCAGAGGTTGGCGTTGTCTGGAGCCAGCAGAACCAGGACTTCTTCGGTCGCGACGACGTCGAGCAGAAGACCATTGGTCCTTTCCGAGGCGTGGTCAAAGCTCTCGACCGCCATGCGATATCCTACGTGCCACTGCACGCAGACGATATCGCCACCGCCATCGAGCGGGTGAAGTGCATCATCCTGCCGAACGTCGGCGCACTTAGCGACGAGCAGGTCCAGCACGTCGAGAAGTTCGTCGCCAAGGGCGGTTCGGTCATCGCAACTGGTGAGACTTCAAGGGCAACGCATTACGGTGACCAGCGTGGCAAGTTCGCGCTCGGCGCTCTGTTCGGCGTCCGATTGGGTGAAGGAAGTGTTGGCGGGACGGGTCCGATCAATCCCGATATCGAGACTTGGGGGCGCCACACCTACCTGCGCCTGGCTCCGGAGAACCGTTCCTCCACATATGGCCCGAAGGATCGGACCGCGCCGGAGCGTGCAGCCGAGCGCAATCCTATTCTCCAGGGCCTCGAAGAGACCGACACGATCCCATTCGGCGGCTTCCTTCCCACGGTTGAAGTCGATGCATTGACCGAGGTGCTGGCAACCTACATTTCGGACTTCCCGATCTTTCCGCCGGAAACGTCTTGGATGCGAGAACCAAAATCAAGCACTCCGGCCATCACGCTCAAAACCACGTCCAACGGCGGCAAGCTGATCTGGTTCGTGGCCGACTTGGACCGTTGCTATGGGCGTGACGCCAATCCCGACCACGCGCTGATCATTGCCAACGCAGTGAATTATGCGATCGGCGACGAACGAAAGGTGGCGCTGTCTGGCACCCACGGTGTCATCAGTGCGGAGCTCTACCGTCAGGGAGGCCGCAAGATTCTTCACCTGAACAACAGGCTCCTGCTCTCGAACGTCCCGGGAAGACAGTATGACCTCGTTCCGATCGGTCCGGTCACTGTCCGCCTTCGCATCGAGAAGGCGCCCGCGAAGATCGACCTGCGTGTTGGCGGGAAGACCGTCGAAGGAAAGACCGACGGCAACTACGTAACCTTCGTTGTCGACGCCATCGCCGACCATGAGGTCGTCGTGGTGGACTAACGAGGCTAAAGCGTGTCGCATCTATTCAGCCTCATATCCTGCTGCCTTGAAGAAGTTTCGG